>JACVXU010000223.1 GCA_015661185.1 Bacteroidota bacterium
TTGACAAACGGCACAGTTTACTACTGGCGAGTGAGTGCGAGTGACTCTGGAAGGACGAGCCCCTATTCAGCCGCGTGGAGCTTTACGACGATAGTTGCTGGGGCAGGGCCGGCGGCGCCAACGCTTCTGTCGCCGGCTGACGGGTCGAGCGAGATCTCGACAAGCCCGATGCTGACTTGGCGTGCGGAGCCAGGAGCGACATCGTATCAGGTTCAGATCTCGACGAGCTCTGCCTTCTCAACGATCGTCGTTGACCAGAGCGGGATTGCCAATACATCCTACAGTGCTGGTAGCTTGACAAACGGCACAGTTTACTACTGGCGAGTGAGTGCGAGTGACTCTGGAAGGACGAGCCCCTATTCAGCCGCGTGGAGCTTTACGACGATAGTTGCTCTGACGGCTCAACAGGAGTTTCGACGACCCCTACCTTGAGTTGGGGTGGAGTGCCAGGTGCGACATCGTATCTGGTTCAGATCTCGACAAGCCCTGCCTTCTCAACGATCGTTGTTGAGCAGAGGGGAATTACCAATACATCCTACAGTGCTGGTGGCTTGGCAAACAGCACAGTTTACTATTGGCGAGCGAGTGCGAGCGACCTTGCAGGTGCAGGACCCTATTCGGCTACGTGGAGCTTCACGACGGTGGATGCGCCCACAGGGCTGGCGGCTCCAACGCTCGTGTCGCCGGCGGATGGATTAACAGGGGTCTCGACGAGCCCGACGTTGAGGTGGGACAGTGTGCCAGGAGCGTCGTGGTATCAGGTTCAGGTCTCGACGAGCCCTGCCTTCTCAACCATCATCGTTGATCAGGGTGGGATAGCCGGTACATCCTATAATGTCAGTAGTCTTGCTGGCGGCACCGTCTATTACTGGCGAGTGAGTGCAAGCCATTCTGGAGGGAGCGGCCCCTATTCGAGCACGGGTCGCTTTACCACGACATTAGCTTCTGCAGTTGAGATCATGGTGGACGAAAGTCCACGCGAACTTCAACTGAGCCAAAACTATCCAAACCCTTTCAACCCTACGACGACGATCAGCTATGGGCTGCCGAAGGCGATGACCGTTTCCGTAAAGGTCTTCGACGTGTCTGGTCAGCTGGTATCGGTTCTTATCGACGGGTATCGACAACAGGGTTACTATCGAGTCCATTGGAAAGCCGAAGTACCGAGCGGGATCTACTTCTATCGTCTGCAGGCGGGAAGTTACGTGGCGACGAAGAAGATGATCTTGGTGCGATAGTGCCATTTGTCACCCCCTGGTGGGATGAAAAAGCTTGCCAAGTGAATCTGCGGTGAGTACGTTGAAGGTGAGAGTGTGGTTCATTGGCAGGAAGACGATCCCAAGAGAAGGAGGAAGGCAATGGTAAGCGAGGTACAGCAGGAGCGAATGAGGCGGTTGAAGGAGAAGCATGCAGATGGGTTGTTGCTGTGGGAGTTGAAGAACGGATTTGAGCTGAGCCCACGTGAATCGGACTTGGTGTTGGAGACTGCGAGGGGAATATTGCTTGAAGGCAAGGCGGTGGAACGCGGGAAGCATCGGGTGGTTGGAGTGATATTGGGAGAGAGTGCTGGCAAGACGATGGAGGAAGTGAAGAAGAAGGAAGTTGTGGTAACACTCGATGGAGGGATCGAGGACCTCGAGTATGGGAGGCGGCACGGGAGGATGGCCTTACGATCGATGCGGATGTTGCGGGTGATCGAAGAAGGGATTGACCAGGGAGTTGTTTTCAGCACAGAAGATTTGGGGAGGATGCTGGGGATATCGGTCCGGACGGTAAAGCGAGATGTTCAGCGATTGCGAAAAGAAGGGTGCGAAGTACAAACGCGAGGGTATTACGAAGGCATAGGACGAGCGAAGAGTCACAAGGCACGCATCGTGGAGTTGTATTTGCAGGGGAAGACGTATGCAGAGATTGAGACGCATATGCGACACACGATGCAGGCGATCAAGCGTTACGTGGAGACGTTTGGACGAGTTGTCTATGCGTTGCGGCGAAAGAAGCTTCGGCTGCATGAGCGGAGTTACATCTTAGGAATCAGTGAAGCGTTGCTGGGAGAGTATGAGAAGTTGTATTACCAGGCATTGAAGAAGTATGCTGAGCGGTTGAAGGAGATTGTTGAACGCCATGGAGGTGGCGCCAAGGTTTTGGAATACAAGGAGTTAGACAGACGCAAGGAAGGCTTCCGGATAGGCGATGGGGGGAAAAAAAGGAGGGGTTCCTATGCCGGTAACTGATCGATATGGGGCGATAACGAAACGAACGTATAAGCAGTCGGTTGTACACTTGTTAGAGACGGAGTATAAGATCGTAGGGAGTCATCGAGTGCTGGAGCAGTTGTCGGGGGACTTAGAGCAGTTGCACGGGCTGTATTACGGTGATGCTGGGAAGATGACGCCGGGCACCCTGTGCTGGCGGACGCAAGCGTTGGAGGACCAGACGATCAAGTATGCCAAGCGAGCGGAGGAGTATCCGGCGAAGACGATCTACCTTCCTTACGTAAATCCGGATGACGTGGACAAACGGATCCGTCACCGGAAGGGGGTTCGCAATGACAACTATCAGTGGAGTGATCGGCGTGAGGTGGCTCAGATGGTTCGGCTGTTGTGGAGTGCGTATGAGCAAGGGACATCACTAACGATTGGTGAGCTGTCGGTTATTATGAACCGATCATTAGGGGTCGTTGGGAAATACATCAAACAGTACTACGCTGAGAATCCCGACAAGACCCTTCCGCTGAGAGGGTACATTTACGACCAAGGCAGCAACCCGACCCACAAAGCGCTGATCTGTACGTTGTGGGAACGAGGTGTTGGTGAAGCAGACATTGCACGGCGTACGAATCATCATCTGAAATCGGTAGGGCGATACCTCAATCACTACCGCCGAGTCATGCAGTTGATGGAAAAAGGAATGACGGTCGATGAGATCGCTCACCTGGTTGGAATTGGCAAGCGAGTCGTGCTAGAATACACGCGCATCGCAAGCCAGCTTCATCCAAAGCTTGCTAAGAAATTGACACTGAAAAAGACGAAAAAGTACCAAAAACCCACCCGGGGCCATTTGGCACTATAGACGATAGTCTGCACCTCCAAATGCGGAGAGAAACACCTTTCGACGAGTGACCTGCTCACTGTCTAAAAAGGAGCGGCGGAGCAGGACAAGGGGCATCACTCGTGCTGCCACGCACTTGCCTTGAATTTCCCTCCTTTTTTTCCAATACTGTCACGGATAATGCAGGATACAAGGTAGATCTATGAAGGCAATCTGCATACACGAACACGGTGGTTTGGAGAAGCTCATATACGAAGACGTACCGGTCCCCGATGTTGGTCCCAACGATGTGCTCGTTGAGGTAAAGGCAACCTCCATCAACCATCTCGATCTCTGGGTTCGTCAGGGCCTTCCGGGTGTCAAGTTCCCTCTCCCGATGATACCGGGCGTTGACGCTGCCGGCATCGTTGCCGACGCGGGTTCCGAAGTCCGCCACGTCAAGCGCGGTGACCGAGTGGTAGTCGCACAGGGAATCTCGTGCGGACATTGCAGGCAGTGCCTGAGCGGTCAGGACAATCTCTGCAAGGACTATCGATTGATCGGCGAGCACAGGGATGGCGGAGACGCGCAATTCATTGCTGTCCCTTCAAGAAATATTCTCGCCCTTCCCGAGAAAGTGTCGTTTGAGAGTGCCGCGGCGACGGCGTTGGTGTTTCTCACCGCGTGGCAGATGCTGGTTGACCGGGCAAACGTCAGACCGGGCGAAGATGTCCTGATCCACGGTGTGGGCAGTGGTGTTGGAAGCGCAGGATTACAAGTCGCAAAGATATTGGGGGCACGAGTTCTTGTAACGACAAGTTCCGAGACAAAGGCAGCCAAAGCGCGGGAGCTCGGAGCCGACGAAATTATTAACTCTCGAAGCCAAAATGTCCTGTCAGAGACGCGCCGGCTCACTGATAAGAGAGGCGTTGACGTTGTGTTCGATCATATCGGCGCGGCGGTATGGGAAGACAGCATCAAGGCGCTGGCGAAAGGGGGACGGCTTGTGACGTGCGGCGCGACGTCGGGGTACGAGGCGAAAACGGATCTTCGATACGTCTTCTACAAATAGATTCAAATTCTCGGTTCGACGATGGGACAAAAGGGAGACCTTCACACAATCTTCAATCTCGTCGAACGGGGCATTTTCAAGCCTGTGATTGACCGGGTGCTGCCGCTCGCCGATGCTCGCGAAGGTCATCGGGTCGTTGAGGCCGGTGAACAGTTTGGCAAAGTGGTCATGGTGCCGTAGCGTCCGGTTGCGGATCGGAAAAATCTTTCGTACCATTCAATGTGGCAATTTGAACGACAGCTTGCAGCCACGCTAGACAAGGTGCTAAAGCGTCGGTAAGAATGTCTGAATGCCCCCCGGCGCCCCATGCCGGGTTTTTTGTTCCAGATCAATTCTCCAAATGGCCCGATCACCCGATGGCTCGATGACTTAATAGCTCGATACTCCATGCCCAAACTCTTTCTCGATATCCTCAAGGAAAAGGTCATTGTATTCGACGGTGCCACGGGCACTCATCTGCAAGGCCAAGACCTTACTCCTGATGATTTCGGCGGCGAGCGCTTCAATGGCTGCAATGAGTACCTCGTGGTCACCAAGCCCTCCGCGGTCGAAAACGTCCATCGGGACTACCTCGAGGCTGGATGTGACGTCATCGAAACGAACTCATTCGGTGGAACAAACATCGTGCTCGCCGAGTATGGTCTGGGCGACCAATCCTATGATCTCAATTTCAGGGCCGCCAGGATCGCGCGAAACATCGCCCTCGAGTATTCACGCAAGGGTCATCCCCGGTTTGTCGCCGGCTCGCTGGGACCGACGACGAAACTCCCTTCGCTTGGGCATATCTCCTTCAAGGAAATGGCGCAGTCGTATCGGATCCAGTCGCAAGCCCTGATTGAGGGAGGCGTGGACCTCCTGAGTGTCGAAACCTGCCAGGATGTTCTCCAGATCAAATCAGCCCTTTATGGCATCTTTGAGTCCTTTCGCGATACCCACAAGCGCGTGCCAATCGTCGTCTCCGTGACCATCGAAACCATGGGGACGATGCTCCTCGGGACGGAGATTTTCGCTGCCCTCACGGCGATCGAGCCCTTCGATGTGGACGTCATCGGAATGAACTGTGCAACCGGTCCGAAAGAAATGTCCGATCACGTCCGGGTTCTCTCGGCAAGTTCTCCGAAGCCGATTTTCGTCATGCCGAACGCAGGGTTGCCTGAGAATATCGGTGGCAAGGCCCACTACCATTTGTCGCCGCGCGAGCTCGTTCAGTACCTCTCCCATTTTGTGAATGATCTGGGTGTGCAAGTGGTGGGGGGATGCTGCGGGACAACACACGAACACATTCGCCAGCTCGTATCTGCCGTCGGCACTCTCTCGCCTCCTACCAGATCGTTCGACTTTGTGCCCGGTGCCTCGAGTCTGTATCAAGCCTCTCCGTTCCAGACCATTCCGCCCCCGATCCTCATCGGCGAACGAACGAATGCCAATGGAAGCAAGCTGTTCCGTGATCTCCTGGTGAAAGAAGACTGGGATGGCATGGTCGCAATGGGGCGTGATCAGGTTCGGGAGCAGGCACATATGCTCGATGTGTGCGTCGCCTATGCCGGGCGAAATGAAGCAGCCGACATGAGTGAGCTCATCAGGCGCTTCAATACGCAGATCTCCATTCCGCTCGTTCTTGATAGCACGGAAACACCGGTTATCGAAGAAGCGTTGCAGCGGATCGGCGGAAAAGCAATTGTGAACTCGATTAATCTCGAAGACGGAGAGGAACGGCTCGCGACGGTCGTTGGACTGTGCAAGCGGTATGGTGCGGCAGTCATCGCTTTGACGATCGATGAGAACGGTATGGCGAAATCTGCTCAGGCCAAACTCGCGGTGGCACGGCGAATCTATGACCTGGCAGTCGGGAAATATGGCATGAAGCCGCACGACCTCATCTTCGATATGCTCACGTTCACACTGGGTTCGGGTGAGGAGGAGTTCAGGCGCTCCGGCATCGAAACACTTGAGGCAATCCGACTGGTGAAACAGGAATTCCCGGGAGTACACACGAGCCTGGGAGTCAGCAATGTTTCGTTTGGTCTTTCCAGTGTGTTCCTGCACTACGCGGTTGAGGCCGGGCTCGATATGGCGATCGTGCACGCCTCGAAAATCATGCCGCTCTTCAAAATCGATGAGCGTGGCCGTGACTTGTGCCGGCAGCTGGTCTTCGACGAGCGCAAGTTCGAGGGGGAAGGAGCCGAGCGTCATTGCATCCACGACCCGCTGACAGAGTTGATGGCCCATTTTACCGGTCAAAAAGCAGTTGACAAGGTGAAAGCGGAAGTGCAGGGAGTGAGTATTGAAGAACGGCTCAAGAACAGAATCATTGACGGAAACAAGGTCGGGCTGCAATCCGAACTCGACGAAGCCCTTATGCGGATCCCCGCCCTGGATATCATCAATACGGTCCTCCTCGGAGGGATGAAAGTGGTGGGGGAATTGTTCGGCTCGGGGCAGATGCAGCTGCCATTTGTGCTTCAATCCGCTGAAGTGATGAAGGCAGCCGTCTCTTATCTGGAGCCTTTCATGGACAGGAAGGAGGGCTCTCACAAGGGGACGTTGGTCATTGCGACAGTCAAGGGGGACGTCCACGATATCGGGAAGAACCTGGTCGACATCATACTGACGAACAACGGATACAAGGTTGTGAATCTCGGGATACGATGCCCGGTTGAAACGATACTCCAGGCGGCCCACGAGCACAAGGCCGATGCAATCGGCATGAGCGGACTGCTCGTGAAATCGACGATGGTGATGAAAGAAAACCTTGAGGTGATGAACGAGCGCAACCTGAAGATTCCGGTCATCCTCGGTGGTGCAGCGTTGACGAGGAGATACGTCGATGGAGATCTCAGACCGCTTTACAAGGGGAACGTTTTCTACGCGAATGATGCATTCGACGGGCTGCGCTATATGGAAGCCATCCTGAGTGGAATGAAGGAAGCCGCTCCGGACGAAAAGGTTGTCGTGGCAGATCAGGAGGTGCTTGTTGGAGCCGAGGCCAAGATCGCTCTCGCTCTTGAGATGCAAAACGCCGAATCCTCTGAAGAAACCGGAGCAGAGGCGGCAAAAGGTACTGTGCCTGTCGTACGATCGAAGGTACGCGGGGATGTACCGATTCCAAACCCTCCGTTTTGGGGGACGAAGATCGTCGAAGATATTCCGCTCGATGAGGTGTTTCGGTACGTGAACGAGGTCGCGCTCATCCGCGGACAATGGCGCGTCGTAAGAGGCTCGATGTCGGAAGATGAGTACAAAGCAATCCTCGAGAAGCAGGTCTATCCGGATTATGAGAACCTTAAGAGCCTCACCCACCGCGAGCAACTCTTGCAGCCAAGGGCCGCCTATGGGTACTTTCCCTGCCAATCCGATGGTAACGACCTCATCGTCTATCATCCGCCTCGAGATGCCGGCGACCAGACATCCATGGTACATCAACAACTCGTGGTGAGCGAAGTCGAACCATCGACAATCCCTGCCCGCCTCATTGAATTCAGAGAGGCAGGCGGGGACAATCGGAAATCACACGAATGGCTTCGCTTCACGTTTCCCCGTCAGACTGATGACCGGCATCTGTGCATCGCAGACTACTTTGCCCCGGTCGAATCCGGGAATATCGATGTGCTGGCATGCCACGTGGTGACGGTCGGGCAGAAGGCATCGGAGCACTCCAAGAAGCTCTACGACGCGAATAGGTACAAAGACTATTTGTATTTCCACGGGCTGAGCGTTGAGAGCGCCGAGGCGCTCGCGGAGCTCTGGCACAAGCGGATCAGAGAAGAACTCGGCATCGCCGGCAAGGATGCGTCTCACATCAAGAGATTGTTCAGCCAGGGTTACCAGGGTTCGAGGTTCAGTTTTGGCTATCCCGCGTGCCCTCGCCTTGAAGACCAGGTCAAGCTCTTTGAGCTTCTGAAGCCAGAACGCATCGGGGTCTTCCTTACGGAAGGATACCAAATGGAGCCCGAACAATCGACCTCGGCGATCATCGTGCATCACCCCGAGGCCCGGTACTTTACCATGAAGTGAATTTGACGTACCTTAGCAGGCGAATGTGCCACGCACGGTTGAGGTGTGTGACGCCTTCCCTCAAGCCACCGTTCAACATACACAACCGACACGACGGCAATGCCAAATCTCATACTTCTTCGACACGGTGAATCACAATGGAATCTGGAAAACAGATTCACCGGATGGACCGATGTGCCCTTGTCACCGAAAGGCGAGCAGGAAGCTCATGAAGCCGGGGAAAAACTCAAGGCATACAAATTCGATAAAGCGTACACCTCTGTCCTCAAGCGGGCAATCGATACTCTTCAGATCGTTCTGAAGATCACCGGGCAGGAAAACCTCCCGATCGAATACGACAAGGCGCTCAATGAACGTCATTACGGCGCGCTCCAGGGATTGAACAAGGCCGAAACGGCCTTGAAATACGGTGATGCACAGGTGAAGCTCTGGAGACGGAGCTACGACGTTCCGCCGCCGAGCGAAGTGACTGAACTGAATCCGATGGGGATCAGCGAGAGCCTGAAGGACACAGCGGCGAGAACGCTTCCGTATTTTGAATCCAGGATTCTCCCCGACATCAATGACGGTCGGAACAT
>JACVXU010000041.1 GCA_015661185.1 Bacteroidota bacterium
GATTCTCGACCGGAGGCCGACATACACTGAACTCGGTATCTACAGTGTCATGTGGAGCGAGCACTGCAGCTACAAGAATTCCATTGCTATCTTGAAGACCCTCCCTCGTAGTGGCGCTGGGCTGCTCGTCAGCGCAGGAGAAGAAAACGCTGGGCTCGTCGATATTGGAGATGGTTTGGCTGTTGCGTTCAAGATCGAGAGTCATAACCACCCATCAGCGGTCGAACCTTATCAGGGGGCCGCAACGGGAGTTGGTGGCATTCTGAGGGACATCTTTACCATGGGGGCGCGGCCAATTGCAGCACTCAACTCTCTGCGATTTGGTGAGCTCTCCAATGATCGCGTCCGATATCTCTTCAAGGGAGTAGTGAAGGGCATCGGCGATTATGGCAATAGCTTTGGAGTTCCCACCGTGGCCGGTGAAGTGTATTTTGATCGCTCATATGCGGGAAATCCACTCGTCAATGCAATGGCGGTTGGGATAGTGAAGCATGGAAACGTTGCACGAGCGATTTCGAAGGGTGTCGGCAACCTTGTGATGATCGTCGGCTCATCCACAGGCAGAGATGGCATTCATGGGGCCACATTTGCCTCTGAAGAAATATCTGAGAAATCGGAGGCCAAGCGGCCTTCCGTTCAAGTAGGAGATCCCTTTACCGAGAAGCTTTTGCTCGAAGCTACGCTTGAGTCTATCCAGGCTGGAATTATTGTTGGCATTCAGGACATGGGTGCTGCCGGCCTGACTTGTTCCAGCATGGAGATGAGTGCAAAAGGGAACAGTGGAATGCGGTTGGATCTCGATGCCGTCCCGCTCAGGGAAGAAAACATGAGCAGCTACGAAATCATGCTCTCTGAGTCTCAGGAAAGGATGCTCCTAGTAGTTAACCCTACAGATGAAGCCGCGATCAAGAAGATCTTTGATAAGTGGGACTTACATGCCGTTACCATTGGTGAAGTGGTGGAGGGCGATCGCGTCAAAGTTTATCAACACGGGACGCTGAAAGCTGACGTCCCGGCTGAGACCCTGGTTCTGGGCGGAGGTGCTCCTGTCTACCAGCGGGAAGCCAAGGAGCCTGCTTCCCTGGCCGAGGTCCGTTCATTCGACCCAGAATCTCTTACGCCGCCATCTGATTACAACGAGGTCCTGCTGAATCTCCTTTCTTCTCCAACTATTGCGTGCAAGAGATGGGTATACGATCAGTACGATTCCATGGTTCGAACGGGCACGATTCCGTCGAGTTACGATGCGGCTGTGGTCAGAATAAAGGGAACGAGTAAAGGACTGGTGCTCAAGACCGATTGCAACGCGCGCTACGTCTACTTGAATCCGAGACGAGGTGGACAAATTGCTGTAGCTGAGGCAGCTCGAAATGTGGCCTGCACAGGAGCTACGCCACTAGCTATCACCAATTGCTTGAACTTTGGGAATCCATACGATCCGGAGATTTACTGGCAGTTCAAGGAGGCTGCGGCTGGCATAGGCGATGCATGCCGGATTTTGGGGACTCCGGTGACTGGGGGAAACGTCAGCTTCTACAATGAAAGCCCGGATGGTCCTGTGCTTCCAACGCCGGTCATCGGAATGTTGGGCCTCCTGGATGATGTTGACCTGGCAGTCGGCTCTACGTTCCAACACAGCGGCGACATCATTCTCCTCCTTGGCGACGATCTGGGTGAAGTGGGAGGCTCAGAGTATTTGTTCCAACGAATATCAAAAATCGTTGGTGAGGCACCCCTTATAGATCTTGGCTTTGAGAAATCACTTCAGGCTCTCCTCGTGGATTTCTCCAAACGCTCACTCATTTCATCGGCACACGATTGTTCTGAAGGTGGTGTCGCCGTTGCCATCTCCGAAGCGTTGTTTGTCAGTGATGAGCGATTCGGGGTTACAATCGATCGCTATGTCAATCCACAACTCCGGTTTGATTTCAGCTTATTTGGGGAGACTCAGTCGAGGGTTATTATTTCCGCAAATCCCGGCAGGCTCGATGACGTCCTCGGCTTAGCCAGTTCCCGAGGTGTGCCCGCAACGGTCATTGGCTCGGTGAGCGGGAGTGGCCGCATCAAGATTGGAAGCGAGATCTCGATTTCAGTGCGGTCTGCAGAAGATACCTATCGAAGCGCTATTCCAAAAGCGGTGGGAGAGGTATAGGTCAGGAGCGTCTTGTGCGAATCGTGGTTTCCTTGTCGATGATGACTTTACATAATACATATTATACGACAACAGAAGTCCCTACAGGGTCGGACATCGCGCTAGAAAGCCTCTGGCTCGCTAATCGCCGACAATTCGACACCTGCTTCAACAACCTCAATCTTGTATTGGCGCAGCGGAGCAACTGCCGGCCCCGAGAGATTCACACCTTCCAAATCGAACTTGCTGTTGTGACAGTTGCAGACAAATGCGTCTTGGTCGTTTTCTTCCTCAAACTTTACAAAGCACCCCAAGTGAGTGCATACTGCGCTCACTGCGTGAAAACTTCCGTTGCGTGACCGACCAATGATTACTTTTTCGCGCCCAAAATAGACCACCTTGCTGGTCTTGACCTGGAACTCATCCACTTTCCCAATAATCGAGGTTCTACCAACACTTCCGCTCTCAGGCGGTAACACTCGTCGAATCAATCCATAAGCGGTTGGTCCTATCACCAGAGCGATCCAGCCAGCGAGGCTCTCTTTAAGGAATATTCTGCGGGTCCAGGTCACTTAAGCTAATGAGTTCTTTTAAGAAGGATTTCTCTGGGCTAAATCAAAGCTCTACTAACCCAGTATAGACCACTTTAGCAGGCCCAGCCAGCCGCACATTCCGGATCGATCCATCAATCTCACTGAAATCAACCCACAATGGCATGCGACTTTTTGGAATAACTGTTACAGGCGGAATGATGTTCCACTGTCGAGCGGCCATAATTGCTGACGCGATTGAGCCTGTTCCACAGGCTAAGGTTTCATCTTCAACACCACGCTCGAACGTCCTGACTCGTATTGAGTTAGGACCTGATCTTTCAATAAAATTCACGTTTGTTCCACTGGGTGCAAAGTGTTCATGATGGCGAATCATCCTACCAAGGCGCAACACATCGACATCGTCCACAGACGCAGCGCCTTTCAAACTCTCGATGGGCACAACCACGTGAGGAGATCCTGTATCGATGAAGCTCACTGGTAGGCGGTTCGACTCGAGGACAATTTCGAGACTTAACAATGCGTTCCGCGGATCTTTCATCGTAAGTATGACTTCAGTCCTGCTCACGGTAGCGCAGTATATGTGATCCAGAGCCTCAAATCTGTGTATCCTGCTGGCGATCTTGCCAGAGAACGCGTAGAAAGCAATGCACCGGCCACCATTGCCGCACATTCCACCGTAACTGCCGTCTGCGTTGTAATACATCATCTTGTAGGCGGCCCGCCGACTCTTTTGAAGCAATAGCAATCCATCAGCGCCTATCCCCCACTTTCGATCACAGAGCAGCTTCGCTGCTTTGGGACCATTCCGGATCCGCCTTCTTCGGTCATCGATGACGACAAAGTCGTTTCCAGCCCCCGTCATTTTCGTGAACGTGACGTTCATCTGGCGAGAACCCTCTCGAGTCGTTCGTTTCCTGAAAGATAGAACAAATCAAGTCACTTTCAAGTGCGAATTGGACCTCCGTCAGCGGAGGAGTCCGCGTGATGCTTGATGATCCTGGCATTCACAAGGAATATTACGTCCTCAGAGATATTCGTTGCGTGATCAGCCAGACGCTCGATATGGCGTGAAAGGATCATTACATGTGCAGCAGGCTCAATAAACTCGGGCGATTCTTTCATGGTCTTCACCATGAGATTGAATGTTTCTCTGTCAAGGTTGTCGATGAAGTCGTCAGATTCCAGCACCTTTCTTGCCAGGGCTGGATCGTTGTTGACGAAGGAATCAATCGCCCTTTTCACCATCTCTCTCGCGGCATCAGCCATTCTCTTGAGAGAAGTCGTCTTCACAAAATCCTGATACGGCAACAACGATTCCACGCGTTCCGCAAGGTTCACGGCGATGTCTCCGATTCGCTCCAGCTCGTTGTTGATCTTCAGCCCAGCCATCAACAGTCGGAGATCCATCGCAACCGGCTGCGTCAGGGCGAATATTCGCAAACACTGCTGGTCGAGCGAGTTGTCATATTCATCGACCTTTTTGTCGCGCTGCATCACCAGTCGCGCAAGGGCCACATCTGCTTCTGTGATGGCTTTGACTGCGTAGTCAATCTGTTCCTCGACGAGGCTGCCCATACGGATAAGCATCGTCCGGAGCTGATCCAATTCCAACTCAAAGTGTCTAGGCATGAGAATCTAACGTTCTCCTTGAGAGTGAATAACAACCATCATTGATTTAGTCGTCGCAGCACTGTCGTTTCTCAACCGAATCGCCCTGTGACGTAGTCTTCGGTTTGCTTCTCTTTCGGTGAAGTGAAAATGTTCTTTGTTTCATCGAACTCAATCAATTTCCCAATATAGAAAAATGCGGTGTAGTCGCTGACGCGTGCCGCCTGTTGCATGTTGTGTGTGACGATCACGATCGTGTATTTTTCTTTCAGCTCGAATATGAGCTCTTCAATCTTTGCCGTTGCAAGAGGATCCAGCGCACTTGCAGGCTCATCCATCAGAATTACCTCGGGATCCACTGCCAGCGCCCGAGCGATGCACAGGCGCTGCTGCTGTCCACCTGACAACGCCAGCCCGCTCTTCTTCAAATCGTCCTTCACTTCATCCCACAGGGCAGCTTGTTTCAGGCTCCGTTCGACGATCTGATCGAGTTTGTTCTTCTCATGGATGCCGTTGATTCGTGGCCCGTACGCGATGTTGTCGTAAATAGATTTCGGGAAAGGATTGGATCGCTGAAAGATCATCCCGACCTTTTTCCTCAGTGCTACAACATCAACATCGTTGCGATAGACGTCGATATCATCAACAAGCACCTCCCCCGACGTCTGCACCCCGTCGATCAGATCGTTCATGCGGTTCAGTGCACGGAGGAATGTCGATTTGCCACATCCGGAAGGGCCAATCAACGCCGTAACGTAGTTTGTCCTTATTCCGACGCTGATATCCTTCAGTGCCAGTTTTGGCCCGTACGAGAGACTGAGATTGCGAGTCGTGATCTTGTAGCCGTTTTGATTCATATCGCTGGAACACTCCAGATTACCGCGCTGTGCGCGTTCGTATTTTGTATCGTAGAAACATCGCCGAGAAATTTAGTGCAAAAGTCAACACGAGTAGTACAAGTGTCGTTGCATACTGGATCCCCCTCGTTGCCTCTACATCCGGCGATTGCGTGGTCATGATGTAGATGTGATAGCCGAGCTCCATGAATTGGTCTGACAATGCGCTCGGAAGATGCGGGAGAAAATACGCGGCCCCTGTGAACAGAATTGGCGCCACCTCCCCTGCTCCACGGCTTACCGCGAGTATGCCCCCCGTCAGAATTCCTGTGATAGAGTTGGGCAAAACAACCTTGCGAATCGTTTCCCATTTGGTTGCGCCGAGCGCCAGGCTCGCTTCTCGAAGCTCACGCGGGACAGCTTTTATCGCTTCTTCCACGGACACGATCACGACAGGAAGCGTGAGAAGGGCCATCGTGAGGCTCGCCCACAAGATATTCGGCTGGCCCCACTTCAATTCAGCTCCGCCGCTCAGAACCTTGTCCATTCCTGTACCAACGAATTGGATGAAGAACCCAAGCCCGAAGAGCCCAAAGACAATGGCAGGCACGCCGGCGAGTGTGTTCACTGCGAACCGAATCATCCTTGCGAGAATCGACTTCTGGCTTGCGTATTCGCTCAGATATATCGCGGTAATAGTCCCAATTGGTACGCCTGCGATCGACATGATCACGACGAGGAGGAACGTGCCGATGATTGCCGGGTAGATCCCCCCTTCCGTCATTCCTTCCTTGGGCCCGGTCGATAGGAACTCCCAGCTTAACGTGCTCCAGCCGCCGATGATGGTCTCACCCATCACGATAAGCACAATCAGGACAATGAAGAAAGCACACAGTCCCGAGAACAGAGGAATGGAAAGGCCGAGGAGTTTTCGTCCCAGTTTTCTCATTGGCCCTCGAATCGCTTCATCAAGCGTTGCCTGATGAAAACCTCAGCAATCGCATTCAATGTGAAGGTGAAAAGAAAGAGGACCGCACCGATGAAAAACAAGACGGTGTAATGAGTATCGCCGAATACCACCTCACCCATCTCAGCGCCGATGGTTGCTGACATCGTGCGGACAGGTTCGAACAAGTCGCCCGACAATATCGAAGCGTTGCCTGTTGCCATGAGGACAATCATCGTCTCCCCAAATGCTCGCCCGATACCCAGAAGGATACCGGCAAAGATACCCGGGGAAGCAGCCGGAAGTACCACGAACAACGCCGTCTGCCATTTTGATGCTCCCAGCGCCAGACTCGCCTCCGTTATGACTTTCGGCACCCTCGAAAGAGAGTCCTCAGTGATCGTGTAGATGATGGGGATGACAGCAAGCGAAAGAGCGATACCCCCTACAAATGCATTGAGGCGGTATTGGAATCCGAACGTCTTCTGCAGGAATGTTGCCATCGCGATAAGAGCAAAGAAACCGATCACAACGGATGGAATACCGGCAAGAATCTCAATTGCAGGTTTCAGCAGTTCTTTTGCCCATTTTGGCGCAAACGCTGCGGTAAACAACGCAGCAAGTATCGCCATCGGTGCGGAGAACAACACCGCGACTGCGGTAACCTTGAGACTCCCCACTATCAGCGGGAGCATACCATACTTCGGCTTCGAGGAAACGGGCTGCCAGATCTTGCCCGCAAGATTCGCAGCCGTCGCACCCCCCTCTTCTAGGTTTTCAACAGACCTCTTCCTCTCGTCGACCTGTTGTTGCAGTTCGGCTGCAGGTGTCTCATCTCCGTACGTTTCCTGTTGGACTTGTTTCGTCTCGGCAGGCTTCTTGACGGCGCTCGTGGAGAAGATCGGCAGCGATTCACGGAACACGAAGACGAAGATCAGCGCAATGAAGGCAAAAGAAAGAAATGAGATCGCGGTGATGGATTTCTCTATGAGGAATTCGCCAAGCCGAAATCTCTTTTTCCACCAGAGTTTTGTGGAATCACCGTCGTGGTTCCCTTGGCTCGCCAAAGGAGTAGTGGTGTTCGACGTCGTGGTGATTGACCGTAACGTCGTTTCTGACTTATTCGGTGCTTGAAGGGCTTGCATCACGCATCAATGGGAATTGAACCTGAAAACTCAGACTGAAATATACCCAACTCGTATTATTTGCCCGTTACGCCCATGTTACCGAATTGTTAAGCCCTCAATCGGCTCGTGAAGCGTAGCAAAAATAGCGATGGCCACGAATCTTCGTGGCCATCGCTTACAATTTCCTGCCTCTGTTTCTAATATTGACCTACCTCACTGGGAAGTAGCCAACTTTCGTCACGATCTGCTGTCCTTCGGAGCTGAGAATCCAGTCAATGTACTCCTTCAGAGCACCTGTGGGACGATTGCGCGTATACAAGTACAGGTACCTTGATATCGGATACTTGCCGCTCTTCACGTTTTCCTGTGTCGGCAGGTAGCCCGGCGAGGCGGCATCGTTTTTCACTTTCACGTCTTTGATCCCTTTGGCATAGGCCGCACCACCGTACCCAATGCCGAACTTATCCTTTGAAACTGCATTGACGACGGCTGCCGTTCCCGGCATGGTTTGCGTCATGGGCGAAAAATCATCTCCCTTGAGCACGTTGTCTTTGAAGTAAACATATGTCCCAGAGCTGTTCTCGCGGCCGTAGAGGATGATCTTTGCATCAGGTCCACCAATGTCTTTCCAGTTGGTGATCGCTCCGGTGTAGATACCTTTCAGTTGGTCGATCGACAGCTCTTGAACGGGGTTCGATTCGTTGACGTAGATGGCCAGACCGTCCTTCGCCGCTTTTATTTCAACTCCCAACACGTTGAAACGCGCCTTCAGCTTATCGACTTCAGACTGTTTCATCGGACGTGACGCGTTGCAGATATCCGTCGTTCCGTTGATGAGAGCAGATATACCTACACCGGATCCGCCACCAGTGACCTGTACGGTCACATCGGGGTGCTTCGCCATGTAGATTTCTGCCCATCGCTGGGCCAGGATCACCATCGTGTCCGACCCTTTGACTGTGATAACTTCCGCAGGCTGCAACACAAAGCCGAAGAAAAGAGCTGCGGCGACGACAAGCGTGATGATAATCTTCATTCTGTTTTACTCCTTCAGGTTGATCAGGTAGTGAACTTAGAATTTGTATTGCATGCGGACCGTGAACACATTGTCCTTGACGTCATCTTTGAAAGCAGCCAGGGCGGCGGGCCCGTTTGCGTTCACTTTCTCATTAGTCACCGCGTCGTAGTAGAACGTAAACTTCACATTGGAATCCCAATGGTACACCCAGCCGATGCCCAGCGTTGTGAACTGAATATCGCCCGCGGTAAGTGCCACTTTTCCAGCAGGAGTCGCAGCACCGATGTCGGTGGCGGAGACGTCGGTGTTCGGTGTGAACACATCATATTTCAATACGAACTGATTCCTCAAACCAATGTTTTGAACATAGTTGACATAGAATCCGGAAAAGTCTCTTTTGTAAAGAGGCGTACCTGCCGCGTTGTAGAACGAGCTGTAGTTCGATGTCGCACTCGTGCCTCCCGTACCGGGCTGTTTCCCACTGATGTACTCGCCACGAAGCGTCATCCCGCCCAAGACCGGCACCTCATAGTAGAGTTGAAGATCTGCGCCGATGTATGTACGATCGAAATACGAACCGCTGTTGCTTGCACTTGAATCATACGCAAAGGCCTTTGATGCCGCATCCATCGTGTAGATAGCTCGCTGATTATTTCGCACTTTGCCAAGGTACCACGACACTCCCCCATCGATCTCCAACCCAGCGTCGCGCATCGGAAGGGTAAAACCAGCGCGTCCGATGATGTCCTTGTTGTTGTCATTTTCTTGTGCGGTGGGACCCATTCCGGTGAAGAGACCCGCCTTGAAGTTGAACCAGCTCATCGGCGAACTTTCGGGCGGCATGATTTCGATCTTCGCGCCCATATCCCGCTCACCAGGGAACAAAGTTTGATACATTCTACTACGCTCTGGAGCTTCACGGTTACTTGAGGAATAGGAGATTTCGAAGCCAAATGGCCGATCGAACACACCAGCCGTCAGGCCGAACGTCTTTGTCCAGGGCTCTTTGATGCTCACGTACGCGTCTTTGATCGCAACGCCACCCGGCGTTACATCGATCTGGAGCACGTACTGTGTGAGGTCGTTATCATAGTTGACCTTCACGCGCCCTCGCCGAACCTGGTACCGGGAGTGCACGCCTGTCGCAAGATTTCCACCTGCGAAAGAGCCGATGCCATCGCCATCTGCAACCTGGAACTGTGATTGGATGTACCCGCTGATCTTGATCTTCTTGAGAGCATCGACGACGGGCGTTAACGCGAGAAGCTGCTCATTCAGGCCCTCCACCTGCTCTTTGACCTCCGCCATTTTATGTTGAAGATTTGCCAGCGTCGTATCCTTCTCCTGGGCACGAAGAGTGAACCCCAGGAATACCAGGCAAATGAGGATCAGTTTTTTCATCTAAATCTCCCTATATGGTTGAGTGAAGACAAGTGAATTGAGAATGTCGATTGATCTTAGATCAGGCCTTTGAAAGGAACTCACCTCGGCGAATCCTTGGTGAATCTGTAGTCAAATCAACCACCCATTGACAATGCATCCAAACGCAATGGCAGCAACCACGACAACCGCCATCAGCACCTTGAATTCGCTATCGCTTATAGGCTCGCACTCTGCGGAATCAAATCCTCCACCGATGAAATGACCGGCCAGAAGCGACAATATGCTTCCCTTTGGTGCATCTTCTGCAGCTATTGAGGTGATTGATGTTTTGGGGGTCATGAGTCACGGCTCCTATGGTTGTTTGCGCCACAAAGTTAGCGAACAGGCGTTAGTCAAATGTTAGGAGCGTACTAACAAATTGTTAAGAGGAGAGCCATAGCTACCTATCGTGGATCGTTGTCTCGCGAGCATCAAACCTGTTTCAAGGAATTCATGCTTGGAGATTCAAGATTCAACCCTGCGAGTAATGCTACGGGAATCGGATATTGAAGGGCAAGTGGGTTCCCCCTCCCAATCATGGCGAGGGAACTTGTGTTAAAACGAAGAGAATCATCACAATGATCGCGTGGGAACAGCTCCAAGCTATTACTGTGCGGAATAACACCCAAGCCACGGTGAAAAACAAGGTAGAAATGGAAAAACAACTCCTCCGGGAGCCCTCCCCTACTTCTTCAGTTCGAACGAAAAGATCGTTCCTTTTCCCATCTCGCTTGTCACGGAGATCTGGCTGCTGTGCGCTTCGACGATGTGCTTCGCGATGGCGAGGCCGAGGCCTGTGCCCCCCACTTCTCGCGAACGGGTCTTGTCGACCCTGTAGAATCTCTCGAAGATCCGGGGAAGATGCTCGTCCTCAATCCCCGGACCGGCATCGGATATCGATATCGTGGTCGACCGTTCGGCCTCTATGAGGCGCACGGTCGTCGCGGCTCCTTCAGGACTATATTTGATTGCATTGTCGACGATGTTTCCAAGCGCCTGCCGCAACCGGTCTTTGTCGCCGAGCACCAGCACTTCGCGATCAGGCACTTCTACAAGCAGACTCTGTTTCCTCTTGGCTGCACTGTCCGAAAAGTCCGCAATAAGGTTCTTCAGGATCGAGACAGCGTCGACATATCGAAAACTCATCTTCATTTCGCCCGACTCGATGCGGGAAATCTCGATGAGGTCGCTGAGGAGAGTATCAAGACGGTTCGCGTGGTGATAGGCCTTTTCAAGAAATCTTCTGTTGACAGCCGGGTCATCGACTGCCCCTTCCAGGAGGGTCTCTATGAATCCTTTCAGCGAAAATATGGGGGTTCGCAGTTCGTGAGACACATTGCCGAGGAATTCGCTCCTGACGCGCTCGAGTTTCTTCAGTTGCTCAATATCCGCCTTGAGTTTGTCTGTCATTTCATTGATGAGTTCGGCAAGTCTACCGATCTCATCATTCGAGCGGACCGGGAGCTTCTGATCGAGGTTGCCCGCCTTGATCTCCTTCACCATTTCGGCAATCTCAGTGAGAGGCTTCGTCAACCGCTTTGACACTATTTGAGTCACGATCAACACGACCACGAGAATCATGATCGAGACGATGACGATCTTGAACCGAATCTCGTACATGACTCGGTTCACCTCCGTCAGTGCGACAGAGACTCGTACGAACTGCAGACTTGGGAACACGGCCGCGGAGGCGCGAGGCGACTCGACCTTGCGTGCGACATAGACCAGATCCTGAAGGATCGATTTGCTGAATCGAACGTTTGCACCAGTTCCCGTCTGACGCGCTTCAGTGATTTCCTGACGCTGGGAATGATTTTCAAGCGACTGAAGAAGAGAATCCGGGACGGAAGAGTCATACACGACCACACCAGACGAGTCGATAAGCGTGATACGCATTTGCGCCGCTGAAGCAAAAGCAGCGAGGTCCTTTTCCATGTTTTCCCGTGACTCGCTCCGCCGCGCCGATTCCTGCAATAACGCGGCGATAACCATTGTCTCTGTGCGCAGGCTTGCCAGCAAGCGGTCAAAATAGTACTTCTCGATCTCGTAGCTGAGCAAGACTCCGAGTAGAACAATAACGAGGACTGAGATGACGATAAACGTAAGCGCAATCTGTGATCGTACGCTGCGCATCAGACTTCCTTTCGAAATCGGTAGCCGACACCTTTGACGGTTTCGATGTGGTGCGCGTGTCGACCCAGCTTCTCCCGAATCTTCCGCACGTGCACGTCGATCGTTCGGTCAACAACGTACACGTCATGTCCCCAGATTTCGTTGAGAAGCGTCTCACGGGACACAACACGCTCTGGGTGCCGGGCCAAAAACAGGAGCACTTCAAATTCCTTCTTCGGCAGATGGATCTCGCGACTGCCTATTCGTACGACATAATTGTTCGTCTGAATCTCCAGGTCGCCCATCTTCAAGAGTTCCGGGGCTTCTTCACTTTCCCCTCCTGCGCGCCCCTTCAATGCTCGTTTGACTCGGGCGAGAAACGTGCGCACTTTCACAGGCTTCGTGATGTAGTCGTCCGCACCGAGCTCCAATCCGACAACTTCGTCAATCTCGCTATCCCTCGCAGTCAGAAAAACGACAGGGATTCTTGCAGTCGCCGGATCCTTCCGTATTGCTTTGCAGACCTCCCACCCATCGAGCTCCGGCATCATGACGTCGAGCACGACAAGGTCTGGATGTTGCTTGACAAACCTGAGGGCTTCTTTCCCGTTGTGTGCGGTGAGAACGCGATAACCTTCCTTCTCGAGGTTGTACTTCAGCAACTCGAGAATGTCTCTTTCGTCATCGACGACCAGAATGGTTGATGCCATGGGATCAGCGGGGATTCGTATGGATGCAAGGCCTTCGCGTTTGAGACGAAGGCCGGAATGGTGGAGGTGCGGGGAGTCGAACCCCGGTCCGAAGAGAAGCCTCTCAAAACGTTTACGTACCTAGCCTACTTATTGAGGTTCGCATGTGGGAACTCCAGTAGACAGGATTGACCACACGCTATCCAAAGTGGACCCTGCTTGTGACAGGATTTCAGGTGGTCCCCTTCGGCGCAAAACCACCCTATCCCATCTCATTCGACGTTCCAGGTACCCCCGATGGGCAAAAAGCACAAGGAACGGGTTGCTTAAGCTAGTTAAGCAGCCAGTGCGTAGTTGTAGTTGGCACTTGATAGTTTACCGCTTCTTTAACGTGGACACGGAGACCACGGTACGCAGTTCTGAGCTTCCTCATCCCCGTCGAATCCTGGTCACCCCCAAAGAACAGATTAAAGCGGAATGTGATTGACTGGGATATAGCCCATATCAATATACAGATTTGAGGCGAGATACTCAAACGGCGACAGATGACTTTGCTTCTTCACTCGTTTCATTTGGATAATTTTTTCGAAGCTCGCAGACGATATATTCGAAAGCCTCTTTTGGGGTATCAGCAAAATGGAAGATTTTGAGGTCGTCAGGACTGATCATCTTCAGGCGAATGAGGCTCTCAAAATTGATGGTCTTCTGCCAATATTCTTTCCCATAAAGAACGACAGTCATCTTTTTCTTGATCTTCCGGGTCTGAAGAAGCGTGAGCACTTCGAAGGCCTCATCAAACGTCCCAAAACCGCCGGGGAACACTACCATGGCTTTCGACAGGTAGACAAACCACAACTTCCTCATGAAAAAGTAGTGGAAGTCAAAGTTGAGCTCATCTGGGATATACGGATTCGAGCTTTGCTCAAATGGCAAGCTGATGTTCAGTCCGACGGAACGTCCCTTGGCCAACTTCGCCCCTTTGTTGGCCGCCTCCATAATCCCCGGCCCCCCACCGGAAGTCATTACAAATCTATTCTTTTGCCTCAGTCCTTTCGACCATTTTGTGAGAAGTCCTGACAATTTCACCGCATCCTCGTAGTACCTCGACATCTCAAGATCAATCTTTGCACCCTCAAGATCATTCTGAGCTTTTGACCTGCGTCGATGACCACCCCGAGATTTTTTCGAGACTTCCTTTAGGTGTTGAACAGCCTTTGCTCGTGGAAGAATGCGCGCTGATCCAAAGAAAACAATCGTGTCCCTGATCCCTTCGTGCCTGAACCGTCTTGCCGGCTCGAGGAATTCCGAGATCAATCGAATCACTCTGGCATCTGGACTTGTGAGGAACTCGAGATTCTTGTAGGCCTTTTCTGCCTTGTGTACTTGTTTTGCCATCGTGTATCAACCCTTTGTTAGACAGAGAGTCAAAGAAGCGAACTAAATTCGCCTCTTGCTATCGAAAAGATCGGATTCGCGGGATCTCAGGCTGGTTCCTCTTCGATATGCAATTCAATCTTTTCTTCATTTCTCAAGAAAAAGAAATCTCGCTTACCCAGAATCTTTGATGTTTTCAGGTACCCTAGTCCCCGACAACCCCCTCTCGCTGCAATCCTGACCGCGCTCGTTATCGTACCAGCTTCGCCATCTCCGTCGAAAAAAGGCACGGGGACGCTCGCAGGCGTTGCTCCCATCACCATCCTTACCAAGCTCCGCTGAACTTTCTTGTACGTATCGAGCCGGGCTATGACCTCCTGGCCTATGTAACACCCCTTCGTCCAGCTGATTAGCGAAGAGATATTCGCCTCGAGCGGGTTGTAGAGAGCCGAAAGCTCGTTCGGAACAATCGGTATGCCGTGGCGAATCCGGTATTCCTCGAATGCCTCATTTGTCACTGAAAGAATTCCACGATCTGAGAGTCTTTGCCGGACATCCTGCTCGGCCTCCCGCGGCGTAAGGACACGGTGAAGCTTTGACCTACCCCAAGTCTCCTCGTATGTGGTAGATTCCGGAGCTAGTCCCCGAATAAAATCCTTCTGAGGAAAAGAAATCGTACCAAAGACTAAAAATTGTGTGAATAGCGAAGTTAGATCATCAATCTTGATGTCTTCCATTATAATATATTTCTCAATCCACGACATCAGCTGTCCGGAAACTCGCGATTGACCCACGAGCAGGAATCTGCCGTCAGTCTGGCAAACGACTCCGACGATGTCGATGATTCTCCCCTTCTCATCTGTCAGGATGGTTTGTACGTTTTCACCAGTCTTTAGCTGGGCCATATCATTCGTCGAGATCCTCTGCAGAAAGTCCAGACTGTCTGCTCCAACCATGGAGACGACTACGCTTCCGCTAACGTCTACAAATGAACCCATCTTCGTATCTCCAACACCGAGTACTGATTCAGAAAGCTCTCGATTAGTGCTTTTGGTCTAAGCGAGTAACCCCTGTTATCACAAAAGATAATGAACAATTCGCTGAATTGAAATGTAGACCCAATTCCCAATTTCTGCTGGCTACGGAATCGAACTACTTCAAAATGATCAGAACGATTTCTGCAGGAGCATGGAAACGAACCGGTGCCAATGTCAAACCCAGACCGTTAGTCACGCTCAGATTGAGCTGACCAACGTGATAGAGGCCGCTGACAAATCTGGTTTCCAAGCTTGCCGGTGCCATCAGGAATACACCCGGAAGGCCAAATGCAACCCCGCCTCCGTGAGTATGGCCCGCCAACAGCAGCTGGTATCCCTTATCACGAGCGAATTCAACAATACTTTCGGCTGGTTGGTGGACGAGCAAGATCCGGTAGTCCCCTTGCCCTTCGGCAGAGATCTTTTCAAGCTGGTCCTGCGTAGGTCGCTGAGGGTATGTGTACGTGACAACTGATAATGCAATCCGGCAAGTGTCGACGAGGAGGAATATCGTGCTGTCTTCGATGACCCGAATCCCCACCCTTCCGAGAGCTTTCAGCACCATCGGCTTGTTCGTGAAGATGTCATGATCACCCACTGCTGCGATGGTGCCAAATCTGGATCTAAGTTGACCAAGAATATTCGCTGTGGAATCGATGTAACGGGTTCCGGCTGTGATCAGGTCTCCAGCAAAGAGTACTAGATCCGGATTCAGAGAATTTATTTTGGCCACATAGCGTCGCAAAGCCTCCTCTGTTGTTCTCCCATCTCCCTGGAGGTCCGATATTTCGGCAATCCGGAACCCGCTAAGGCAACTGAATCCCTCCGGCAGCGCAATCTCGCGCTCGACGATGCGCACCGTCCAGGTATCCAGGATCATCACAGCGACGGAGTAGATGGTCACGAGGCAAGCCGACAATACAACCACCAGCGCACTGTGGCCTTTCCACCATTGCTTGAGGGGGGCAATGAAGCGAATGATCGCGAGGTTGAGAATATCGAAGATGGCAAAGAGAAGAGACAGCTGGATCACCACTACGAGGGCGATCCAGAAGGGATAGCTGAGGAAAAAGTCGATGAGGTAGTTGTCTCCTGAAAAAGCCGGGACGGCGGCTCTTCCCGCCGCCAGATAAGCAAGCAGATACGCTAACGGCAGCAGATTCAGATAGACGTGGACGCCAATGACAATCAGTCGCAGGCGTTTCCGGTTCCAAGATGTAAGTGCAGACAGAGCCCGCAGTATCTTCCTACCGACATAGAAGTTAATTGCCGCCAGGGGCAGGAGAATTGTCAGCACAACTACGAGTGTCCAGGGCATTCAGCGGGCTACTTTTTCTCCCTCTTGTAGAGGTATGTGCAATTCTCAAGTCGGCTCTCTTTCTCACCAGTGTTGACGGCAAACTTCGGCCCGCTCCAGATGGCCGCGGAGCCGTAAACGCCGCTCTTGTTGATCGCGTAGAAATTAACGTTGAAGTTCGGCCGCCCCTTGTCATCGAGCAGTCTTCGTTCTTTGGTTTGTTGAGCGATACGAGTACACGCGAGCAGGCATGACTCCTCCGGCGTTTTCCCCTGTCGCATATACTCTACAATCATCACGCTACTACATGCCAGCAGATTGGCCTCACCACGACCAGTCGAGCCTGCAGCTCCCACTTCGTTGTCCACATACAAACCCGCGCCGAGAATCGGCGAGTCACCAACTCGACCCGGGATCTTGAACGCAAGTCCACTTGTGGTGGTGACACCCGAGATGTTTCCCTTCAGGTCAACTCCATCACAGTTAATCGTTCCGGTAATCCGCTCGTACTTTTTGGGTCCTTCGCCGATGTCAATGGAATTAATATCGTGTGGCGGTAACCTGTCATCCTGATTGCTGAGAGTTTCCTTCCACTTCAGCCAGATTTCGCGCGACTCTTCCGTAAGCAGATTCTCTTCTTTGAATCCGTGCGATACGGCAAACCTCAAGGCTCCTTCGCCGACCAGCAACACGTGGTCGCTGCGTTCCATGACGACTTTCGCGACTTTCGAGGGATTTTTGATGTTCCGCAGCGAAGCGACAGCGCCTCCCCGTCCCGAAGGACCATGCATGACTGAGGAGTCCAGCTCGACTACTCCATCCTCATTCGGCAGTCCACCAAAACCGACACTATTGTCCTTTGGATCGTCTTCGACGATGTTCACACCTGCTATCACGGCGTCAAGAGCGTCTACCCCTTGCTGAATCAACTCCATCGCCCTCGCGGTCGCCTTGAGGCCATTGGCACTGGCAATGACAACTGGCCGTACGACACTATTAGCCCGTGCCTGCACCTCACTCAGACCAGGCACTGAATTACCCACGAACGCTGCAGCACCGGCGAGCGTGGCGGACTTCAAAAAGTCCCTGCGTTTCATCGAACTATCCATCACTCATCCCTCCTTGCGGTATGGAAGTATTGTGGAAGTATCATGATTACTTTGCTTCGAATCGTCAAAGGGCTAGTCCTGCTTCCCTGCAAATTCCGCCAGCAGGAACACTTTGAGGTCGTCAAACGAACCGAAGACCTTCGTGGTGCAACCAAGCACCCAACCTGGTATCCCCTGAAGTTCCATGGCGGTGACCATATAAACAGGCTTCTGAGTGAAGCGAGCGATCGTAACCTCGCCCTTTGTGCCTGCCCCCCGTTGAGCACTCTCATCCCAATAGCAAACGACGTAGTCCGTCTTCTCGGCAATCTCACGACTATCCATATCGATAAGATCCCGAACCAGCGTAACATAGAGGTCGATATTTTCATGCTTCAGATCGCGGAAGCGGCCGGCCGGGTACTTCCTTGAAAGAAACGCTTCGCTTTCCAGATTGGGATTGTAGACGGTGTGATTGAGATTCTCCCGGATCCATGTATCCAACTCCATTCGCCAATCGGATCCCTCGCCCTTTGCGAATTCCATTCCACCTGACAAGTAGGCCCTAAGCGTTTTATGAGAGTTCACAACCTCTCCAGAGAAATGTTGCTGTGTGCATCAGTTCGATGTTCAGCCCCTTTTGCCGAAGACCATGCTGGATCTGGACCATGCATCCCGGGTTGCCCGTGACCACGATGTCGGGTCGCACCATTTCTATGTTCTCTACTTTTCTAACAAGGAGTTTCATTGCATC
>JACVXU010000224.1 GCA_015661185.1 Bacteroidota bacterium
CAGCGGGCGTTGATGTGCGCAACTGGAGCGCTGTTCTGAAGGAGATACGAGAGCACTTCGACCCTACCTATGATTTCGTTTTGTTGCCAAAAGTCCCAATGGATACGCTGGACTTCACGAGCTTCAAGACGGAATTGGGGAGTAGAATGATTCTCGATGCCACGCGAAAGGAACGCGCGGCAGCTCCGGCGAAAACGAAGTCGGGCACCCGTGCGAGGCTTTCGGACATCCGCTCTCTCGACAGGAGGATCATCGATGCTCATGTCGTCGACAACTGCTTCCTCATTGTGAAAGTGGTGGACAAGGGAAGAGCCGTCGTTGAGAAGCTGGTGAAACGGAAAGATCTGCAGCATCTGAGGATCATCGCTGCCGTCAGCGAGGATGTTGATATCAGGGATCGTGAGAACTCCATTTGGGGAGTCTTCACAAGGTTCGATTGCGAGCGGGATGTGGTGTTCACCGAGCAGAGCCTCGTTGGCATCGCACCGGTATACAAAGGAGTTATGGGCATTGACGCGACGTGGAAGGAAGGATATCCTGAACCGTTGAGCATGCCTGAAGAAGTCGTGAAGAAAGTCGATAGTCGTTGGAACGAGTATTGGTCATAATGCGGGAAGGTGATGGCGCAGATAATTCATTTTCGTGATACGCATCTCCTGCCGATTTGGGAGAAGGTGCAGCGGGGAGAGCGGCTGACTCTGGAAGACGGACTGACGCTCTTCAGGACGAACGATGTCATATCTCTCGGGAAGATGGCTCACGCCGTCCAGAGAGAACGAAGCGGCGACGCGGTGTATTTTGTTCTCAATCAGAAAATTGAGCCGACGAATATCTGCGTCCTGGCGTGCAAGTTCTGTGATTTCGCGACGAAGGCGGGTCGCCCCAAAGCGTATGAAATGACAATCCAAGACATCCTCGGCAAGCTGACGCCCGAGATCCATGAAGTCCACATCACCGGCGGTCTGCATCCGGATTGGCATTGGGAATACTACCTTGACATGCTGCGCACGATCAAGCGGCATTTCCCGAACGTCGACATCAAAGCGTTTACGGCCGTTGAGATTGACTTCTTCCATAAGAAGTTCAAGTTGTCGATCGAGGAAGTCCTGCGTCAACTCAAAGAAGCAGGATTGCGAACGATGCCCGGCGGCGGAGCCGAAGTGTTTTCCGAACGCGTTCGCAAACGTTTGTTCAGCTCAAAGATAGGTGCAAAGACCTGGCTCGACATTCACAAGATTGCACATCGTCTCGGCATACCGACAAACAGCACGATTCTGTACGGCCACATCGAGACTCAGCAGGAGCGGGTTGAGCACTTGATACGGCTGCGGGAAGTGCAGGATGAAACAAGGGGCTTCCTGACGTTTATCCCTCTGGCGTTTCAGCCCGGCGAGACCGGCATAAAGCCGACGAACCGTTTCACCTCGGCGATCGACGATCTGAAAATGATTGCGGTTTCGAGGTTGATGCTGGACAACTTCCCGCACATCAAGGCGTACTGGGTGATGTTGACCGAGGAAGTGGCTTCCGTCGCACTCAACTTTGGCGCAGACGACCTCGACGGCACGGTCGGAGGCGAGAAGATTGCGCACGACGCCGGTGCAATAACGCCCATGCAGCTGACGAAGGATAAGATCATCAAGATCATTCGCGATGCGGGGAAGATCCCTGTTGAACGGGATGTGTACTACAATCCTCTGAACCTCTACACGTCAGACGTCATCGGGAAGATCCCGTATCTCAACTCCTTACCGTTTTACCATCATTTCGAGAAAAGACAGTTCAAGATGCTGCCGGTAACTCCCCGGCGGATGGGAGTTCTGGCCCGAAACAATCAGCTTGATGCCGGGTTGTTCTCGCTGGCTGATTACCTGAGTCAGAAAGATACTCTGATGATGCTGCCGTATTGTATTGCTACGAGGGATCAGGTCAAAAGTGTGATGCTCTTTTCGAACCACGGCTGGCGCGAGCTGGCGGGGAAAACGATCGGGATTGTTGATGACACCGCGACATCCGTGAGGCTTTTGCAGGTGTTGCTCGAAAAGAGGTATGGAGTGAAGGCTGAGTTTCGGCGGATGCATTCGGGTGTCAACAGCTATGATGAATGTGATGCGGTGCTGATGATCGGAGACGAGGCGATGAGGCATCAGAAGACTGGTCTTCAGAGCTTCGAGCTCGTCTACGATCTCGCCTCGGAGTGGTATCAGTGGCAGAATCTCCCGTTTGTTTTTGCCGTGTGGGCTGTCAGGAAGTCCCTCACGAAGGAAAAGAGAGAAGAGCTTTCGCTGCTTATCCAGGCCTCGCTGAAGAAAGGCGAGCTTGACCTGGAACGTATCAGTGTTGCACACGCAAAGCGGATCGGATGGAGTTCGGGGGAAGCGATGGAATATCTGGAGGGATTCAACTATCATCTGGGAGAACGCGAGCGCGAGGCGATTGGGGTGTTTGAGGGATTGCTCACATCGATTGAGGGGGAAGCTGAAGGGACAATGGACGGCAGTCAGCATCAACAGAACTAAAGACGAATTCACGCCATGTCGGAGACCATGTTCCAGAGATTTGAGAAGCTTGTAGAGGAAGGCGCCAAGCTGGCGCCTCTTGGAGGCTTTGAATTCTCCGGTTACAACGCACGTATGCAGGACAAGTACCTGGCATGGCGGAAAGCGTGCCAGGAATCACTCGAGATGGTTGGACCGATAGGGACGCCGTATAAAAACAAGATTACTGCAGACGCGAATGGGGGCTATTTCTTCCAGGCTTCAGCGCATCTGATAGTGTCGTGCATGAGTGAGCTTTTTGAGAAGTTGAAAATTACTCCCGAGCTTGCAGCGGAACCTGTCCGCGTACAGGCCCCTGCACCTCCGGTCGCAGCGGCCGGAACCCAGGCGCAGGGGTCAGATGTGCCGAGGACTCTCAAGCCCCCCGCGAAGACTGTTGCAGCTTCTTCGGGCGTGGCCCATACGGTAGCGCCGCAAGCTGCGGCGACGAAGAAGAAAGCCTATGTCATCGGCGAGATCAATGATCCGCTGCGGCAACAGTTGGCCACTTTTCTCGAAGACGTTGGGGTGGAGGAAATCCCCATCGATCGGACTCATGGCGAGATGCTTGGCTTGGAGAGCCTCACTGACGTTGAGGGAGCGGAGTTCGCATTTTTTGTCTTGAACTCCGAGGACCTGGCATATGCAATGTTCGAGCTGGGCCACTTTGTCGGCAAGCTGGGAAGGAACCATGTCATGGTGCTGCACATGACGGATGTGGAAGTGCCGAAGAGTATTCCGGGTATCGTGGTGAAGCCGATTGTCGTTAAGCTCGAGGAAGCGAGTTTGAGCATCATCAAGGAATTGAGATCGGCTGGATATGCATTATCAATCTGAGAAGGGCGTATGACAGTAGAGGGAATACAGGAAAAATTACGACGGGGAAATCGCATCACGAGTGGGGAGGGAGTATTCCTTCTTCGAAACGCTGAATTGCTTGAACTTGGAGCACTTGCCAACGAGATCCGGTTCCAGAAGAACCCGCAGCGTGCAGTGACGTATATACTGGATACCAACCCTAACTATTCGAACGTCTGCAACATTGATTGCATTTTCTGCGCGTTCTATCGTCATCCCGGTGAGGAAGGGGAGTACACTTACACCGTGGACCACATGATTCAGAAGTTCAAGGAAGCCGCCGCTCTGGGCGCGACCACCGTGTTGCTGCAGGGGGGTGTGCATCCGTCGTTGTCCTTCGAGTACTACCTTGAGATGGTCCGGCGCACAATTGCCGAGGTTCCGCAGATACATCCACATTTCTATTCGACATCGGAGATCATCGGTATGTCGCAGATCTCCGGGCTCCCGATCAAGGGTGTTCTTCAGCAGTTGTGGGATGCCGGGCTCAGATCGATCCCGGGTGGAGGAGCAGAGATTCTTTCAGATCGGGTGAAGAAGAAGATCAGCAACAAAAAGGGGACATCGGCGGATTGGTTGAACGTTATGCGCGAGGCACACCGCCTGGGATACAAGTCGACAGCCACGATGATGTATGGTCACCTCGAGGAGGATGAAGATATCCTGGAGCACCTCGAGAGCATCCGCGCTCTTCAGGATGAGACAGGAGGGTTCACGGCGTTTGTGCCATGGTCGTTCAAACCTGGAAACACGCCACTGGAGAAGATCATTCCCCACTATGCAAGTCCGACGCGCTATCTTCAGATCCTTGCGATCTCACGAATCTATCTCGACAACTTCCCACACATTCAAGCCTCGTGGTTTTCGGAAGGAAAAAAGACAGGGCAGATTGCGCTGCATTTCGGAGCAGATGATTTTGGCGGAACGTTGATGGAAGAGAACGTCCACGCCGCAGCCAACTTCTTCAACAAGGCTAATCCAGAAGAATGCATTCAATTGATTCATGAAGCTGGATTCGCAGCTGCTCAGAGGACGACGTTGTACGAGATATTGGGAGTGACAGAACCAGCCGAGATTGCCGCGTAGGGGACCCGGAACTTCCAGCCGCATCAACTCGTCTCACTGTTGACCGCCTTCTCCTGAACAATCAAAGATCACCCAGACGACTTCTCCATCGTGTATTCCCTGTCGGGCGCTGTTTCTGATGTTCGCCCTTTTCTTTGTGCACAAATCAGCCGAGGCAGATGTTGGGTTGCCCGTTGCCGCACGTTGTATAGCAGTCTGCAGCCTCGCTGTTCCCTCTCAAGACACAACGAAACGCGCTCAGGACAAGACCCAGCCCAGTCCCCGGTCAGAGATTGAACGTATCCTCTCCCGAGTAACCTCAAAGTCAACCCGTACGGCATCCTCTGGTACGCTGAATCTTCTTGATATCCGTGACCGTCAATTCCCCGAGTTGACGCTTGAGATTGCCGATTCGCTTGGCAGATTGTATCCAGAACTCAGGGAGTATATTCTTCAGCAAGCCATTTTTCAGGGCGTCCTGCAAATCGATTTAGCGGAAACCAAGAGAACGAAGTTGCTTGACCGGGCATTTGCCGATCTTCGGATTCCTGGTGAAATGGAGTCCAAGCTGCGCCGTAACCAGGCATTGTATGGAAGGACGGACAACCCAATGAGACCGCCGCCCCCGCCGAATCAGGTGAATCTGTTCGATCTGATAATTGCGATATCCAACCTTCTGCGATACCTCGGAGTGAAATAGCGCGGGATTGGGACCGTCGCCAGAATCGAGCGTTCCGAACGAAATGCCAATCGATTGCCATTCCCACTTTTGGTATGTATTTGTGTCGGTATTTCTACGTACACGCATTGTACGTAATAGTACGTATTGATTCTTAGGCAACGCTGCAGTATGTTCGCGCTGAACAAGTATCTTCGCACTGTGGTTTCCCACCGAACTCCTTGCCTGACTCCTCGCCAGCCGCGTCTGAGTGGCAGCAGGGATTGGCAAGCTTTATTGACCGGAGGCAGTATGCTTTCCTCACAGCAAGGTAAACCCCGCCAGATTCCACCCAAGCCACGTTTTTTTCTAATCCCACCCGACAGAATTGGACTGAAGGGTCCGGTTGATGACATGAAGGTCCGTCAATTCAGGGCAATTCCAGGCCATCGTTGTGAAAGCGAGAAGCTGTGCTGGAGTTTCCCGCGCACAAGGGAAGCTCTTGACCAGTTGCTCGCCGCCTATCGAACTGATTGGAGGATTCTTGATGGCGAGGTCGCCGAAGCATTTGGTTTCACGAAGGCAGCGAAGCCAAGCCCTCCTCGCAGTTCCAATTCGCGTTTAGAGAGTTCCCGGGATCTCGAACTCATTCAAAGGGAGTTGCGAATTCGCAATTACTCTCCGAGGACCATCGAAGCGTATGGGAGCTGTGTGCGGACGTTCAGACATACGGGGGTACATACTTCATCAGATCGAAGTGAAGAAGCTCTCAGCCGGCTCGATCAGCCAGATTTTGAGCGCGCTGCGCTTCGTGTATGAAGAAGTCTACAAATGTCCCCTAGTATTGGGAGAGATCGAGCGTCCGAGGAAAGCGCGTCAGTTGCCAGTCGTCTTGTCTCTTGAGGAGGTGAAGGCGCTTCTAGAGAGTTCGGGAAACCTCAAGCATCGCGTTTTGCTGATGATTGCGTATTCTGCGGGTTTGCGTGTAAGCGAGATAGTGCATTTGAAGCTGGAGGACATCGACAGCGAGCGTAAACTGATCCACGTTCATTCAGGCAAAGGGCAGAAAGATCGGTATACGATATTGTCGGATGTAGTGTTGGATGGATTACGGGATTATTGGAAGGCGTACAAGCCGCAGTCCTGGTTGTTCGAAGGGCAAAGAGCGGGTGAGTCATATTCGGTGCGAAGTGCGCAGAAGGTATTCGAGAACGCTGCAGAGAAGGCAGGCATACGCAAGCATGTTTCGATACACACATTGCGGCATTCTTTCGCAACGCACCTGCTTGAGCAGGGGACTGACATCAGGTTTATTCAGGCGCTCCTGGGGCATAGCAGTGTAAAGACGACCGAGATCTACACGCATGTAAGCCGGCGGCAGATTGGCGCGCTTCACAGTCCAATTGACCAGATCCTTCACCCACGAGAGAAATAATCGCGATTTTCCTACACCCATGACTTGATTTGGAAAGAAAACACGCAATACGCTTTAACACTAGTTAGCTGCAACCGCATCGGTCGGTAGCTGGAAAGTCCGCTAAGGCCGGCGGCGCACCAAAGCTTATTGAGTTTGAAAAGAGGGCTAGGAGGCGTTGGCGACTCGAATGGGGCGATGTGGCGAAAAGTTAAAGCACGCCAGGTTCAACATGTGCGCCGCCTCTTTGCAAAGTTGAGGGTAGAGAAGTCGGAGAGTGATTTGGCAGGAAGCGGCTGCAGCTAACAAACGGCAAACCGGCGCTCGCACTCTGGATAGGCGATGTTGAAACAGAGGTTGGCTAAATGTAAAGTGCTCGCTCCATTGCTCGCCGCCACGGAATTGAATCAGTCATAGTGGCGGCTCGCAACGGCGGTTTGCCTAAACGTTAT
>JACVXU010000001.1 GCA_015661185.1 Bacteroidota bacterium
CCAGAACGCGCAGCGGGCTGGCAAGTCACCAAGGAAAAGATTCGAATTCTTTCAGTCTTTGTGGGGCTTTGCGTCTTCTGCGCCAGAGGCGCATGAGCCTTTGGCTCAGTGTCTTGCCTGCCCCGAAGTTTCCTATTCGGGGGTGGCAGGACTTGTCGGCCGCGTCTCTAGTACTTCACTCCATGTTCCACGTAAAATTTTAAAAGGGTCAGGGCTTGGGCCCAGCCTGTTACTCGGTTGAGAAAGTCCTGCATTCCCACAGGACTATCTTCGTAGCCGTACTCCATGAGTTTGACGACCGTTCCCGAGGCAACCGGTGTGAAGTCGATTTCGACCGTGGTCAAATATGAACCGCTGTCGGCTTTCCACCGAAACACGAATCGCTCAGGCCGCCTCGCTTCAAGAATGGGTCCGCCGTTTTCCCCCGTGTAGTTTTCCAGCCCATGGTCTTTCCAGCGGAAATGAATCGCTCCTCCGGCGTTGGAATCGACGCTCGCTCCCTTTGTAAACCAACCATCGAGCCCTTCACCTGTGGCGATCGAATCATAGACACGTTCAGGCTGCGCTCGAACCAGGGTGCTGAATTCGACCTTTCTGTCCATTATGATTCCCATGACTTCCTCGTTGTTTTGAAGTGGAGTTGGAGCCGCTTCTCTGAGTGAATGTAGTGCCGAAAACTATCGAGTGCAACTGCGCGTGCGTCCTCACAGGATCGGCGGTGGTGTATCCGACAGGTTTCAACGATTTGGTTTTCAATGTCGGATATTGGCAAATCAGAACCTTTCAGTCCTTGCCAGTCATAGGTCTTGCGGGATGACTGCCATGTTCACATTCAATTTAACCAATCACCAGGACATGGAACTACCAAGTTCTCCTAATCGGATGCGCTTCCGTATTGAAGACAACTTTGTTGAACTCCAGAGTCTCCGGCGGAGCGAAAAGCAGGTAGAGATACTTCAGCGTCTCGGCAAGGAAGTAGCTCTCCATCCGATCTGTTTTTTCTTTTGTGATGACACTCTTCAGCTCGGCATATCCCGCTTCCGCACGACAGTGCTGCTTCAGACCGTCGAGAAAGGTCTTACCCATATGCAGGTACCGGGGGTCCTGCGTGAACTGGTAAAGGTAGTAGGCCGATTCCATGATCTCCGGGTTGAGGAAAAACCGTTCCCACTTCGGATCGCCCGGCACGTCCATTTTACGATAATCAAACTGCTCCGGCTCAATACCATACTTGTTCCACATCTTCAGACACGACTCCTGAAGTCGGGCCGCGGTCTCCACATCTCCTGAGAGTGCGAGCACGGCAGGGAAGAACGCATCAAGCGCGCCGAACCAGGTCCTCGTCCGCTTGCCGGTGTTCATATCGGCGTGGCCATACCAGAGTCCGCTGGGGGCTTCGTCTGCAACGTATTTGTCCAGAGCTGCTCTGCTCGAATCCCACATCCTCTTGAAGTCCTGATCGTCGAACAGGAGAGCGCACTTCACCATATATTCGTAGTATGAATCAATGCACGCGCTCACGTGACTGTCGCTATCCAGCCATTTTCCCGTTTCCGCATCGATCCACGTGCCAACAAGTCCGATGGATGAGCGCCGATTGTACACCTGAAGCACTGCATTCTTTGCCACGTTGTAGTACACCGGCTTACCCGTCAACTTGCTCAGTGTGCCAAACTCCACCAGTAGCGTACCGATTTCTCCCGGATTCGTCCTCGAATTGCGCACCGCTCCCGTCTTGAGGTTCACATCGACATAGGGCATCCCTGTCGGTGAGTTGAAGACCGGCAGCAAACGCGTTCCGAGGTCATCCGCAAGCTTTAGCAGCCGCTCATCTCCCGTCAACTGGTAGCTGGAAAGCAGCCCGCCGAGCAGGCGTATCGTGATTTCGAAGTTCTTGACGTAGATGTCGCGATCAAAGGAGAGGTGTGTGGCAACGAATTCCCGCACGGAGTCTGCCTCTTCCTTCAGTCCCATGAGGATCATCGTGTCCAGCGCGTCAACAAGCGACATGTAGAGCGGGGCGCTGTACCAATCGTAATACGTCTTCGAGAGAGGCTTGAGACCATCGTGACCCCACGCGTACTTCTTATAGGCGTTCCAGGAATGAAGGAACTCCTGCCTGACCTCGTCGGCCAGCCGGCCCTTTTCAGAACGGATGGTCTGGTCGGAAGTGCATGATGAGAGCACCGCGGCGAGCATCGTACCGGCAATAATCAGCGAAGTCAGTTTCATGGACGGCTCTTTCCCTTTGTGATTCGAATTACTTGTGAAACCAATGGTTGACCAGGATGGGGATGATGAAGTAAGCAAAGCACATGCCCGAGAAAACGAGTCCCGCCAACGCTCCAAAGGACCAGAAGGCCATTTTGAGCTCACCTTCGGGTTTCTTGGCGTTTTTTACCGCGAAGACAAGGCAAAGGACGGACACGATGAGGCCGATGGCGGAAAGTGTTCCAAAAACGATGAGCAGAATATTGTCGGGCATCAGAGTTTCGGTTCCACAATCTTTCCCACGAACAAAATGGTTCCGGAGTGATTCTCGCGAATCACAAACACAAACGGTCGGTCGATGCGCATCACGAACGTATCGCCGATGCTGGTTCTTCCGACGCCCACGGACGTGACTGCTGCCGCTTCCGTTCCTTCTTCATCGACCTGAACAAATGTTTTGTGCTGAACGTCGCTGATGAAAAGCCCGCCCCGTTTGTCGATGTTCGTGAAGTCGGCTAGGTCCGGCGAGAAGGCGATCGACATCCCCATTGCCTTGAGCACGTCGTTCAGCTTCTTGCTGTACTCCAGTTTGAACTTCGGGAAATAGAGCTCAGCTTCTTTGGTCGTAAGTCCGCTTACGATGGAAATCCACTGCTCCTGGGTCAGCCTCCCCGCGAACTCGTCAATATTCGTCCCGGCTTTCGGCAGGAGGATCGTCATGCTGAATCCGGCATCGCCGTACGCCAGATCCATCGCCTGAACCTGGTCGGTTGACGTGCAGCGCAGATCCCCTTTGAGATACATCATCTTGCACGTCGTCTTCGATCCGTTGGGAAGTGTAAACGAATCATCCCTGGTGTTCTTCGGATCGAAACTGTACGTCCAGGTCCCTTTGAAATAGATTGCATTGATCAGGTACATCACGATATCCCGCGGGATTGGATCGGGGACGATCTCCTTGATCTTTCCGTTTGTGCTTCGATCAACCCAACCGTTGATCGTCTTCGCTGCACCAGGATCACTGAAGTTGAGGCTGTTGATCTCTGCATTGAAGTGAAGACTGTTGACGTCCTTGAATGCCTGCTCGACCAGAAGGTCAGGCCGGTACCAAATGGAATTCGCAATCTGAAACTTCACCTTTGGGTCGATGCTGGTGAGAAGAGCGATAAGCGACTTGTACGACGAATTGATATCCGCCTGCGTCAATCCGGCAAACTCGAGAGTCCGGGCCATGGAATCCCGTGTGGCTGCATTGGCCCCGTTCAGCGTCATACCGAGGGCCATCGAAACGCTGACAGGCGAAACGAATACATCCTTGCCGGCATCTTCTTTGTTGACTGCCGCGAGGAGCTTGAAACCGAACGTATTGTCGGCGGTAACGAGGGCCTGTTCGCCAGATGTGAGCGAACGCATCGGGATGCGCTGTTCACCCGATGGTGTGCCGAGGTCTTCGCATCCGAGTGTGCTGAGAAGTGCGAGAACGCCGAGTGTCAGAATACACGTCTTCATAATCAGACACCTCCTTTCATTCTACTAAATGCCTGAGATTCCCGACATCACGATCCTCTCGCGTTGGGAGATTCAAGGAATCTGCCAGGACACGAAAACAAAATAAGGAATCCTTATGGACTGTGCAAGGAGGAGAAGATGAATGATAGGAGTGCAGCTGTGCGGGGATCAGAATGAGAACACGAGGCCTGCGGAAAGCGAGATGCTTCTCGTGAGGCCATCAACATTGACTTCGCGTTTCAGCAGAGGCGCGGCGGCGGCAAGCTGGATCATCGACGACCCCTGAAGCGGTATGAATGCGCTGCCGAGAATGTTGACCTGGAACTGGTCACTTTTCGGAACATCATAGAAGGCATTTCCGGGAATGAGGGGATTCCGGACGCTTGATTCCTTGAGTCGCTTGATTGCCAGTACCTCACCTGAGAATGAGTAGTCGTTCCACTCGGTAGTGTATCCTGCCCGAATGAGCAGATCGTCACCACGCTTGAGTTGATCCGCTGCATTCTCACTTCTTCCACCTGCAATCTGATAGCCCAGGGATCCGGTCCAATGCGAAGTGCCGTACCTAAGCCCCAGCAACACGTCGTTTGTCCCAAGTCCGCTTTGATATCTTTGGGGGAGGTTGCTGCCGTTGACGGACGCAATCGCAAGCTTTCCTCCGAACTGGAGGCTGACCCGCCTGTCGCTATCTCCGGCCAGCTCCTGGTCCCACACAAGTGTCAGGTCGCCGAGGCCCGAAGTTGAGCCGAGAGGCCCGGATTGCCGTGACCATGGGATGGATACCATCAGCCCCGAGGATTCGAAGACCGACAGGCTTACGCTGAGGTGCAGGGAATGGAAACTCAGATCATCGGACTTGGTGCTCTGGCCGTACGAGTACGTCAGCCCCAGAGAGTGGTGCAGCGATGTGTGACCTTTCCCGATAGTGCAGACTCCAGCATCCGAACATTGCGCAAATGTGTTCGGCTGGAAGCACATGGAGAACACTATGACGGCTACTCCGATGAATCGCTTCATACCCGGATTTCTCTCTGATGTTGTTCCGCCGATGGGGGGCGACGTTTGGTCAGCCCCGCTCCGCGAGATTCACGCTACTGTTTCGAATTCTTCAACGAGGCAACTTTGATGTTATCGCCGTCCATCATCCCCTTGACTTCGACGACGAGGTTGCTTTCTCGTTTCGTCTTGTTCAGATAGTTGACTGCAAGCTTATCACCCGATTCATCGAACTTATGGAACTTGCCATCCATGATGAGACCGTAACCGCTCGCCTTGCAGTTCTCTTCCAGTGCGCAGTCCTTCGTGTGCTTCTTTGCTTTCTCGGTTGCTTTCTTCACGTCTCCGCTCTTGGTGAAGCCGGTGGCGCACATCTTGTCGACCAAATATCCTTTGTACACCATGTCTTTCTTCTCCGTTTTTGCCTGGGCCATCACGGAGGCGGTGGCGAAGAAGAGGGCCAAAACGATTGTCGTGAGTCTGCTGAGCTTGTTCATGCTAAATCCTTTCGTTAATGGTTGTATTGACGGGCTGCAATGCTTTGCGTTACCTCAACAAGTGTTCAGATGATGGGGTTCCCGGTCCTCGTGTGGACCCGATGTGTGAGAGGGCGAGCTCACCTCTTAGCGAGAAAGAAGCCGCGCCACAACCGCCGGATCGGATGTTGGCAGCTGGCAGGCGTAGTTCTCGCAGACATATGCAGTTGGCCGGCCGTCGATTGTCTTCAGCGTACCGATGAATGGGATGAACCTGGTGAGAAACGTTTGTCCGTCCCCTGCATCCGCAAGCATCAAGATTTTGTTCGGTATAAAGTGAGAATGAATCTCTTTGAAAAGAACGCGGGTGTGTGCGTCGTTGACCCTGCCCGCGACAATGACTTGTGTCGGTTTTGAGAGGCTGAACTCGAGAGCGGCGAGAAACTGAGGCGTTGCCTGCCCGGCGGTGAGAAGTCGCTCACCAAAAAAGGAGAGTGATGTTCGCGCCATCGTATCAAGGGACTGGTTGTTTGTGAACTGAGCGAGGCGAAGCAGGTTCAGGATTGCGATGGAGTTGCCGCTTGGTTCAGCTCCGTCGTACCATTCCTTCGTCCGGACAAGCAATGACTTGTCCCTTCCGGAAGTGTCAAAGAATCCTCCGCTCTCGTGATCGTAGAAGAGCCTCGTCTGGTCTTCCGCCAGCGACAATGCTTCCGACAGCCAGTCAATGTTGAAGTTCGCCTCGTACAAATCGATGAGCGCCTGAATGAAAAAAGCATAGTCGTCGAGATGCGCTTCGAAGCGAGCTTCGCCGTCGCGATAACGATGGAGGAGCTCACGGCTCGATGCGTCCCGCAGATGCGACAGGATAAACGTTGCGGCTTTCTCTGCCGCATGCAAATACTCTTCCTCGCCAAGTACTTGATATGCGCGGGCGAAAGCCGAAATCATCAGGCCGTTCCACGAGGTAAGGATCTTGTCATCCAGATGGCACCGCGGTCGCCTGCTTCGCCCGGCGGCGAGCTTTTGTCGCGAAGAGGTCAACATTGCCTTCACGTGCTCATCTGATAGACCGGATTCAGTCGATGCATCGCCGATGGATTGGACGATGTGCAGAATGTTTTGTCCTTGAAAGACTCCGTGTGGATCTTCTGCGACATTGCCCGATTCCTCTACGCCAAAGTAACGGTTGAAGAGAGCCGCTTCTTCAGGTGAGAGGACGCTGTCGATTTCGTGCTTCGTCCAGACATAGTAGGCCCCTTCTTCCTTTTCTCTGGGCTTCGCGGCATCTGGAGCGCTTTCTGCATCCTCAGCGGAGTAGAAGCCGCCCTGGGGATGAGTCAGATCCCGGAGCACGTATGCGAGGACATCTCTGGCGACGCCGGCGAATGAAGCATCTTGAGTAATTTGATATGCTTCGATGTAAGCGATCGCGAGCTGCGCCTGATCGTACAGCATTTTCTCGAAGTGGGGAACGTGCCACCGCTCGTCCGTTGCGTATCGATGGAAACCGCCTCCGACATGATCGTACATACCGCCGTTTGCCATGCGCCGCAGCGTCTCGAGCGACATCTCGAGCGCCTCGCGGGTCTTCGTCCTGGAGTAATACCGAAGCAGAAAATTGAGCACAACCGGCCTCGGGAACTTCGGAGCTCCGCCGAAGCCGGCGTTCCGCGCATCGAAAGTTCGCTGGAAGTACTCGAACCCGAGGTCCAGCGCCCTGGCTCCGGCATCAACGCTTTGCGTGCCGGGATCGGAGAGCTGATTCAGGTATTCGCCAATGCGTTGCCCGGCATCGAGAACTTGCTTGCGGTCGGATGTCCATACCTCATGTACGCGTTCCAGGATTTGCGGGAAGCCCGGTCGACCATAGCGGTCGGCAGGGGGGATGTAGGTAGCTCCGAAAAACGGTTTGAGATCGGGGGTCAAAAACATCGACATCGGCCAGCCGCCGCTGCCGCTCATCGCCTGCAGGGCAGACATGTAAATGCGGTCGATGTCGGGGCGTTCTTCGCGGTCAACCTTAATGCAGACCACGGTCCGATTCATGAGCGCGGCAATAGATTCGTCCTCGAAGACTTCTCGTTCCATGACGTGGCACCAGTAGCACGTCGAGTAGCCGATCGAGAGGAAGATAGGTTTGTCTTCCCGGCGGGCTCTCTCGAATGCTTCCTCCCCCCACGGATACCAATCGACAGGATTATGGGCGTGTTGGAGAAGATAGGGGCTCTTCTCGTGGAGGAGACGGTTGGGTTTCTTGGTTTGTATGATCTTGGGGTCGTGCATCGCAGAGAGTATTCTTAATCCTTACAACGCTTGTTCGCGGAGCAAAGTTGCAGGAAATTCGGAATCGCGAAGAAGTGTCGTGTCAACGTGTGAGTCAACTATGGCGAAGAGGGGGCGGCATACCCACGACCCACATCCAGGGCCAAAGATCGGGTGCGTTGGCTAATCCATGCTTCAAAGCGTTACTGTAAATGTAATCGATGTGGTTGTCAAAATCTCTTTGATCTCGGATAAGGTGGTCCCGGAAGGATTTCTGCCAGCGGAAATGCGGGAAATCGATGGCCGCAGTCGTATTCGCGTCGAAGCTCTGACGGATCGATTCTAGGTGATCAAAGTGGTTCTTGTACGTATCGAAGGTGAGATGAGGATGCTTTTGTTTCGTGGCTTGAAAATTACGTTGTAGACGACGATTCGAATCGTCGTCTACAGAAACATCGGAATCGTCGTCCACAGATACATTCGAATCGTCCCCTTCGGATGGAAGGTGGAGGTTGCGCACGAAAGGGTGTCCCGAAATCAGATCGTTGATATCACGAGTGACATTCCGTTTCAATGATTCTACGGCCGCAGAACAATTCGATTCACCGAGTGGTTGGAACAGAATATGAACATGCTCGGGCATCACCGTGTAGCCAAGAAGCTCAAGTTCCTTCAGTTCGCAGGCAAACCAGAGGTCTTCGACAAACAACCGGGCGAAATGAGATGAAGTGAAGTAGGGGTAACGCTCGTGGGTTATCGAGGTGACGAAGTACTCGGCCCCTTCAACATAGAATCGCTTCTGGTGTGGACGGTGATGAAGAGTTCTGAAGCGCACGATGACATCCCCGTGGGGGTGTGCTTGGTCCTCGTTACGAGCCTGCCGCGAGTACCGGCTTCACCTTCTCAATGAATTCCTTCGGAGGGAGGTAACCGACAACGCGGGAACTTGCAACTTCCTGACCACGCTTATCAATGAACACAATCGTTGGGACTCCCGCGATGCTGAACTTCTTTCGCAGGGCCTCTGATTCGGGAGAATCGAAATGTGTGAGGTCAACCTTGAGCCGTATGAAATCTTTCGTTTCGGCAATCACACCGGGATCGGTAAACGTTTTTCGGTCGAGCTCAAGACAGGGAATACACCAGTCTGCGTAGAAGTCAATGACGACAGGCTTGTTCAGGCTCATTGCTTCGGCGATCTTTGCTTCAGAGAATTGCTCCCAACTCATACCTTCCTCACGTAGAGCATTCGCCGACATGAAACCGAAAACCAGTGCGATGACACCGAACGCCCACTTGAATCGCTGCAGCCCCTTTTTTCCTTTTCCGGACGGTTCGAGAAAACCAAGATAGAGACCGCCGAGAATCAGTGCGACTGGAATGACATACGCGGAATATTTGGGGACAAATGCCAGCGAGACATAGAACACCCCGGCTGCGCTGAGGATGACCCCGAAGAGCCTTTCGACCCAGACGAGCCAGTCGCCGGAGCGCGGGATTTTTTTCAACATCCCGGAGAACGTGCCGAGAATCAGGTATGGAAATCCGAGACCGAGCGAAAGCGTGAAAAACACCCAGAATCCGAAAACCGGGTCAGCCTTAGAGCTGACGAGCGTAAGAAGCGCAATGACAGGAGGGCCGATGCATGGCGCGGCGAAAACGCCCACCACAAGTCCTGAAAGATAGAGACTGATTATTCCCGTCCCCGTTGTCCCGCCGAGCTTGCTTGTCAGCCAGTACGGCATCTGAATCTGGTAAAGCCCGAAGCTGCTCAGTGCGAGACCGATGAGCAGAGCACCGATGCCGCCGAGAACCCACGGGCTCTGAAGCCAGCTCCCAAATAATGTCCCGCTGAGCGCAGCGCTAACACCAAGAACGGTGTACATCGTCGCGATGCCGAGCACGTACGTCACTGCTTTTAGGAAAACCTTCAGCGCGCTGGTTTCAGACTGACTGCCGAAAAGCGAGACGGTCACCGAGAGCATGGGATAGACGCAAGGGGTGAGGTTGAGTGCCAGCCCGATCAAAAAAACCGCGAGGAACGATACGAATGCTCCTCTCTCATCGAACAGTTGACCAATATCGCTTTTGTTGCTGCTTGTCGGCGTGCTTCCCTCGATGTAATAGGAAGAGAAAATGTCGTCGTTGATCGAATTCGATTTCTCATCGGGGCCGACAATCTCCAGCGGGATCAGGACGTCAATCGACGCTGGTGCGAGGCAGACCTGGTCATTACAGGCCTGAACCTGGAGTTTTGCCCTCAACGTGTCTTTCCCGACAGCGATCCGGTCCGAAAGCTTGATTGTGTAGAAGATCGTGGGGCTTCCCTCATAGACGCTCAGCGAGTCTTCGGCGAAGCCGAACTTGAGATTCTTTCCTTTAGGATACCGAAGATCCACAACGATGAAGCCTTCACGCTGCTGCGGCTCAAGGGAGGTCGCAATCAGGTATTCGTACGTTGGTGTGTTCGAGTTGATGTGCCAGCCTTCCGCGATCTTCAGAATAGTCGCAGCTTTGAACTCCGAACCGGCAGCAGCCTTGTCGACTGAGAGTTTCGATTCAACCCGCACTTTCCCTGCGCTCGAACTCGGGCCGCCGCCGATCTGGAAAGCGGCTGAGGGCGCAGTCAGCGATGCGTAGATGAAGAGTGCGAAGAACAGAAGGCGTCCGGAGATTGACCCTACTTGGTGCATACGATAGTGTCCTTACGCGAGAAGTAAAAAAATCAGACGCCCTTCTTCAAGAGCGGTTTGATCTTGGCTTCCAACATTGCCTTCGTCATTACGCCAGTGTGCTCATCAACGATGTTGCCGTTCGGATCGATGATAAAGGTCGTGGGGATGAACTGGATCTTGCCAAAGGTCGAGGCGACCGTCCCGTTGTCGAGCACCACCGGATAATTGATGTTGTTCTGCTTCACGAATGGATTCACTTTTTCCCATCCACCCTTATCAAGCGAGATGCCGACAATTTCCACCCCCTGGTCCTTGTACTTCTTGTAAACTTCGATGAAATCGGGGATCTCCTGCCGGCAGGGCCCGCACCAGGTCGCCCAGAAATTCAGAATTACAACCTTCCCCTTATTCTGGTACAGTTCATACTTCTTCCCGTCACCAGTCTTCAATGAGAAGTTCGGAGCTTTCTTTTGAGCTGTTGCTTCAGTGAACAAACCGATGCTCAGAGCTATGATCAAAACAGCTGCGATGCGCTTCATGTTGATCCCTTTTCCCTTTGTGAATGAACTCCGTTTTTTATCTGAAAATCTTGGGGTCCGTCGGTGGTAGAACCTAACTCAAAAAGTCCTCGGAGAGCAGAGCATCGTGATCGGGATCAATGAATGGCACACTGATGACACTGATGTAACGAGATCTGCGCGGATAATCAATCTGTGACAATCTCGTGCCTCTTCTGCGTCATCTGTGTGCTAAACATCGAACCAAGATTTCGTCAGCATTTGTATTTTTGAGATTAGTTCTAATTGCCTCAAATCCCGGCAAACTCGCAATTGTCTCCGGCATCAGAGGTGTGAGTCGCTTGTTAGATGCAGGAATCAGCAAGAAGACGCCGGATTCGAAGAGCGCACTCAAGAATTCCCAGTTAAAAGTCAAATGATCCAGAGGCTCGGGCGAATAGTATAGCGAACATTTTTCCAAAGGGCAACGCGACTCATCGTCGCCGAGTTGTCATCGATGACTGCCATCTGATTTGTTCTCTCCGCGCATTTCTTGATTTTACCTGCAATTATGGCTACTTTCTTCGAGGTGTCCTATGGCAAAAAGACAATTCGTTGTAGGGATGGACGGTGGAGCGACGAAGACCGCCGCTATGCTCAGCGATTTGGCTGGCCAGGTCCTGGCGGAAGAAACTGGCGGCCCGAGCAATCCGCAGGTTGTCGGTGCTGAAAAATCCGCGGATGTCATCGTCGATCTCCTTGAAAAACTGTGCAGCAAAGCGAAGTGCGGAACCAACGAGGTCCTTTTCACCGTCGCCGGACTTGCCGGAGCCGGTCGCGAAGGAGACAAAGAACGTGTTCGGTTGGCTGCAGTGGCAGTGGCAAAGAAACGTAAGCTGGCGATTGGGAAAGTTCGTATCGAGAGCGATGGAAGAATCTCGCTCGAGGGGGCTTTCAAGGGCCGGTTGGGTATCATCCTGATTGCAGGGACGGGCTCGTTCTCATTGGCGAAGGATCACAAGGGAGGAATCCATCGCGCGGGAGGATGGGGAAGGGTTGTTGGTGATGAAGGAAGTGGCTATGTTATTGGCCGCGATGGCCTGAACGCTGTGGCGAAGCATCTTGACGGGCGCGGAAAAGCGACAATGTTGACGAAGCTTGTCGATGAGCGACTCGGTCTCTCGAATCAGGAGAAGATCATAAGTGGCGTGTACAGGGAGAACTTCGACGTCGCCAAAGTGGCGCCGCTTGTGATTGAAGCGGCTGAGGGGAAAGACACAGAGTGTGCGCGAATTCTGAACAAGGCTACATTCGAGCTTTTTGAACATGTGCGGACGCTGGTGAATAAGATCGAGCAATCGTCACGCGCCCGGTCAAAAATATCCCTTTCGTTCATTGGCAGCCTGATCAGTAACGACAATATTTATCGGAAAATCCTGACTAACAAGATTACATTCTCTTTGCCCCAGGTCAATGTCATTGCTCCTGAAACGCCGCCGGCGTACGGAGCTGTCCTTCTATCCATCCAATCGGCCCAGGAACAGCTATGAGTGTGATTTCTGTCGCTCTTCCGTTCTCCACACAACCCCATTTCGAGTCTATTCTTCGTCAATTCATTGACTCACCCCTCGTAGAGAAGATCTTTGTTATCCATTCCGGCCAATATTCCGGCAGGCATGACAAATGCGAGGGATTCCTCTCCCATACGCTGACTGCCGGCACGACGTTGAACACGATCCTGAAAAGGATTACGTCGGACTATTTTCTTTTCATTACGCAATCGCAGGAGATTCAGCTCGGTCAGGCGGCGCTGGAGCGGTTTGTCGGAATCGCTCAGCAGACGTCCTCCGGCATGTGCTACTCCGACTTTTTCGAGATCAAGAAGGGGGTGCGGACGGAGCGGCCGGTGATTGATTGTCAGTTTGGCAGCGTGCGTGACAACTTCGAATTCGGAGCGTTGCTCTTCTTCTCAATGGCAGCGGTCCGGGCTGCCCTGAAGAAGTGCGGCGATCTTGCTGCTGTCGATGTCGCCGGGCTCTATGACCTTCGGCTGAAGGTGTCCGTCGATCACAGTCTCTTTCATGTGCAGGAGTACCTCTACACGAAAGTCGAATCCGATTTGCGTCTGACCGGGGAGAAACTCTTCGACTACGTCGATCCCAGGAACCAGGCCGCTCAGAAAGAAATGGAAGCGGTCGTGACGCAGCATCTGAAACACGTCAATGTCTATCTTGCGCCCAACTTCAAATCCATCCCGGCTTCTGAAGACACATTCCCGGTTGAAGCAAGTGTTGTCATTCCTGTCCGGGACCGTGAGCACACGATTGCGGATGCCGTCCTGAGTGCCCTTCAACAGAAGTTTGACCAGGCCTTCAATGTCATCGTTGTTGATAATCACTCGTCCGATGGGACGACCAGGATCATGGAGGATCTCGCTGCACGGCACCCGGCAGTGAAACACATCATCCCGACCCGGCATGATCTTGGCATCGGCGGATGCTGGAACGAAGCTGTATTCTCAGTCCATTGTGGACGCTATGCTGTTCAACTCGATTCCGATGACATCTATAGCGGACCCGACACATTGCGGAAGATCGTCGACGTGTTCCGGAGTGGCCAGTACGCGATGGTGATCGGCTCCTACAAACTCGTCAATATGAAACTTGAGGAACTCCCGCCGGGCATCATAGATCATCGCGAATGGACACCCGACAACGGCCGGAACAATGCGCTGAGAATCAATGGCCTCGGAGCGCCGCGGGCGTTCAACACGTCGCTGCTCAGAACGGTGAGACTGCCAAACGTGAGCTACGGCGAGGACTACGCGGTTGCGCTCCAATTGTCCCGTGAGTATCAGATCGGGAGGATCTTCGAACCTCTGTATCTCTGTCGCCGGTGGGAGGGGAACACCGACGCAGCGCTCTCGATCGAGAGAGCGAATCGCTACGATGTTTATAAAGACAAGATTCGCACCATTGAAATGATGGCTCGCCAACGCCTCAATCATCAAGGAGAATAGCATGGCACAACTCGTTCGTCGCTGGACACTCGATGATCTAACAGTTATTCAGGAAGTCCTCTGGAAGACGTGGCTCGATTCCTATTCGCATTTCATTCCGGAGGAGGACCTGAAAAGCTATTTCTCGGAGCATTACGACCGTGACTCATTGAGAACGTTGTTTCACAACCCCCTGGCTGACGGTTTCGTGGCACTTGATGACGAAAAGGTGGCTGGATTCATGAGGACGGCCCGCGATACCGAGGAGAACCGATACTACGTCTCTTCCATTTACGTCCTCCCGCAATTTCAGGGGAGAAAAATTGGAAAGGCGCTGATGGAACGTGCCGGGCAGGAGGCAAAAGCCTTCAAGCTCGACCGGATCTGGATAGGAGTCATGGTGCAGAACACCCAGGCTGTGGACTGGTACAAGTCGATGGGGTATGAAGTTGTTCGCACAGAGCCGTTCACGATGGGAAAATCGACCGTCGATCATTACATTGGATTTGTCAAGATCGATTCGCTACGCTGAGGAAGCGGTCTCCGCGAGAGGAAAGCCTGCCCTCGCTGCACAATCAGATCGTTGAGAAAACCCGAAATCCTTTGCCGAAATCCTTTGCCAAAATCCTTTGATTGACCCCAAGATTTTCGCCGTATTCGATCTGAAGTCCCCGAAGAGCTCGCTCCCTGAGCTCGCGGTGAGGCTGCTCGACGGGCAGAAAGAGACGTGGCCGCAGCTGACCGCAGGGTACTCGTCGCTTGACTCGATCCGGCTGCGCGAGGTCCGGTGTGGAGGCTATTCGGTCTGGCTTCAGTTCAATCCCGGCCGCATCGTCAGCACCGGGGCAAAGGTTGATGCCCAGTCTATCAGAGAACGCCGGTGTTTCCTCTGTGTGCAAAACCTTCCTGCGGCGCAGAACGGAATCCTGTACCGGGATGAATTCCTGATACTCTGCAATCCCGCCCCGATTTTCCGTGAGCACTTCACGATCTCACACGTCGATCATGTTCCGCAGTTGTTCAGCAACTCTGTTGTCCGGTTTCTGGAGCTCGCCCGCGATCTGAGTCCGCGGTACACCGTCTTCTATAACGGTCCGAGGTGCGGGGCTTCGGCTCCCGACCACATGCACTTCCAGGCGAGCCCTTCCGGAACAATACCTGTGGAAGAAGCGGCACGCGAAAAAAGCCGGCGAATGCGCAGAAAGCATGTCCGGGGTGTGGAAATTCTGACGCTCGCAGATTTCGGTCGGGAAGTCATCGTCCTCGAATCTCAGCAGATCGAACGTCTCGGGCACGTCCTGCTCGATCTCCTCGAAGCGCTCCCCGCCGCTACGGGCACAAAGGAAGAGCCGATGATGAACCTGCTCTGCTCGTATGGCGATTCCGCGTGGCGGGTGATCCTGTTCCCGAGAAGCAAACATCGTCCCGATGCATATTTCAAGGAGGGGGATGAGCGCATTCTCATAAGCCCGGCGGCGGTTGACATTGGCGGACTGATCGTCACTCCGCTGGAAAAGGACTTCAACACTGTCGACGCAAGAACCGTTGAAGGGATCTTTCGTGAAGTGAGCATCCCGCAAGCGACGGTGGAAGCGGCGATAGAAGAACTTTCCTGATCAACAACATGTACTTAAAGACATGATCAAAGAAGAACCGAGAATAAACGTTGGTGTCGTCGAGCATGCGCGCGAAATCCAGGGCGTGTTCAATGGCCCGTTCGAACTCCCGACGAGTGTTCGTCTGGAAGGAGCTTTCACGGCTCGCCTTGTGGGCGATCGCGTCGTGCTGTTCGACAACGAGGGAATAGAAGTGATGAAAGGGACCGAGATCGTTTGCCGGCCTCTCCGAAGCGGGACATTCACGCTGAAAGGAGTAACGATCGGAATCAACTTTCATTGGGAACGCAAGGAAGACCAGACGTTTGAGGGGGCACTTTGCCTGCTTTCTTCTCCAGACGGATCAATGACGGCGATCAATGAGATAAGCGTTGAAAACTACTTGAAAAGTGTCATATCATCCGAGATGAGTGCAGAGGCTCCCCTTGAGCTGCTCAAAGCGCACGCGATTACCTCGCGGAGCTGGCTGGTGGCGATGCTCGAGAAGCAAATGCGTGGAAAGAATGTTGGCGCACCGGCGCTTCGGACGCGGGAGACCGGCTCGGAAGTCGTCCGTTGGTACGATCGGGAAGATCATACTTCTTTCGATGTCTGTGCAGACGACCACTGCCAGCGCTATCAGGGGATCACGAAAATCATCTCGTCCAGGGCTCAGGAGGCAATCGACGTGACCCGTGGTTCGTTCCTTGTCCATGAGGAAGAGATTTGTGACGCGCGGTACTACAAAGCATGCGGTGGCTTGACAGAATGCTTCGAGAACGTCTGGGAAGACACGGCGGTGTCCTACTTGCAGACGGTCTCCGACTCAGAGCACCCGCATCCTGCGATCGCCACTGAAACTGACGCCCGCCGGTGGATTCTCTCGTCGCCCGATGCATACTGCAACACCACGGATGCGGAGGTGCTGAGGCAGATCCTTCCGTCGTTCGATCAGGAGACCGCCGATTTCTTCCGATGGCGTATCGAATACTCGCGTGAAGAACTGGAGCGAATCGTCGGGAAAAAATCCGGCATCGACTTCGGGACGATCACGGATTTGGTACCAATGCAAAGGGGTCCCTCCGGTCGAATCATCCGGTTGAAGATTGTGGGGACAAAAAAGGTTATCGTGGTGGGAAAAGAACTGGAGGTGCGCCGCTGGTTGTCGAACAGCCATCTCTATAGTTCTGCTTTTGTCGTTGACACAGAGCGTGATCGGGATGGAGTGCCAACGCGGTTCACACTGCGCGGAGCGGGATGGGGGCACGGTGTTGGTTTGTGCCAGATTGGCGCTGCCGTGATGGCGGCACGCGGAAAGAAGGCGGAAGAGATCGTCCTGCATTATTTCCGAGGTGCCCGGGTGCAGAGGCTGTACTAAACTGATTCTCAGAGAGGGATCGCAGATGGAAACGAGCAAACCCAATTACCGACAGCCTTGGGCATGGGTACCCAGTTTGTATTTTGCCCAGGGTATCCCATACGTCGTTGCTCAGACTGTTTCCGTGATAATGTACAAGCGTTTGGGAATCTCAAATACCGACATTGCCTTCTATACGAGCTTGTTGTATCTCCCCTGGGTCATCAAACCGTTGTGGAGTCCCTTCGTCGACATGTTCTCCACGAAACGCTTGTGGACTGTCGCATTGCAGTTCGTTATGGGGCTGGCACTTGCCGTCGTCGCTATCGTTCTGCCTCTCCCCTCATTCTTCACATGGACCCTTGCGATATTTTGGTTGTTGGCTTTTTTTTCAGCCACGCACGATATCGCGGCGGATGGATTCTACATGCTTGCCCTGGATCCGCATCAACAGGCGGCATTCGTGGGTGTGAGAAGCACCTTCTACCGGATAGCAATGATCACAGGTTCCGGCCTCCTGGTGATGCTGGCTGGCCACATTGAATCGAGTAGTGGAGGCAACATCCCTCTTGCCTGGTCTGTCACGTTCGGTGCACTTGCGGGACTTTTCCTGCTCTTCTTTGCGTATCACAAATTGATGTTGCCCTATCCGATAGTGGACAAACCAACGCTCGTTGACAAATCGAGGTCGGTTTGGCAGGAGTTCGCGCAAACTTTTGTCATCTTCTTCAAGAAGAAAGATGTCGTTTCTATTCTCGCTTTTCTTCTGTTCTACCGATTTGCTGAGGCTCAGTTGGTTAAGCTCGTCTCTCCGTTTCTGCTCGATCCGAGGGATAAAGGGGGGCTCGGGCTCTCGACAGGTGAGGTCGGCATCGTGTACGGTACTGTGGGTATCATCGCGCTGACGCTGGGTGGACTCCTTGGAGGATACGTTGTCTCAAAGAATGGTTTGAAATACTGGCTCTGGATTATGGTCTTTTCCATCCATTTGCCCGACCTGATGTTTGTGTATCTTTCCCAGGTTCAACCTGAGAATTTCCTCCTCGTCAATATCGCTGTGGCGATCGAACAATTCGGCTACGGCTTCGGGTTCACTGCGTACATGCTCTATATGATCATTGTGTCCGCGGGTGATCATAAGACGGCACACTACGCGATCTGTACCGGCTTCATGGCCCTCGGAATGATGGGACCCGGGATGCTGAGCGGGTACTTGCAGGAGTTCTTGGGTTATAAGAACTTTTTCCTGTGGGTAATCGTTGCCACGATTCCGGGATTTCTTGTCGCTGCATTCGCGAAGATAGATCCACTCTTTGGCAGGAAAGTCGCGCAGACGCAGTAATGATCTGGATTGATTCTGTAGACTTTGCTGTGTACCTTTCACAATATTTTTTGCCACATATATTCTCCAGGGAGATTGAAGTGCTATCATACCGCGTTCGAACGAACGTTTGCCGGATGCTGTTGACGGGGATATTGCCCCTTATTCTAACTGCTTCACTTGCAAGCGCTCGCGGCGCTCAGCAACTTCCCGCCAAGTCACTCCAGGCCACCACACCGGCGGCAAGCACAGGCGACGATTGGGTCGAATCGACTCTCAAGCGCCTCACGCTGGAAGAGAAAGTAGCACAACTCGTTTTCCCGTCGACTCAAGGCTCTTACCATGCAGAGGATTCAGAGACCTGGCGGGAACTCGAACGCTTGATTGTCAATCGCAAGGTCGGCGGGCTCGTTCTTTCAATTGGTGATGTGTACGAGTATGCTGTCCAGTTGAACAAGATCCAGAAACTGGCGGATGTCCCTCTGCTTGTTGCCGGAGACTTCGAGTATGGAGTAGCGATGCGTGTGCCGCGCGCAACTGCGTTCCCGCGGGCAATGGCCATCGGAGCCACGAGAAATGCCCGCTACGCGTACCAGGTCGGGCGTGTGACGGCAAATGAAGGCCGGGCACTTGGCGTCCATCAGAACTACGCCCCGACGATCGATGTCAACAACAACCCACGCAATCCCGTGATCAACACCCGCTCCTTTGGTGATGACGTGAGTCTCGTGAGTGATATGGGAGCGGCGTACGTCAAGGGGACGCAAGATGGTGGAATGATATCGACCGTTAAGCACTTTCCCGGACACGGAGACACGGACGTCGATACGCATCTTGGTCTGGTGACGCTCAATTTCGACAAGAAGCACTTTGATCAAGTCGAATTGCCTCCGTTCAAGGCTGCCATCAAGAGTGGGGCCATGTCGGTGATGGTCGGACACATCGCTGTCCCGGCATTCGACACCGCCGCTGGGATCCCCGCAACCGTCTCCCTAAAGATCACGACGGAACTGCTGCGCAACGAACTCAAGTTCGACGGTCTCATTGTGACCGACGCCATGAGAATGCGCGGTGTCTCTGCAAAATATGCTGCGGGAGAAGCTTCCGTCCTGGCCTTCAAGGCCGGTTCCGACATCGTGCTGATGCCGACGGATATCGATGTGGCAATCGACGCGATCATCGCTTCTGTGAAGCGAGGAGAGATTCCTGAGGAGCGAATCGATGCGTCGTTGCGCAAACTCCTGAAGGCGAAACAATGGGCGGGACTTGACAAGAATCGATCCGTGGATGTCGACAAGATCGCCGGCGTTGTCGGCTCACGTGAGCACGAGCTGCTCGCGAGGAAAGTCGCGCGTAACGCCGTCACCGTGCTCGGCAACAAGAAAGAGGTTCTTCCCCTCTCTCCGACCGATACGAGGAAGATCCTTGACCTGGTGATTGCCGATACCGAAGATCCCAGAGAGGGGCGACGTTTCCACTCGCTTCTGAGGGAACGTCGCAATAACGTGGATTTCGCCAAGGTCGATCCCCGGAGCAATGAACTCGAATACGATTCAATCACCGAGAGTGCGAAGAGTGCCGATATCATCCTCTGCCAGCTGCAACTGACCACGCGCTCGGGCGAAATGACGGGCTTCATCAGCGCCAGGCAAAAGAGTTTTCTGTCCCGACTCGCTTCGCTCGGCAAGCCAATCGTAGCCATCGCTTTCGGTAATCCTTATGTTGTGATGGATCTCCCGAAGGTGGAATCATACGTCTGCGCTTATTCGAGCACAGATGTTATGCAGGAAGCCGTTGCCGAAGTGTTGTTCGCTGAAGAACCTGCTGTGGGGAAACTCCCGATTACGATCCCGGGTATCTACAACTTTGGCGATGGCGTCGAGTATCCGAAGATGAGGTTTCGGAGAGGTCTGCCGGAAGAGGTGGGATTCACGAGCGGAGGGCTCGCCAACGTCGATGCAGTCATTGAACAGGCAATCCGCGACTCATCCTTCCCGGGAGCCGTGCTGCTGATTGCGAAGGACGGAATCATCGTTCACGAAAAGGCATATGGATCATACGACTACGAGCCGTACTCAAGGCGCACCGATGTCAATAGCATGTTCGACCTCGCTTCGGTCACGAAGGTGATCTCGACAACGAGTGCCATGATGCGCCTTGTCGGTGAAGGAAAGGTGAAACTTGAAGACCCCGTGGTCAAATACATCCCGAAGTTCGGGCAGAACGGAAAGGAACACATCACGCTCTACAACCTGTTGGTGCACAACTCAGGACTCGTTGGCTGGCGAAAGTTTTACGAACTCGGCAAGAACCCTCAGGAATTGCTTGATACGATTTTCGCGGCACGCCTGATGTATAGAACAGGGGATTCGACCATCTACAGCGATCTCGGATTGATCACGACCGGCAAGATCATCGAGAAAGTCACAGGGACGTCGCTCGACAGGTTTGTGGATTCGGTGTTCTTCAAACCGCTTGGGATGTTGAGTACGATGTTCAATCCGCCTGAGAGGTTGTGGAACCGTGTCATGCCGACGGAGGTTGATACGTACTGGCGCAAGACGGGAACCGCTGTGCGCGGAACTGTGCACGATGAGAACGCATGGGCTCTCGGCGGTGTCGCGGGCCACGCCGGCCTGTTTTCGACGGCGCCCAACCTGGCCATCCTCCTCCAGATGGAACTCAACGGTGGGACGTATGGTGGAAAGAGATATCTAAGCGAGGATGTCATCCGTCAGTTTACGACGCGGCAATCGGAGAAAAGCACACGCGGCATCGGTTGGGACATGAAGCCGCCGTCACGCTCATGGGCGGGCACGTTGTTGTCCACCAGGACATTCCTTCATACGGGGTTCACCGGGACGTCCGTAGCCGCAGATCCGACGCGAAACCTGATCATTGTTTTCCTGACCAATCGGGTCTATCCCACGAGGGCAAGTCAGAAGATTAATGCAGTCCGGCCTCAAGTGCACGATGCTGTGGTTAGTGCACTGAACCAGGAACAGAAGTAATATTCTTCAATAAAAAGGAACAAGTGCATGGCAATCCCGACATTCAAGAATGAACCCTTAACCGATTTCACGAAACCGGCGAACCGCAGAGCGATGGAGAAAGCTCTCGCCAAAGTGAAGTCGATGCTTGGAAGAGAATATCCGATCGTTATGGGTGAGGAAGAGATCCTTACCCAGGACAAGTTCAACTCCTACAACCCATCCAGCCCGGCTGAGATCATCGGTGTCTTCCAGAAGGCGGATGCAGCGTTGGCGGACAAAGCAGTGGAGACGGCTGCGGCGAAGTTTGAAGAATGGAAATGGGTTGAGCCTAAGAAGCGGGCGGAGTACCTCTTCAAGGCAGCGAAGATCATGCGGAAACGCAAGCATGAATTCAGCGCCGTGATGGTCTACGAAGTTGGAAAGACGTGGCCCGAAGCCGACGCCGATACCGCTGAAGCGATCGACTTTCTGGAGTTCTATGCCCGCGAGATGCTGCGCTATGCGTCGAAACAGCCTGTCACAAAAATCCCGAAGGAAAAGAACGAGCTTGTGTATATCCCGCTCGGAGTCGGCGTCGTCGTTCCGCCGTGGAATTTTGCGCTCGCCATCCTCGCCGGCATGTCTTCTGCGGCAATTGTCTGCGGCAATACCATCGTTCTCAAGCCCTCGAGCGACTCTCCGTTGACCGGTTGGATGTACTTCGAGCTGATGCGCGAAGTTGGGATCCCCGCCGGAGTGATTAACTTCGTCTCCGGACCTGGCGGCTCCTTTGGCAACGCGATCGTCGCTCATCCGAAGACCCGGTTCATCTCCTTCACAGGATCGAAGGAGGTCGGGATCCATGTCAATGAACTTGCAGCGAAGGTCCAGCCGGGCCAGAAGTGGCTGAAGCGCGTGATCGCGGAAATGGGCGGCAAAGATTCCATTGTGATCGACGAGCAGACAAACCTTGAAGCAGCGGCGCAGGCCACGATTGCGTCGGCGTTCGGCTTCCAGGGACAGAAATGCTCGGCCGCGTCCCGGGCAATCGTCGTCGAGAAAGTGTACGACAAATTTGTGGATTTGATCAAAGAGAAGGCCTCGAAAATCAAAGTCGGACAATCCGATGACCCTGCGAATTATATGGGCCCTGTGATCAACGAAAGTTCGCATCGGAAAATACTCGCGTACATCGAGAAAGGGATTCAAGAGGGGGGGCGATTGATCGCCGGCGGCTCCAAAGCCCCAGGTGACGGATATTTCATTCAGGCGACCGTTATCGCTGACGTTCACCCAAAGTCGACCATCTCCCAGGAGGAGATTTTTGGTCCCGTGCTCGCGATCATCAAGGCAAAGGATTTCAGCAACGCGCTGGAAATCGCGAACGATACGGAGTTTGGTTTGACCGGTGGCGTGTGGACGAACAATCGAAAGAAGATTGAGAAAGCGAAGAAGGAATTCCACGTGGGCAACTTCTACATAAATCGAAAAATCACCGGTGCGATGGTGGGAGTTCACCCGTTCGGCGGTTTCAATATGTCGGGTACCGACTCGAAAGCCGGCGGAAGAGACTACCTGCTCCTGATGATGCAGGCAAAGTCGATTTCAGAAAAAGTGAAGTGAGCAACTCAATGCCTGTCAAAGAAGGGGGTTTTCTGTTTCTTAACGCAGAGTCGCTGAGATCGCGGAGAATCGCAGAGACTTAAGCCCCCTCTGCGGTGCTCTGCGGACTCTGCGCCTCCGCGTTGAAAGACCTCGATGGCTTGCTTTCGCACCAAGGAATGAGTGAAACCGCCTCACGAAGATTTCTGGTCAATTGAGCGTCTCAATCTGAGTTGAGGGGACAATGGACTCTCCTGAATATATCAGCTGCACCTCGTGCAGTGAGGAAATCACGCCCGACAGCGAGTTCTGCCCGCACTGCGGAGTTCTCTTCTCCGAGGCTGCGAAGGAGAAGTGCGACACCCATCCGGCGAATCTTGCGCAGGGTATCTGCGTTATCTGTCGCAAGCTCGTCTGCGAGGTGTGCGGAAAGATAGTCCACGGGCGCAATTTCTGTCTCGGGCATCAGACCGTCGAGGTCCGGCAGGATTGGGCGCGGGCGTTCCAGTCGACAGATATCAACGATAGTGAGCTTGTCAAGTCGCTTCTTGAGTCGAACGGGTTCAAGGTGTTGGTCCAGAATTTCACGCCGATGGGATATGCATGGGATGGCGGCGGTGATTCCTCAATCTCGAGAAGCACACTGAACAAGCCGGCGAAAGTGTTTGTCCCGATCCCCGAATACATCCGTGCAGAGGAAGCTCTCAAAGAATGGAAGTCGGGCGAGGCAGATGCCGGGGAACAAGAGTCGGATACCAGTCAATAGACAGCAGGAGAGAACATGAAAATTCATGAATACCAGGGAAAAGAAATCCTGAAGAAATTTGGTGTCCCGGTTCCAATTGGGAAGGTGGCGTTCAGCGTCGATGAAGCAGGACGAGCCGCAGAAACGGTTGGTGGTTCCGTCTGGGTCGTGAAGGCGCAGATCCACGCTGGCGGCCGAGGTAAAGGCGGCGGTGTGAAGCTGGCGAGGAGTATTGATGAAGTGAAGGATCGGGCCTCTGATATCCTCGGTATGCGCCTCGTAACGCATCAAACGGGTCCAGAGGGGCGAATCGTCAAGCGGCTGCTCATTGAACAGGGAATGAGCATAGCGAAGGAGATGTATGTCGGCATCACACTGGATCGTGGACGCTCACAGACCGTGGTGATGGTATCGACAGAAGGAGGTGTTGAAATCGAGAAGGTGGCCGCTGAAACGCCGGACAAGATTCTGAAGGAGTACGTCTATCCTTCGCTCGGTTTGCAGCAGTACCAGGCGCGGAGATTGTGCTTCGGGTTGAATTTGAGCGGCGACGCGTTCAAGAACGGCGTGAAATTCCTCCTTGCACTGTACAGGGCCTACGATGCTTCGGATGCTTCCCTTGCGGAAATCAATCCTCTCGTTATCACGGCAGAGGGGGGTGTGATCGCACTCGATGCAAAGATGACGTTCGACGACAACGCGCTCTATCGCCATCCTGAAATCGTGGCGATGCGCGATCTCGACGAGGAAGATCCCCTGGAGATCGCAGCGTCGAAGTCGAATCTCAATTACATCAAGCTCGACGGCAACGTGGGATGCATGGTCAATGGCGCCGGGTTGGCGATGGGGACAATGGACATCATCAAGCTTGCCGGCGGTATGCCCGCAAACTTCCTCGATGTCGGCGGCGGGGCAAGTGCAGAAACCGTTGAAGCAGGCTTCCGCATCATCCTCAAAGATCCAAATGTGAAAGCCGTTCTGATTAACATCTTTGGCGGCATTGTCCGCTGTGACCGGGTTGCAACCGGCGTGGTGCAGGCAGCGAAGAACGTGCAGGTGTCCATTCCGATCGTGATCCGTCTGGCGGGCACGAACGCTGAACTGGCAGCAGACATCTTGAAAACATCGGGCCTGAGCTTTGTTGTTGCCGACAGTCTGAAGGATGCCGCTGAGAAGGTGACGAAGGCCATCGCGGCGTGAGTAGAGAGGTAAGACGGTAGACGGTAGACGTAAGAGGTAAGCAGCTACTAGCCAATAGCAGATAGGCAACAGCCGAAAGCTGACCGCTGATTGCTGGATGCATCGCGGGTTGGCTTTCTGCCTACTTCTTACTCCCTACTGCTTACTGCCTTCTGTCTTCCGAATTCTGTCTCCTGACTTCTGGATGCTGACTCCTGAATTCCTGACTTATGGCCTCCTGGGACCCTAAATACGAGCCGGTCATCGGCCTCGAAGTACACGCGCAGCTCCTGACCCGATCGAAGGCGTTCTGCGGCTGCTCGACGAGTTTCGGCGCCGAGCCGAATTCGAACGTCTGCCCGGTCTGTCTTGGATTGCCGGGCGTTCTCCCCGTCCTGAACCTGAGTCTGGTCGATTATGTCATACGGATGGGGCTTGCGACCCATTGCTCGATCGCCCCGCGTTCCATCTTCGCCCGCAAGAACTACTTCTATCCTGATCTCCCCAAAGGGTACCAAATCTCCCAATATGAAGAGCCGATCTGCTCGGGTGGATTTGTGGAGATCGAGCTTGAAGACGGATTGCGCAAGCGAATCGGATTGACGCGCATCCATATGGAAGAAGACGCGGGAAAGTTGATTCACGATATCGATGTCGATACACTCGTCGATGTCAACCGGTGCGGGACTCCGCTGATCGAGATAGTAAGCGAGCCGGAAATCCGCTCTCCACGCGAAGCATATCTCTATCTGGCGAAGATTCGCCAGATTGTAACGTACCTGGGCATCTGTGACGGGAACATGGAGGAAGGGAGTCTTCGGTGCGACGCGAATGTCTCGGTGCGTTTGAACGGAGAGTCGGAACTCGGCACGAAGACGGAAGTCAAGAACATGAACTCCTTCCGCTTTGTCGAGAAGGCTCTGGAATTCGAAATTGGCAGGCAGATTGGATTGATCGAAAGCGGCGAAAAAGTTGTGCAGGAAACACTTCTCTGGGATTCGGGACAGGGGATTGCGGTCCCGATGCGCTCCAAAGAGGAGGCGCATGATTACCGGTATTTTCCCGATCCGGACCTTGTCCCTGTTCTTGTCACCGAAGAGTGGATCCAGAGGGTCGCGGAAACCCTTCCAGTGGATCCAACAGTCCGACGAGATCGGTTCGTTTCGGAATACAAGATCCCAATGTACGATGCAAACCTCCTGACGGCCGAAAAGCCGCTTGCGGATTACTTTGAAGGAGTGGTCCGGAACCTGAAAACACCGACTGAAGAGAACTACAAACTCGCGAGCAACTGGACCATGGTTGATGTGCTGCGGGTCGTGAACACGGAGAACATTGCTCTCGCGGTTTTCCCTGTCACGCCGGCTCACCTTGCTGAGATGATCAACCTTATTGCTGACGGAACGATCAGCGGCAAGATGGCAAAAGATGTGTTCGAGGAAATGCGTACAACCAAGGAGTCGCCTCAGGATATTGTCGGGAGAAAAGGTCTGGTCCAACTGAGCGACACTGATACGCTCGAAAAGATTGTTGATCAGGTGCTCGAGAAGAATGCGGGGCAGGTTGCGGAGTTTCTCGGAGGGAAGTCGCAGGTCTTTGGTTTCCTGGTCGGTGAGTCTATGAAAGCGACCAAAGGAAGAGGGAATCCGAAGATTGTGAATGAGCTCTTGCGGAAAAAGTTGGAAACAATGAAGAAATGATGGAGTATATGAGTATCGGAGTCTTGTAGCTCAGTTGGTTCGATATTCCCTGGAGGGAGATGCTATGCACAAATTCAAAGAGCTGGATGTATACAAGAAGGCGCTCACTTTCACAAGGGTAGTGAGAGAAACAACGAAACGATTCCCGAAAGAAGAACTCTTTGTGTTGTCATCGCAATTTCGTCGTGCAGCTGATTCAATTGTTTTGAACATTGCGGAGGGGGCGGGGAACTCCAGCAAGAAGGAGTTTGCCCGATTCCTGGATTACTCAATACGATCAGGCTTTGAATGTCTGGGTTGCCTTGACATCTCTCTGCAAAACAAGTTCATCGAAGAATCTGCGCACTCGACACTCACTCACGATGTAAATGAGATTGTTGCAATGCTCTACGGTCTGAAGAAGTCTCTTTTTCGATCGTAGATTTGATGTCTTTGTCCGTTCATTGATCGCACCACTCAACAAATCCCGTAATCCACAACTTGCTACTTAATTACTCCATTACTTAACTACTTCACTACTCAACTACTTCATATGCGTACGAAGACTATCGCTGGCAACTGGAAAATGAACAAGGATTTCCTCCAGACTGAAGAACTCATCGATGAACTCAAGAAGGCGTTGAGTTTCGATCTGAAAGGAGTGAAGGTGATCATCTGTCCCCCCTTCACATCTCTCGAGCTCGCACATCGTCTGATTCACGGATCGGCGATCGAACTCGGCGCCCAGAACATGCATCACGAGGACGAAGGCGCGTTCACGGGTGAAGTGTCCCCCACGATGCTGAAAGCCGTTGGATGCAAGTACGTCATCCTCGGACACTCCGAGCGGAGACAGTACTTCCACGAGAGCGACGCATTCATTAACAAGAAAGTGAAAAAGGCGATCGCGGCGGGATTGACCTCGATAGTCTGCTTCGGAGAAACACTCGATCAGAGAGAGAAAAACATCACTGCTCAGGTCGTGACTGCGCAAGTTCGTGGAGTGTTAGAGGATATCGCTGCGGAAAACGTCGAGAGACTAATTCTCGCCTACGAGCCGGTGTGGGCAATCGGCACAGGAAGAAATGCGACACCCCAGCAGGCAGAAGAAGTTCACGTCCTGGTCCGAAAACTGCTGGGCGAGATGTACACTGCGTCAACTGCGGAAAGAGTCATCATACAGTACGGCGGGAGCGTCAAGCCGGAGAATGCTGCAGAACTGCTCTGGCAGCCAAACGTCGATGGGGCCCTTGTCGGAGGCGCCTGTTTGAAAGCCGATTCCTTTGCTGGCATTATCAAAGCCGCCGCCCGGTAGGCTGTTGGAAGGGCAATCCGGCTGACTGGTGTCGGAGGATCTGGAAGTTCTGCTCTTGACAGCATTGTTCCACGGACTCAGTGGTTTGTTCTTCAATTGATGGCCAGAAATCCTTGAAATTCTAGCGTTTAGACGGATTCCCAAGTCTGCAAATGCTATGATTTTCGTTGATTTCCGGCCATTTCTGTATTATATTCCTGCCAACGTTTCACGGGTTGGGAAATCAATCCGTCCCGTCTTATTGGCCCATTACCCTCGTAGAGAATTGATCAGAAAATCTCAAAGTTTTTCCAGAATTCTCCCTCTTGTCTTCGCCTTTCTTTGCCTCAATACGGGCTTTCCTGCCCTGGGTCAGGTCACGATTTACGAAAACGGCCAGCCAACTCTCATCGGCTCTGATGCAAGTATGCACATCGACAACCAATCGAGACGCAAAATCGATTTGGCAGGCACGTGGACATATTCCATGGACAACGAGACCTGGAAAGAGGTCAAGGTCCCCGGCTCATTCGACTACAAAGGACGGATAACCTTTGTCCGGAAGTTTACACTCGACAAAACGACACTCACTTCATCCGCGTTTCACCTGGTCGGATTTGGAATCAATCACGACGCTGAGATTTACATCAACGACCTCTTTGTCGGCAGGCACGTCGGCGGCTACACCACTGTCGATATTGATTTGCCCGAGAACGCTCTGCAATTGGGAAGCGAAAACGCCATTAAAATTATCGTCAACAACAACCTCAGCGCTTGGTCGACGCTTCCGCTGAGACAGCAGATCTGGGGATGGCGCGACTATGGGGGCATCTTGCGCGACATCTATTTGCTTGTCACGCCAAAACTCTGGATCGATCGGCTAGGCGTTGATGCAAATCTAAGTGCCGACCTCACTCTGGGAACAGTCAATGTTGTCGGTGTCCTCAACAGCAAGTTATCCGGAATCCCGGACGATACCCTTAGCGCTTTGATCGGCTCCGCACAACCGAGCTTCGTGGTGGAAGTCGTCGACAGATCAACTGGTGCAGTCGTTGGGCAATCGCCGCCTCAGCCGGTGAACGTACCCCCCAATCGGGACTATGAGATGAAGGTTGCTGTGGCTATGAAGTCGCCTCGACTGTGGAGCCCCGAGTCGCCGGATCTGTACATTGTTCGGGGAAAACTCACCGTGCAACAGGGGAAGCAGGTGAAGGTGATCGACGAGTTCGATTGTGTCACAGGCTTCCGCCGGTTTGAAAGCGACAATAATGGCTTTGCCCTGAATGGAAAATCCGTCATCCTGCGCGGTGTTGTGTGGCACGAAGATGCACCTCGCTTTGGAGCTTCGCTCTCGTATGAGCAGATGGAGAAGGACATCACCCTCATCAAGACGCTTGGGGCGAATGCGGTCAGATTCGCATTTCATCCTCCTCATCCTTATGTCTTGAATCTTTGTGATCGTTATGGCCTCCTTGCTTTTGTTGAAATTCCCGCCAGGAGCGTCCCCGGAGAAATTCTTGATCAGGAGCATTTCAAGTTGCTTGCTGAAGCAATGATGGGCGAGGTGATCGAGCGGGATCAACATCGTCCCTCTGTCGTTGCCTGGGGAGTCGGGGATGGTTTCGACTCCGCGGATCCCCGCACTTGCAGCTTTGTCGAGAGGATCGCTGCAGCAGCTCGGAAACTGGATCACCGACTAGTCTATTTCGGGTCGTGCGTGGTTTCAAACGATCGGTGTGCTGGAACAATGGACATTGCGGCAGTCAGATTCTCGGCAGAGGCCCCTGGTTCTCTCAAGAGCAGTATCCTTACGTGGAAGGAAGCACACCCCGAGCAGCCTGTCGTGATCCTCGCCTACGGGAAAACAGTCGAGCCCGAGAACCGCAACGGCTGGAGCGACCCGATGTCCCAGGAGGCTCAGGCCGAGTATTTCAAGAAAGCGATTTCCGTCATCAAGGAAGCAGGTGTCGCGGGATCCTTCATTGATGCATTCGCCGATTGGAGGGGAGACCGTCCTTTGATGGCGATAAGCGCCGGTGATAGGTACGTGTACCCTCTCGGACTTCTCAGCTATTCCCGGGAGAAGCGAGCGTCCTTCGAGATGGTCAAGCTTCTCTACAATGGAGAGAAAACGAATGCACTTCCGATAGGGCGCTACCGTGCGTCGTTCCCGGTCGCACACATCATTTGGGGGTTCGGGGTTATCTTCGTGGTTGCATATCTCTATCACTACAATCGTCGGTTCAACGAAACATTTAAACGCGCGCTGCTCCGTTCTTACAACTTCTATGCGGACCTCCGGGATGTCCATACCGTGTCAATTCCTCAGACCTTCGTCCTTGCAGCGACAGTCTCAGTGACGCTCGGAGTCATCCTCTCCGGAATCCTGTACCGATTCAAGACGGAAACGCTGGCGGACTACCTTCTGACCACGTTGGTGGTGTCGGACGGTACAAAAGAGAGCCTTATTACTGCAACCTGGCATCCGTTCCCCGGCATTCTACTGTTCTCCCTGGTTTTGCTACTGTGGTATCCCGCTGTGGCATTATTGATCCGGTTGTTGGCCCTTCTCGTGAAGCGAAGAGTATACTGGTACCACGCTTTTGCAGTTGCGGTGTGGGGCTCGCTTCCCATCGTCCTGTTGAGTCCGGTCGCGATGGCGTTTTTCAAGCTTCTCGAGAGTACTCTCAACGTGCTCCTTGCCTTTGCATTGGTCGCAGTCTTCCTGATCTGGTCGTTGCTCAGAACGCTTAAGGGCGTCTCGGTCATATACGATGTCAGCCCGCTCAAGGCATATGCCGGAGGAATCCTTCTGGTTCTGGTCTTCCTCGGAGGGGTGTTTCTCTACTATGAGTCGACCTATGCTCTCTCTGCGTATATCGAATTCTTCTTCCACATTGGGCGGAGCCTCGGTTAATGTATCTATCCAAGCTTGAAGTCTTCGGATTCAAGTCATTCGCCCAGAAGATCAATCTGACTTTTGATGCCGGCCTCACGGCGATCGTCGGGCCGAATGGTTGCGGCAAAACCAATGTTGTCGATGCCATCCGGTGGGCTCTCGGGGAGCAGAGACCAACCATGCTGCGCAGCGACAAGATGGAGGACGTCATCTTCAACGGTACGAAGAACCGAAAGCCGCTGAGTATCGCCGAGGTGTCGCTCACCATCGAGAACACCAAGGGCATTCTTCCTTCGGAATACACGGAAGTTGTCGTTACCCGCCGGGTGTACCGCTCCGGCGAGAGTGAGTACTATCTCAACAAGGCTCTCTGTCGTTTGAAGGACATTCGCGATCTGTTCATGGATACCGGCATGGGATCGGACGCGTATTCCGTGATCGAACTGAAAATGGTCGAAACGATCCTGAGCGACAGCGCAGACGAGCGACGAAGGCTTTTCGAGGAAGCGGCCGGTGTCACAAAGTACAAGCATCGCCGGAAGGAAGCATACCGGAAGCTTGAATCGGTGCAGCACGACCTTACGCGCGTGAGCGATATCGTACGGGAAGTTCAGAAAGCGGTAAACTCCCTCGAGCGGCAGGCGCACAAAGCTGAACGCTACAATGAGTACGCGAAGAACGTTCACATCCTCGAAACAAATCTTATCGCCAGGGAATACGCCAGCGTTGTTACGAAGATCTCCCCGCTGCAGGAACAACTGAACCAGGCTGTGACCGAAAAATCGAAAATCCATGTCGGGCTATCTCAGGAAGAGGCCCTCCTCGACGTCCTTCGTGCGGAGATGGAAGAGTCGGAAGATCGAATGGCCGAATTACAGACGGCATACTCCGATCATCAGGTGAAAGTCCATCAGGCCGAACGGTCCATCGCGACCTCGAATGAACGGCGACGCTCCCTCGCGGTGAATATCGAGCGGTTCGAAAAGGAAAAGGTCCAGCTGCGCCAGCGGGAAGAGGAGTTGGGGCGCAGACAGGACGAGCTCGCTGTGAAGCTCGCAGAAGTGCGCGTGAAGTCTGCTGCGGCAGAGGAAGCGTACCGTCACAAGAAAGAAGAACTGGACAAGTTCGAGCATCAGCTCAACGAGAAAAAGTCCGAGATGAAGGCCCACCAGGATCGTGTGATTGCCCTGTTACACGAAGTGTCTGAAGTGAGAAACCGTGAAGGGCATGCAAGGGCGAGGACGGAAAACCTCCGCGGCCGGATTGATTATACGGCAGACGAGAACCAGCGGTCCAAAGAAGAAATCGAGAAGAATACCGAGCTCGTCCTTCACCTTTCGGCGGAGGATCGTGAGCTGCGGCGGAAACATGCTGAAGCCGAGGTTCGCGTCCATCAGAAGGAAGCACGAAAGATTGAACTTCAAAAGGAGCTGGAGTCGCTGCGCGATCGCGATTTCGAGATGCGAACCACGATTGACCGCAAGCAGGCGAAGATGGACTTCCTGAAGGGCCTGGTCGAGAACTTCGACGGGTACTCCGAGGGTGCGCGGTATCTCATTACGAGCGGTGACTGGAAGTCGATTGTCGAGACGACTGTCGGCGAAGCGGCGACAGTGGATCCGCGGTACAGGATTGCGATCGAATCGGCGCTGGGCGATACGTCCGGGTACGTTATCGTATCGAACATCGACCATGCCTACGGTGCGATTGAGTATCTGAAAAAAGAACAGAAGGGCAAAGCTACCTTCATTTGCCTGGATCGTCTCCCAAAATTGATGGATCACCGGCCGTTGTATACCGATCCGGGCGTCGTTGGCTGGGCGGGAAGCCTCGTCCACGCGGACGTTCGGTACATGGATGTGTATCGCGTGCTGCTGGATGACACGCTCGTCGTCACCGACGTCGAGGTGGCGCGGCAGTTGGTAGGACGCGACAAGGGGATCCGCTGCGTCACGCTCGAAGGCGAAATCGTGACGAACAAGGGCGTGCTTCGAGGTGGAAGCGTGCGACAGGATGAAGGAGGACACATCGGAGGTCGCTCGCAGTTGGAGGAGATGGCCGAGGAAATCCGTGGTCTCGAGCGTCAGCGAGAACGGATGATGCACGAGGTCGAAAGCAGGAACGATGAACTCAGTCGCATCGATGTGAAGCAATTGCTTGAAGAGGCAAAGGCCCTCGAGCTGGAAATGACGACCGTCGAAATTCGCATTGCCCAACTGGAATTCGAGAAGAAACGCGCCGGTGAAATCATCGAGCGCAATCAGACCGAAGCGCAGAAGCTCCAGCAGGAAATCCAGTTGCTCGCTCAAGAACTGAACGCGCTCGGTCCGGCCGTTGACCGGTTGGAGCAGGACAAAACCGAGGCAGAACGGTTATCCGGCGCTGCCGCGAGTGAACTTGAGACGATGGAGGCGCTGTGGAATGAGTATTCCAGAGTGGCGAACGATGCGAGCGTACACGTCCTCTCGCTCAAAGGCGAGGAGCGAAGCGTCCACCAGGATATTGATCATACAGCATCGACACTTCAGTCAGTTGTTGCGACGTTCGACCAACGCACAGCGGACATCGTCTCGGCACGGGAAGAGATTGAGCACCTCGCGATCGACATGAAGGAGACCGAAGACGCTCTGAGTTCCGCCCGTGTGGAATTGACTTCGCTGAACGAGAAAAAGAAGGGGTTGGAAAAAGAGGTGGCCTCGAAGCGGGGACAGGTACACGAAATTGATCTGAAATTGAAGGACGAACGGCTCCGCCACGAGGGGTCGCTGAAGGCTGCGTATGACCTGGAAATGAAGATCCAGGAACTTACGATGAGGGCCGAGAACCTCAAGTCCCGTGCGAAAGAAGAGTTCGATTTGGAGCTTGAACTGCAGACCTTCGACGACAACGAGACATTTGATTTCCACGTGGCGCGCGAAGAGGTTCGTACGCTCAAAGAAAAGATCCGCGCTCTGGGCCCGGTGAATTTCGCGGCATTTGATGAGTACAAGAGCGAAAAAGAGCGGCTGGATTTTGTGAACGCTCAGCGAAAAGACCTGGTCGACTCCGAGCATACGCTCATGGCGACCATTGAAGAGATCAATACGACGGCGCAGAACCAATTCCTTGGGACATTCGGCAAGATCCGCGAGAATTTCATTACGACCTTCAAAGGACTGTTCGATGAAGGGGATGAGTGTGATCTTCGGATAGATGATGAGGTCGATCCCCTGGAAGCTCGCATCGAGATTATCGCGAAGCCGCGCGGTAAACGTCCGACATCAATTGATCTGTTGTCGGGAGGTGAGAAGACTCTGACTGCTATCGCTTTACTCTTTGCGATCTATCTGGTCAAACCAAGCCCCTTCTGTATCCTCGACGAAGTCGATGCTCCGTTGGACGATTCGAATATCGATCGCTTCACGCGGATACTTCGCAAATTCTCTGACAACACTCAGTTCATCGTCGTGACGCACAACAAGCGCACGATGGAATCCGCCAACGCACTGTACGGAGTGACGATGGAAGAGGAAGGAGTCTCCAAGCTCGTATCTGTCCGATTTAACGAGACGGTGACGACCGCGTAGGGGATCGGAAAACCGATGCTGAGAGTGTTTAGTGATTTCGACGGAACAATTGCAGTGGAGGATGTCGGAAGCCAGCTCTTCCGGAAGTTCGCTGGATCGAGAGCAGTCGAGATTGTGCGCAACTATCTTGATGGAACGATCACGGCGCGTGACTGTCTGAAACAGGAGTGTCAGGCCGTCGAGAACGTACCTTTGAGTGAACTCGAAGAGTTTGTCAATCAGTTTTCGCTCGACCCGACGTTTGGTTCGTTTGTTGAATTCTGCCGGCACCGGAGTATTCCCGTCGTTGTCCTGAGTGATGGTCTCGATTTCTATGTCAACCGGCTTCTGCAGAAGAACGGTTTTGGAGATCTTCCGTTCTTTTCCAACCACCTGGAATTGATCCAGCAGGGCCTTGTGACGAAGCTGGTGCCGTCATTTCCCCATACTGATGCTGAATGCATACTTTGTGGCAACTGCAAGCGCAATCACCTCCTGACCCTCTCGGCGGATGACGACATCATTGTGTATATCGGTGATGGCATCTCTGATCGGTGCCCGGTTCGCTATGCAGATATTGTTTTCGCCAAAGGGCAGTTGATCCGGTACTGCCAGGCGCAGAATGTCACGTATCACGAGTTCAGAGATTTTGACGATATACGCCGGCGGATCGAACTGATCCTCAAGCAGAAGCGCATCAGGAAGCGTCGGGAGGCCGAGATGGCAAGGCGGGATGTATTCGCTCAAGGTTAATTGCACTGAATAAATCCGGAGGCACGGCAGGTTGTCAGACATTCGTCAATCATTGTTCCAGTATCGAAGCTACACACCGTTTCCGTTTCTGTTCGCTATGGTGCTGTTTGCGCGACCGACTCCCACAACACTGTTGAGCGGAGTTGTGCTTACGCTCCTCGGAGAGTCTCTCAGGTTCTGGGGTGTCGCATATGCAGGGAGTCTCACGCGCGTGACCGGCGGAGTCGGAGCCCCGGAGGTCGTCATCGCTGGCCCTTTCTCGTACGTTCGCAATCCGCTCTATATCGGCAATATTTTTATGTACACTGGGGTCGGTCTCATGGCAAACGCCCTCACGCCATGGCTGGTGTCGGTTGCTCTTGTCTATTTCATTGTTCAATACTCGCTGATCGTGTCCCTCGAGGAGGAGTTTCTTGAGAAAGAGTTCGGAGAAGGATATCGCGACTTCAAAAACAACGTGCCGAGGTTTTTTCCGCGCCTTCGTCCATACCAGAATCCTCGCCAGGAACACCAAAAACCGAACTGGGCAGAAGCAGTCCGCTCTGAGCGGCGGACCTTTCAGGCAATTGTTCTTGCCATGCTCTTGCTGCTCTTGATTTGGATCTGGAGGTAGAGTTTGGTCAGGAGCGTGATGATCATAGCAGGGGAAGCGTCGGGGGATCTGCACGGGGCCGGCGTGGTCCGGGAACTTAAAAGGGCCAACCCCTCGATTGACATATTTGGTGTCGGAGGGGATCGGATGAAGCAGGAGGGGATGCGATTGATCTACCATGTGAACGAGCTTGGGTTCATGGGATTTGTAGAAGTGATCAAGCATCTGCCAGTCATCCGATCGATGAAGAAAACGCTGGAAACCGTTCTCCGGCACAAAAAACCTGACGTCGTTTTGCTGATCGACTATCCGGGATTTAACCTCCGCTTCGCTAAAACGGCGAAACGAAGTGGCTCAAAGGTCGTTTATTACATCAGTCCGCAGGTGTGGGCGTGGCATCCGTCGCGGGTGAAGAAGATGCGCGGAATTGTCGATACGATGCTGGTGATTTTTCCCTTCGAGGCTGACCTCTATCGAAAAGAAGGGATTGATGCTGAGTTCGTCGGTCATCCCTTGCTGGAAGTTTTGAACTCGGACCTCGATCGGAAGGGGTTCGGCAAACGCTTTGGCCTCGTTGCGGACAAGAAGGTTCTCGCGCTCCTGCCTGGCAGCCGGATGCAGGAAATTGAAATGATCTTCCCAGAGATGCTGAAAGCGGCGCGGGCAATCGCGCGTGAGGAAGGGATGGAAATTGTCCTGGCTGTGGCTCCGACACTTCAGGAAGAACATTTTCGGACTTTCTACAACCTGGAGGGCATCCGGATTGTGAAGAACGCCTCGTACGAGGTGATGCGGAATGCGGACTTCGCCCTCGTGACATCGGGGACCGCGACGCTGGAAACAGGATTGTTCGGGACACCGATGGTTGTCGTGTACAAGACGTCGTGGCCGACGTATCTGATCGGACGTCTGTTGATCCGCTTGAAGAACATCGGCCTTGTGAATATCGTCGCCGGAAAACAAATCGTTCCGGAGTTCATACAACATCGTGCAACAGCAGCGAATCTCGCCCGTGAGGTTCTCGGAATCCTCCGCAACGAGGAGTCCCTTTCAGCCATGAAGAAAGAGCTTTCGGCCGTGAGAGGAAAACTCGGCGAGAGCGGTGCTTCCTCTCGGGTTGCACAACGAATCCTCCAAATGGTCTGAATGTGAATGCTATGCGGCCACTCTTGCTGCCATTCTCGTACGTGTTCGGCGCTGGCGTGGTGCTTCGCAACTGGTTCTTTGATACTGGGGTACTGCGGAGCCTTCCGGTTGGCGTCCCAGTCATATCTGTCGGCAACATCGAATCGGGGGGCGTTGGGAAGACTCCTTTTGTTGAGTTCCTCGTAAAGAAGCTCACCCAGAAGGGTCGGAAGGTCGCTGTCGTGAGCCGGGGCTACAAACGCAGCAGCATCGGGACCGTGGTCGTGAGCAACGGATCGGTGCAGTGTGCCGAAGCCTCCGAGTCGGGCGATGAGCCTGCGCAGATGGCATCGAAACTGACCGGTTCGGTCGTCATCGTTGATGAACAACGTGTCCGGGGTGCACAGTACGCAATCGAGAAATTTGGAGTGAACATCATCATCCTCGACGATGGCTTTCAGCATCGTTACCTGCGCCGCGATGCCGACATTGTGATCCTCTCCGTTGAGGATATCCAGGAGCCGGGTTGGATGCTCCCAGCGGGAAACAGGAGAGAACCCCTGACTTCTCTTCGCCGCGCATCGATGATCGCGATCTCAAGATGCGAGAGCATCGAGCAATATGAGAGGGCGCATGCTGCCGTTCGCGGTTGGACCGAGAAACCGGTGATCGGGTTGACGACAAAGGTATCGGCCTTCAGGAGAGCAAGCTACCGGTTCAGTGTGGACCTTGCAGGGCTCAAGGGTAAATCGGCGTTGGCTTTCTCCGGAATCGGGAATCCGCAGTCTTTTGAGAAAACATTGCGATCGGTCGGCCTGGCCGTGAAAAAGCATGTCGTCTTTTCCGACCATCACTCCTACACCGACAACGAATTGGTGGATTTGGAAAACGGCGTGCGGGAACTCAATGTCGACTTCCTCGTGACAACGGAAAAAGATGTCGCGCGGTTCAACTCCGGAAATAGCAGGCACATGTCGTTCCTGGAAATGATGCCCCTGTTCTATGTCGAGATTGAACAAGCCGTCATGCGTGGTGAGTCGGCTTTGAATGAAATGATTGATCGGTTTTGAGAGAATGGAAAAAGAATTTGAGAGCCCTGGATCAATGGCAATAGCTCGGAGGTTTCTGAAAGAAGTTCAGCAGAACAAAATTATCAAGAACTCGACACCTGCTTCACACCTCATTGAAGAATAAGCATCAAAGAAAGAGAGACACACACTATGGCAAGAAATCCAAAGTATGTTTACTTCTTCGGCAGCGGCAAAGCTGAAGGAAAAGCAGTGATGAAGAGTCTGCTCGGTGGCAAGGGGGCAAACCTTGCCGAGATGACCAATATCGGTCTCCCGGTGCCCGCCGGATTCACCGTTTCAACGGACGTGTGCACGTACTACTATGCTCACGGGCAGGCGTATCCCAAGAGCCTGAAGAAAGAAGTTGAGGCCGCCCTGGCAAAGGTCGAAAAGGCGATGGGTGCGAGGTTCGGTGACCCCTCGAATCCGCTGCTCGTCAGCGTCCGGTCCGGCGCCCGTGCATCGATGCCTGGGATGATGGACACGATTCTGAATCTCGGACTGAACAACAAGACGGTGGCAGGCCTGATCAAGAAGACGAAGAACGAGAGGTTCGTCTACGATTCCTACCGCCGGTTTGTCCAGATGTACGGCGACGTCGTCCTCGGTTTGAAGCCAGTTCACAAAGATGACATCGATCCGTTTGAGGCGATTATTGAGCAGAAGAAGACAGAACGTGGCGTCCACCTTGACACGGATCTGACGGCAGACGACCTGAAGGATCTTGTCGGCAGGTTCAAGACTGCCGTCAAGGAGCGGACGGGGAGAGATTTCCCGGAAAACCCGATGGACCAGATGTGGGGTGCGGTAGGATCGGTATTTGGCTCGTGGATGAACGATCGGGCGATTGCGTATCGCAGACTCTACGACATCCCGGAAGCCTGGGGAACCGCTGTGAACATCCAGTCGATGGTCTTCGGTAACATGGGTGAAGATTCAGGCACGGGTGTCGCGTTCACACGCGACGCAGCCACTGGAGAAAACGTCTTCTACGGCGAGTATCTCATGAACGCACAAGGAGAGGATGTTGTGGCAGGCACCCGGACACCGCTGCCCATTTCCCAGCTCGCCAAGCAGGATCCGAAAATCTATGGTCAGCTTGACAAGATCCGCAAGAACCTCGAGAAGCACTATCGGGACATGATGGACGTGGAATTTACGATTCAGCAGGGAAAACTGTACATGCTGCAGTGCCGTGTCGGGAAGCGGACATCCTTCGCTGAAATCAAGATCGCAGTCGATATGGTAAAAGAGAAGCTGATCACCGATCGCGAGGCTCTCTTGCGTGTCCAGCCCGACCAGCTCAACCAACTGCTCAGACCGATCTTCGACTTGAAAGAAAAAGAGCTTGCAGTGAAGGGGGGCCGATTGCTTGCGAAGGGCTTGAACGCAGGTCCGGGTGCTGCTGCCGGACGCGTTGTGTTCAACGCTCATGACGCCGAGGAATGGGCAAAGCGCGGAGAGAAGGTTATCCTCACCCGAATCGAGACCTCGCCCGAAGACATCAAAGGTATGAACGCCGCTGAAGGTATCCTCACGGCACGCGGCGGTATGACATCGCACGCAGCTCTTGTCGCGCGGCAGATGGGCAGGGTATGCGTCGCGGGTTGCAGCACGCTCGATATTGACTATTCAAAGCACGTGATGAAGGTCGCAGGCCAGGTCATCAAGGAAGGCGACTGGATCTCGATCGACGGCACAACCGGCGAGGTCATCAATGGAAAGGTCAACACGAAACCGTCTGAGGTATTACAGGTGCTGATCGACAAGACAATGGATCCGAAGGATGCACCGGTCTTTCGGACGTTCGATCAGATCATGAAGTGGGCGGACAAGTATCGCCGCCTGAAGATCCGCACCAACGCAGATCAGCCCGACCAGTCCTCCAACGCCGTGGCGTTTGGCGCTCAGGGAATCGGCCTCTGCCGTACGGAGCACATGTTTTTCGGCGAAGGCAAGATCGGCCCGATGCGCGAGATGATTCTGGCAGACACCGTGGAAGAACGCAAAGCCGCCCTGGCAAAGCTCCTGCCGTTGCAGCGCAAGGACTTCGCGGGCATCTTCGAAGTGATGAACGGCCGGCCGGTGACCATCCGCACGATCGACCCGCCGTTGCACGAGTTCGTTCCGCACGAAGAGAAGGCTCAGCGTGAACTGGCAGCGCAGATCGGCATCTCGTATGAGAAGGTAAAACAGCGTGTTGAGTCGTTGCATGAATTCAATCCGATGCTCGGATTCCGCGGATGCCGTCTGGGCATCGTGTATCCGGAGATTACCGAGATGCAGTCGCGTGCCGTGTTCGAGGCCGCTGCGGAAGTGAAAAAGCGTGGTATTCCTGTGGAGCCGGAAGTGATGATCCCGCTCGTCGGCAACGTGAAAGAACTTCAGCACCAGGCGAAAATCGTCCGAGAGACAGCCGAAGCTGTGATGAAAGAGCAGAAAGTCAGGTTCCCGTACCTTGTCGGGACGATGATCGAAATCCCGCGCGGCGCAGTAACGGCAGATGAGATCGCGTCCGTTGCTGAGTTCTTCAGCTTCGGGACGAACGACTTGACGCAGACCACGCTCGGAATCAGCCGTGATGACTCCGCTCGATTCATTGCTCCGTACGTCGACAGGGAAATATATTCAAAGGATCCGTTCGAGGTTCTTGACCGGACCGGCGTTGGAGCCATGATGAAGATCGCTGTCGAAAAAGGACGGTCCACCCGGCCCGATATCAAGCTCGGGATCTGCGGTGAGCATGGCGGAGAACCATCAAGCATCGAGTTTTGCCATCTCCTCGGCCTGAACTATGTCAGCTGTTCACCGTTCCGTGTTCCCATAGCCCGATTGGCTGCAGCGCGCGCGGCCTTGTTGAATGACAAGCCGGTTGCGCAGGGCAGGGGTGCCGGCAAGGCAAAGAAGGCCTCCGGCCGCATGCCGGCACGGAAGCGGTAGGGCTTGCGAGCCGTCAAGAGTACTGTCGTGCTCGCTTCTCGGAGAGGGTAATACTGCACCATCTTCGGACGGGCGGGCACGCAGGTTTATAATCGTTGTTTGTCCATACTCATCCCATTATTGAGAGAGGCGTTAAGCAATGAAACTCTCTGATTTCAAATATCCTTTACCTCGCAATTTGATAGCGAAGTTTCCTGCGAAGCCGCGTGATCACTCCCGGCTGATGGTGCTGAACCGTGCCGATGAGTCGATCGACGATCGGAAGTTTCATGAGATCGTGGACTACCTTAGCAAAGGGGACTGCCTGGTCGTGAACGAGGCCAAGGTGTTTCAGGCTCGTCTGTTCGGAAAGAAAGAAAAGACCAACGCGAAAATTGAAGTCTTTCTCCTGCGCGAACTGAACGCAGAGGAGAATATCTGGGACGTGATCGTCGATCCGGCGCGCAAAGTGCGCATCGGAAACAAGATATTCTTCGACAACGGCAAACTCTGGTGTGAGGTCATTGACAATACGACCTCACGCGGTCGCACAGTCCGGTTCAACCACAAGGGGGATTTCTTCAAGATCATTGAGAGGATCGGGATTACTCCGCTCCCCACCTACATCAAGCGCGATGCAACGGATAAGGACAAGGACTCGTACCAGACGGTCTACGCACGCGTCCTCGGCGCGGTAGCTGCGCCGACGGCAGGCCTCCATTTCACCAAGCCTCTCCTCAGGAAGATCGAGCGCAAAGGTATCAAGATCGTGCCGGTTCTGCTGCATGTCGGGCTCGGCTCGTTCAGGGCCGTCGAAGTAGAAGACCTGACGAAGCACAAAATGGACTCGGAGTACTACGAAATCTCCGCCGAAGCTGCTCATACAATCAACAAAGTCATCGATGCGAAACGAAACGTCTTTGTCGTCGGCACGAGTACCTGCCGGGCCCTCGAATCGAGCGTGACCTCTGACGGACACCTGAAGCCGTCGAAGGGCTGGACGGATAAATTTCTCTTTCCACCGTACGATTTCAAGATCGCCGACAAGCTCATCACAAACTTCCATCTCCCCGAGTCGACCCTGCTGATGCTCGTGAGCGCAATTGCAGGGCACGATTTTGTGATGCGCGCGTACAAGCGGGGCATCAAAGAAGGATACCGTTTCTACAGCTACGGCGACGCAATGCTGATTCTTTAGACATTCGCACTTCACTCATATGGGCAGAAGCAACGGGGTGAAGTTTACTCATTCTTGTCTCTATGACGAAAATCCGTCCGAAAATATTTGCGATCATTCCTGCCGCGGGATTAGGGAAACGTCTGGGCGGCTCGGTCAAGAAGCAGTTCCTTCTGCTCAGGGACAAGCCGATCATCGTTCACACGTTGCAGCGTTTTGAACACTGCTCAGAGATTGACGAGATTGCTATCGCCGTGCCCGAGCAGTCGATCGCGGAGATGGAATCCTTGATCTCACATTTTCGACTGCACAAAGTCAGTATGGTGACAGTCGGAGGAGAGAAGAGGCAGGATTCTGTGTACAACGCTTTGAGGCGGTTCGCTTTCAAACCGTCAGATATCGTTCTCGTGCATGACGGTGTCCGGCCGTTTATCGAATCGAAACGGATAGCACATCTGATCAGGTCGTGCAAGGAACATGAAGCCGCGGTGCTCGCTGTGCAGCCGAAGGATACCATCCGCCGTTCTCGGGGAGGCGAGTACTTCGACCAGACGCTTGATCGGAACGCGCTCTGGCTCGTTCAGACACCGCAAGCCTTCAGAGCTTCGGTCCTGATGAAGGCATTCAAGGAGGCAAAACGCACTCGGTTCTACGGGACCGATGAAGTAGGTCTCGTCGAACGAATTGGTGTCAGGGTGAGAATTGTTGAGGGTTCGTACGACAACATCAAGATCACGACCCAGGAAGACGTCGACCTGGGCCGATTGATACTCGAACGGTGGAGAACCAAAGGCCTGCTTTGAGCTGGAAGCAGGAATCGTTCTGAATTTTCTTGCATCTCATTCAGCGAGTGCCTACATTTTATCAGTAGTTCTTGTCATGGTAAGCGAAAGGTCCTGAAGAATGGTCAATCTTGCGATCGTCATTCTCCTGAGTTATATCATCGGATCCATGCCGACGAGCATCATGCTCTCGAAATGGAAGCACGGCTTTGACATCCGTACGAAGGGGAGCGGGAATGCCGGTGGCACCAACGTCTTCCGTGTGCTTGGGTGGAAGTCGGGTGTGCTGGTCATGGCGGTTGACATGGCCAAGGGAGCGATCGCGACAGCTCTGATTTCGAGGCTCTTCTGGGATCCTTCACTGCCGTTTTATAACAGGACGCCGTTTGATGATTTCACCATCATTCAGATGATCTGCGGTGGCGCCGCCATTGTTGGTCATATATGGACGGTGTTCGCAGGGTTCAAGGGGGGAAAAGGAATCGCTACCGGTGCGGGAATGCTGATCGGTGTCGCGCCGACAGAAGCCGCAATCTCCATCGGTATGTTTTTCCTTGTGTTCATGGTCTATAAGTACGTTTCTCTGGGCTCAATTGCCGCTGCCGTTGCGTTCCCGGTTTCGTTGTTTGTACGGCACAACATCTTTGGTGATGAGATCCAGAGTTACAGGACGTTGATCGTCTTTAGCCTCTCTGTCGCCATTCTGTTGCTCTATTCTCATCGTCACAACATCAAGCGGCTGATTGATGGGACCGAGAAGAAGGTATCCGGCTTCACCCCGAAGGAAGTGCGCGAGACCAGTCTCCGGCTGTAGACCCTCTGCAGCGAATCCCCTCAATGGCCCTGAGCAGTCTGACGAGCGTATAGTACTCCAGAAGAATACTCATCTCGATGAAAATCACTGTCCTTGGTGCCGGTAGCTGGGGAACCACCCTCGCACTAGTTCTGCTCGGAAACGGCCATGATGTCTCGCTCTGGTGCTACACGCAGGACCAGGTGGACCTCATGCGTCAGCAGCACGAGAATACTGAGTTCCTACCCGGCGTCCCTCTTCCCCCGAACCTGAAGTTTACCGGTGAAATTGAAGCGGCATCTGAGAAGCGCGACATGATCGTGACTGCTGTCCCCTCTCAGTACTTACGTCCAGTCCTTGAGAAGATCGCTCATCTCGACCTGGAGCGTACCGTCATTTGCAACGTCGCGAAGGGGATCGAGAACTCCACATTGATGACGATGTCAGAGGTGCTGCTCGACGTTCTCAAACACGAGAGGAAGGAAAACCTCGCGATTCTCTCCGGTCCAAGCCACGCAGAGGAAGTCTCGAGACGGATTCCAACCGCGATTGTCGCTGCATCCTTCAAGGAAAAAACCTCAAAGATTGTGCAAGATGCGTTCACCACAAACTACTTCCGTGTGTACGTCAACGATGATATCCGGGGTGTAGAGCTGGGCGGCTCATTGAAAAACGTGATCGCAGTCGCAGCCGGTATCAGCGATGGCGCGGGATTCGGTGACAACACAAAAGCAGCGATCATGACACGAGGCATTTACGAAATCACACGCCTCGGCGTAAAACTTGGTGCCCAGCCAAAGACGTTCGCAGGGTTGTCGGGTATGGGCGATCTGATTGTCACCTGCATGAGCCATCATAGTCGCAATCGGTACCTCGGGGAACAAATCGGCAAGGGACGCAAACTCGAGGATGTTCTGAAGGAAATGGTGATGGTTGCCGAGGGAGTCGCGACAGCAAAATCGGTTCGCGATCTCGAGAAGAAATACGATATCGACCTGCCGATCATGTCCGAGGTCCATGAGGTTCTCTTTGAGAACAAGGATCCACAAAAGGCGACAACCGATCTCATGACCCGTCACTCAAAAGGGGAATAAGGTCGGAGAGTATTATCACTTTTAATACGGTACTTCTTAGATTCATCCGCTCTAAATCCTGCTGGTTTTCGCATTCTTCTTCGTTTGTGCTCAAAAGGGCCTACCTTGCTTCTCGCGGCTGTTTTCTGTAGATTCATTATGAATTCGATACAGACAGCTGTTAAGTCCTGGTGACCACTTGTTGGAAGTGTTCGCAATTCTCGTCGGCAGCTACCTGATTGGCTCAATCCCTGTTGCCTTCATAATTGTCAGGAAGCAGGCGGATGTGGATATTCGCGAGACAGGCAGCGGCAACGCGGGGGGCTTCAATGCCTACGTGGTTACGAAATCGAGACTGACGGGCATTCTCGTGGGGGTGCTGGATGCTGGCAAGGGCTTCGCTCCCGTACTGGCGGCAGGACTCTTGTTTCCGAATTCCTTCCTTCATGGGTGCCTCGCCCTGTTGGGCGCGATCCTGGGGCACAACTACCCGATTTGGACTGGGTTCAAAGGGGGAAGAGGGCTTTCTACTAGTGCCGGTGGTATGTTTTCTCTGGGATTCAGCTACACTGTTGTGTGGTGTACGATCTGGATGGTCACCAAATACCTCCTGAAGCGTGACATTCTCGTCTCAAACGTCACAGCAATTCTCACGACACCGCTCGTGCTTTGGCTTCTGCCGTGGGAATGGGTGAGCCAACTTATCGTGGCAAAGGTAGAGAATTGGACATTCGTGTTCTTCTCATGTGTTCTCAGCACCATATTGCTTCTGAGCCATCTTGATGCCGTTAAAGACATTTGGAAAGGTCCTCCAAAGGAGCGACCGGACATATCCACTCCACATTCATAAAAACCTCGTGTAGCTATGAAGAAGAACTACTTCATGCTTCTCCTGGTATTCGCGGTTCCTCTTCTCGTGGGAATCGGCATAGGGTATTCGATCAAACCATCTGTCGCAGCTTCTACGCGCGACGCGAATGAGGCTTTCGATACGGCATTCCCGACAGCTGTGCGTGTCCAGGACAAGTCAGGGAGCGAGCAGGACCAGGTCTCCGGCTCGCGCCGCAACGCCATTACGCGCGCCATCGCAAAGGTCAGCCCGGCTACCGTCGGAATTAACGTGACGGAAGTCCACGAGCAACCCGGCCTCCTGAATGTCGATCCGTACTTCCGCCAATATCTCGGCAATGATCCCTTCTGGAAACAATTCATCGGTCCTCAGCGGTACCAGGTTCAGAATCTTGGATCCGGGGTCATCATTTCCCCCGACGGCTATATCGTTACGAACTTCCATGTCGCAGGGAACGCCAAAGAGATTACGGTGACATTCGTCGGTGGAAAGAAGATGAAAGCGAAACTCGTAGGTGGCGATCCCGTCAGCGACGTCGCTTTGCTGAAAGTCGACGGATCGGATCTTGCCTACGCGACTCTCGGCACCTCGGATGATATCGTCATCGGGGAATGGGCCATCGCCTTGGGCAATCCGTTCGGACTGTTTGAGATCAACGACAAACCGACCGTGACAGTCGGCGTCATCAGCTCGATTGGCATGAATCTTGGCCGTCAGGGAAATGCCGTCTATCGGGATATGATAGAGACAGACGCGGCCATCAATGGAGGGAATAGTGGTGGCCCCCTGGTGAACAGCAACGGTGATGTTGTGGGAATCAATACGCTGATCTTCACCGGAGGAGTCAGCCAGGCATTTGTTGGATACGGTTTCGCGATTCCCGTGAACAAGGTCAAGAAGATTGTAGCAGATCTCCGCAAGAAGGGCCAGGTGACCCGTGATATCTTCACCGGATTCGAAGCCCAGGAAGTGGATGCGCGCGTTGCACGGTATTTCGGACTGACCGAAGTTCGGGGAATCATCGTGAGCGATATCTTTCGAAAGGGACCGGCCGAAAAAGCCGATCTCCGGGTGGGAGATATCATCCTCGAGAGCAATGGAGCCAAGATCAACTCTGCTGAAGATTTCTCCGCCATTCTTTCCGATGCAAGCGCTGGTGAGGTATTGAAACTCAAGGTATTTCGTGAACGCAAGGTGATGAATCTCGATCTGAAACTCGAAAAGAAACCGTAAACGGAAAGGCTGAGCTGTGATCGCACGCTATACACGCCCGGAGATGGGCAAACTCTGGGAAGATGAAAACAGATTCCGCATCTGGCTCGAAATCGAGATCCTGGCATGCGAAGCGCAAGCTCAACTCGGTGTGATACCGATGGAGGCGGTCGAAAGTATCCGTGCAAAGGCCAGTTTCAACGTCGACCGGATCCTTCAGATAGAAGAACAAGTCAAGCACGACGTGATCGCTTTTCTCACCAACGTGGGAGAGTATGTCGGACCCGAGTCGCGGTTTATCCATCTCGGAATGACCTCGTCGGATGTGTTGGATACAGCTCTTGCCGTTCAGATGAAGCAGTCCGCAGACCTGCTCCTCGAAGACCTCGAGTCATTGAAAGCCGTCCTCGCACGAAGGGCGAAAGAGTTCAAGCACACGCTCATGATCGGGCGCACGCATGGAATCCATGCCGAACCGACGACATTTGGGCTGAAACTAGCGCTCTGGTATGCAGAGACAGTTCGAAACATCGACCGCCTGAAACATGCAAGAGAGACTATTGCTGTCGGACAGATCTCGGGGGCAGTCGGTACCTATGCCCACCTGGATCCATTTGTGGAACGACATGTCTGCGAGAAGCTCGGTCTGAAGCCGGCTCCGATCTCGACACAGGTGCTGCAACGCGACCGGCATGCCGAATTGATGAGTACGTTGGCCCTCTGTGCGAGCTCGCTGGAGAAATTCGCTACTGAAATCCGTCACCTTCAGAAGACTGAAGTGCTCGAGGTCGAGGAGTACTTCTCGAAGGGGCAGAAGGGTTCATCGGCCATGCCGCACAAACGGAACCCGATTACGTGTGAACGGGTTGCCGGTCTGTCGCGCGTGCTGCGGGGAAATGCAATGGCGGCTCTCGAAAATGTTGCGCTGTGGCACGAACGGGATATCACCCACTCTTCCGTCGAGCGCGTGATAGTCCCGGACAGTTGCATCCTTCTGGACTACATGCTTGTCCAGTTCACAAAAATAGTGGATCAACTGCTCGTGTATCCGGAAAATATGATGGCGAACCTTGACCGGACTCACGGCCTCATCTTCTCGCAGGACGCTCTCCTGGCACTGACGAAAGCGGGGATGAAGAGGGAAGACGCGTACCGTATTGTGCAGGAAGAGGCGATGAAAGTCTGGCAGAATGGTCAGAGTTTCCGGAGCCTGCTTGAACAACGGGAAGAGGTGAAGAGATTCGTTCCGAGTCAGGAGCTCGACCGGCTCTTTGATCCCCGGCGAAG
>JACVXU010000441.1:0-2460 GCA_015661185.1 Bacteroidota bacterium
CGCGAGGGAAGAGGCAAGCTGACCGGCAGCTTCTCCGCTAAGTCAAGCCAGATGGATGGACTCAAGTATGTCGGTCCGGATCTCTACGGGAACGATGTGATCTACTTCAACGAGAAAAACGCAACGAACCGTCGGCTCGACTCCATGAAGGCATTGCAGGCGGTGTCTCCAACGGCCGCCCGGCAAACAGCCATTATCCCGGATAGCATCAAGAGCACCAAATACACGTACTCCCCGGGAAAATACCTGAACCAGGACAAACCCCAGATCGACTTCGATGGCATGATTAGCGGAAGCATCACAGATGATTGGGGATTCCTCGTCAGCGGCAGGTATTTTGATACTTATGGCCGACTTCCCAACGAACATCAGCAGCAAGCCGATCTGACCTTCAAGACGACCTACAACCTAGGGCGCGAATTCAAACTGAACGCGTTCGCAATCGTCAACGACAAAGGCCAGCTCTTTGGATGGAAAAACACCTATTACAACGATAAAGCACGGCACTTCCTCGAGGCCGTCCCGAAGAGCGACGGTATCAACGTTATCGGGAGCATCAAAGCCACCCATTTGCTTTCCCCGTCGACGTTCTACGAGGTACAACTCAGCCATACCTATCGCAATGACCGATATGGTTTTTCTGATGATAACAATGACGGTATCGCCGCGCTCAATGAAGACGGCGATTTCCTGACACTGGAAAAGACCGCCGACGGAGCTGGGCAAGTTCTTCCGCGTCGGAGATGAAAACGTGAGTTTCATCACCCAGGCGATGAACGCAGGCAACGCGCAGACTCTGATTACTCGCCCGACATTCATTTATGAAAACACCACAAATGCCGTCAGCACGTTGAAGTTTGACATCACCAGTCAGGTGGATTTCAACAATCAGATCAAAGCCGGTCTTTCGTTCCAGTTTAACGACATTAGCAGAACACAGAGAAACTCCAGTTTGGGTGCTGACGCGACCGACGTTCGCAGGAGACTGCTCGTCGAGAAGTGGGAATTCTTCCCGACGATGTTTGGCGGCTATATCCAGGATAAGATGGAGTATGCCGGCCTTGTTATCAACCTTGGCGCCCGTATTGATCGATGGGATCCAAAGGCGGCCGATTGGGGAAACTATTTCAACCTATTCCTGAACCAACCCGCCCTCGTTGATGATAGCCTCCGCCAGGACCTCATTCCGATCCGCAGCAAGAATCAGGTAACGCCATACTGGTTCTTCTCACCGCGTATCGGCGTGTCCCATCCGATATCGGACGAGGCAGCGATGTATTTCTCGTATTCACGTAACTCGATTCCCCCTCCGTACTCACGCCTCTATGGAAGCTATAACGCGGTTTTGGGATCGGCCGGGGGTCTTCCTCAGTTTGCCAGCCTGCGGCAGGAGCCGGTCAGGTCGTCAAATTACGAACTCGGTGCTCAGTGGGAATTCATTCCGAGGAAGTTTGGCCTGTCGTTCTCCGCGTACATGCGTGACATCCAGAACTACAGCCAAAATCAAGTGAGCCTGTTTCTTGCGAACGGACAAAACGCGATGTGGGTTTCATCACAGTATGCCGATGCCCGCGGCGTCGAGTTCGGCCTGCAAGCGTTGAGACAGACGTACTTCGATTTCGTCACTCTTTATGGACGCCTGAACTACTCATACAGTTACATCAAGGCAACTGGTTGGACAGGTAATGATCCATTGCAGCAAACCAGTTTTTCTCGTCCTGACACCGTGAAGTACGGAACCTTGTTGCCATTTGATGATTTGTGGTCCTACAACAAGGTGGAGGTGAACGTAACGGGTGGATCGAACCTGCTGACGGGCGGCTATGACCGCGCTCATCGAATCACTTACGTTCTTTTCCTCGAATTCCCGTACCAAATCATGCTGTCGTCGGTCGGCACGTTCCAAAGCGGGTTCTACTACCCGTTGAGTCTGACGGCAGATCCTCGAGTCGCCGGACGCGTGTTTGGCCAGGCGCCGTGGAACAAGAACGTTGACCTCCGGGTGGAAAAAGGATTCACGATCGCAAACATCCGCTTCGCGGTGTACTTCGACATGAAGAACGTATTCGACTGGGTCAACATCATCGGCTACGATAACACGGTCTCTGGCGCGGCACTCTGGGAATATTCCAACGCCGGTATGACGACCCTTAATGACGGGACGCCAGATCCGACGGGCAGTTTCAAGCGCTCAGTATACTATGATGGAAGCCCCTTTTATGACATCCCGCGCGAATACTACTTCGGCGTGAGAATCGACTTCTAAGAGAACGACAATGGTTGTGAACAATACTATTATTGGGAGTAACGCTATGAACATGACAAGACAAAAAGAATTGTTCCTTGCAATTCTTGCTCTATTGCTCGTCGTCGTTTCCGGACCGTTGTTCGCCCAAACGGCACCCGCAACCTCGACAGTAAATTATCCGGGTGGAGGTGTGATTCAGGCCGGCGATGCAT
>JACVXU010000441.1:2490-3899 GCA_015661185.1 Bacteroidota bacterium
GCATGGGACTCGTTCCTGCCGATGAGCTTTACGCCGAACTACAGCGAGGCCGGAACAGCCGCAACACTGGGCCATCGCTTCCTCATACGCTCTGGCAACTTTGACAGAAACTGGACAACGCCGAGCGTACACTGGCCCGCCGCGTGGTTCTATACGAACTATTGGTACAAAAACGCGTGGGCCGGAGCGTATGATCCGGATCCAACATTCAATCCTGCAACCATCGGCGGTGTGGCCAATCCGAGCTACTTTGCTTCCGGAGGCGGCGTCAACTTTGCACAGCTTTCCTATAAGCCCACACTGCTCGGTGCCAGCGATGGTACCCGCCACTATAGTGTCGAACCATACTGGGTTGACGGCACCAGGCGGCAACATGCGGTGTACGAGGCGGCATGGCCTACCAGCCTGGGTATTGACGTGAAGCTCCGGGCCCACGGGTTCCAGGGACCAAACTGGAACAACCTGAACGACTTCGTCATACTTGAGCTCGAATTTAAGAACACCGGAAATCTCGACGTGAATATGGACGGTGTTCCTGAGAAAGTAGGTAACACAATCAAGGCTCTGGCGTATGAATTCTCGACAGAGAGGTATATGTCAGTGGGGAGCTACCTTGGCGGCGTCCGAAACAATAATGATATTACACTCACAGCACTTGTGGCTCAGGCAGCGTGGATCGATGATGCCGATGCTAACGGTGCACCGTGGGCGTTCAGCACGATGCACCCCGGTGCATCGACGTTGAACCCTACGGCCGGAAATGTCGACTTCGGATTCAATACCGGCGCCAGGAAGTGGTATACCGACGTCTGGTCCGGTTTTGTCATGATCGATGCAAAGCAGGGAGGTCTGCCAGTGGATCGCTCGAAGACCGTTGTCGGCAGTCCTACGAAAACAACCATCTTTGGTAGTGACCCAATTGGTGTTGGGCCGGAGCGAGGGTGGTATGTGTCCGCCGGGAGCCAGACCCAGGCTGGAGGGACAGGAAACCCGAAGGCACAGTTCCTCACAGCAACCGGTACATGGTTCCTGGATGGCGGTAAGAGCCGAAACTCAGATGCGAACAATTTCAATCTCAATCCCAATCCAAACTTCTTCTCCGGAGGAACAGCTGGCGACATTACGACCTTTGTGCCGAAGACGTCAGGAATGACACGACCGGATGGAGACTTCAAGAGCACGAACGTTTTCGACCAACCGTCGTACGAGGATGGCACAGCAGACGCTTCGACGAATTACCCGAACGGGTGGGGGAAATGGACCAAGGGGGCGAGCAACACGGAGAACTTCAATGGTGATCAGTTTGCCGGTGTTGGCCCCTTCAGCCTTGCCTCGGGTGAGTCCATGACGATCGTGATGGCGACCGTTGCAGGTTATCGCCTCGAAGGTATCCAGAAGGCTGTCCGCGC
>JACVXU010000225.1 GCA_015661185.1 Bacteroidota bacterium
GTTCCGAGCATCTGCCAGCCCTCCGTTTGCCTTTTCTATCAAGCGAATTTCTCTATCGGAATAGCGCTCGATCAATTGCCGGGCTACAGAACTTGTGTCATCCGGACTTCCATCGTTAACGATTATGAGTTCCCAGTCAGTGAAGGTTTGCGCGACCACGCTCTCAACCGCCTCCGCGAGAAAATGCGCCTGCTTGAAGCAAGGAATGATAACAGAGACACTGGGTGCAGGTCCGTTCTCTTCGGCCCGGCCAACGTGAGTCTGCTGCCGTTCTCTGCTATTGCACTCCGCGGAATTGTCACGAACCTCGCTGTGAGAGATCAGCTTCAAGCTGATCTCCTGGTGGCAAGCGCTCGGAGTGAAGCCGTCATAAGAAGCAACATCCACTCGCTGGCCAGCGGCGAAGAGGCGAGCGAGGCTTTCGGACGAATGATCAGTCTGAGTGCCAGCACGATTGTTACAGACGCTCTGCACCTTGTTGACCGGTGCACAGAACGTCACCGACTGCGCGAAGCAGAGCAGCGTGCTGCGGCTGTACTGAAAGCGGCTGGCGCAAACCGTGAGTTGCGCTTCAAGTGCATTCGGGTTGCCGAAGTCAAGCCCCTTCAACACCGGCAAGACATCGCTCACGCGGTAAACCGAGCTCGAAACCTCCAGTGGGTAATTGAAGTCCAACTCGGCGGTTGTCCAATTGAACTTGAGCGCGCCGCTACCGAGCGTCTGGAACTCCGGCATGCGTTGCGGCTTGTCGAGCGGGTAACAATAGGTCGTGTTACGCCCGAGGCGAAGCGAGAAGCCGATTGCGTCCGGCTGCGCCCGCAAGTCAGCGATCACGTCGGCCAGCGAGAAGTCGCGAACGAAAACGTTGTCGTCGACCAAGAAGAGAACGTATTCGTAGCTGGCGAACAGCTTGAGCAGATCGGCACGGAAGTTCTGCTCGCGCACAAACTCCACGGCCGGGTATTCGGACTTGAGCCTGTCGTAGTGCAGTTCCTGCTCAGGATTGGAGACTGTGTATAGTACGCGAAGGTGCACCTTCCTAGCATCTCGACAATGCAGCGCGAAGGAGCGCAGCGTAGCGTCGAGTTGGAGCGGGCGGTCCTTGCTAAAGATGACACCTACATCGCTGACTTCCCGAAGGAAAACGGGAGAAGTCCGGTGGGGAGATTCTTTTCGCTCGGCCGGAGACGTGGTTGAATTGGGGATCGAGCCGACAGTTGCGCTTGGCAAAACCTTCCTCTCGGTATTTTCCGACTCAACCTTGAGCATCTCCACGTGATAGCCGACAGTGAACTGGTCTATGAAGCAGTCCTGCTCCAAGCCAAACAGGTAGCGCGGAAGCCATTCACCGAAAAGTTGACGAATGAACCCTCCGTTGCCTTCATGAAGATGTTGGTGCTTTTCCCAGGTCCAAGCTACGCGCGCGCACTCTTGCGACAAGAGCTTAAAGAAACCGCCGTTGGGCGTGATCTCGATGCATGTCAATCCAAACCTATCACTGAAAAAGCGGTACCATTCAGGCGTATATCCTCCATAAAAATGATACGGTAACTGATGCAGGCCTGACCCGAGCGGTGCGGTTAAGAGTAGCCGGCCACCAGGCTTCAGTATCCTGCTTATCTCACGCAACGCATCGATGGGTTCCGGAATATGCTCGAAGACCTCTGTGCAGAGGATCACGTCAAACGACCCATCCGGAACAGGAATACTGCTTATCTCTGATACGTAATCAATGGTGCCGTACGAAATAGCCCCACCCAATTTAACGCCCTCGTATTTCTTGAAATCGTGGGTTTTGTAAATGCAATGAGAGAATAGATGCCTATACGGGCATGTACCCGCACCGACGTCCAACACACTCGAAGCCGAACTCACAGATTTGGCCTTAGCTGCCACCCAATGATCTCGATTTCGTTGGTTGAAATCGTGTATCTCCTCTAAGGGCAATTCGCTCGCTTGGTGTCTAAGCAGCCGTGACATTTCACGTATCGACACATCGACCGAACTCGATTGCGGAGGATTAGAATGCAATTTTGTCATCTCCTGCTGGTTTTCCGTTTCGGCGTGACCCACCGGAATCCAAGTGGCAAATTCTGACGCTGGCTGAGTCACTCATTTGCTGAATTGCTTGCAGTTGGCCGCAGCATCGCTGACGGAATCTTCACCGTTTTCCATCCATCGCAGGACCTGCTCAACTCTACGTTCTGTGGTATGAGCATGTCTGAGCTTTCGACGCGCATTTGCGGCAATCTGTTGCCCTCGATCTGGATATTTTAGGAGGTCACTGATGTGATTGCGTAACTGCGAACGATCAGTCCTGCTATAGAGTAGAATTTCTTTGGTGTTCTCAAAAAGCGCCATAGTGCGAGGGCGACCAGCGATTTCGGCAGCGATGACCGGTCGTCCAGCTGCCATCGATTCGACCACCCGGCCTGAATACATCTTTCCAAATTGAGGCAAATTGACGACGGCACAGCCTGCGCGGAGACCCTCCAGCCATGAAAAAAAGCACCCCCTTCGAAGCTTCCGCAGTGAATCCATGTACAGAACGAGTTCGTCCATTCCCACAGTCAGTTTGCTTTGGAGGACAATCTCGGCGGTTTGGTTCAACTGATCGAAAAGTTCAGGAAACCCCGTCGAATCCTCCGGCGAGGCTTCGGGTCGAATCAGTAACTGCCTTAAGTCCGGATGTTCCAACCACTCCTTGCGCTCACCATAGACTGCTCCAAAGTACAAAGCAGCACGGTTTCGCACCGGTCCGACATTGTCGCAGATATACCGCTCGGGGACCGAAGGGGGCCACCAAATGGCCGGCACTCCGCGCGAAGACAAAGCGTTGACGTCGTTTTCATCGACAACCACTCCATGCGTTAAATATCCCAGTCGACCATCGATGTTCTTGTTTCGCCGCAGCGCCCCCTTTGGATTATTGGCGTATTCCTCGCCAGAAATCTCCAGGCTCTCAACAAAGAATCCCACCCGAACTGGAGCTATTCTGCCAACCCAGTCCAAAAAGTCTTCCTGCAGATTCGAATGATTCATTTCGAACCACACCTGATCAAATTTACGTCCCGCACAGATACTTCGTGCATGGAACAGCCATGAGTTCGGGCTTGAAGACGGCACCTCGAAAATGGCCGGCAATGTCAAGAAGCTGATTTGATTCGCGCTAAGTCCTTCTTCTAGGCCGAGACCTAGTGGATACGACCAGTACCGAGCATCTCTCCAATGCCGAAATTCCAAAGAAATGAACAACACGTTTGGTTTTTCACCTCGCTTTATATGCATTCCAACCTCGGCTTTGCTACTCAGTAGCGTCGCATGAGGTTCCAAGGTGTAAATCCCCTGGTTTACTCTTGCATTCTGCACCGTCAGGTTAGTCCAATTCTCAGGGCCAGGGCCAAACGCACTAAGCTGCTTTTCAAGCAGGCACAGCTCCATTCTCATGTCACTGTCATCCGGATTCATCTGAACAGCCTTCCTGAAATAGCGGAGAGCCTCTTCATGCTGCCCCAAGTGGGAGGAAATTCGCCCGAGGCTACCCAGCGCATCAACATCGTTATCAATCTGACTCAAGATTCGACCAAACACCTCCTGAGCCGCTTCGATTGCACCTCGCGCATAACGGTTCAGGCCGAGATTTTTGTACAAATTCAGCACGTACGGTTTGGCCGCAAATGAAACGGGAACAGCAGCGGCCGCCCACCCCACCACTTTTAGAGATTCAAGCACCTCACATATGATCAACTCAGCGCCGGCAAAGTCCGGAAAGACGTCCATGGACGTGTAAATGGCGATCTTGAAATCAGCCCAATTGTTTCGATGTATTGCGCTCTTTGCTTCTGCTATTAGAAGGTCCATATACAGCAACTTGGAATGCAGTATATCCTCGGCGGTCACGTCAATTCCGGAAGTTCCGGTTGTATTCGGCGAAAGAGGAAAGTCGCCGGTGTTCTCTGAGTCATTCAACTGCAGTTGAACCTCGCCGTAGGACTGGGCCACTATACATTCATTCGTCCGCACATAACGCTCCAATTTCCATTGCTCCATTCCTGCAAAGTCTAGATATCCGATTCTCTTCCGAACGAGATAGTAGACTCCTTTGTGCCAAATTACGCTCCATTTAACCGTCTGCTCCACCAGCACTGGAAACGATTCATATTTTAAGTCTGCCAAGCGCTGCATTTCTCGAGCGACGCTACTGGCGCTGAAGAGCGCATCCGCAATTCTCGCCTGTTGCGCTCCGCGATCGGCGGTTTCCATGACAGTCTCCATTAATTCTGTCAGTGATTCGGCCTCAACACATCTATTGCGTCTCCTCCAATCCTCCAGCTCATTATCGTTGACAGTTGATAGACGCATTGGCCACAATCCCTGCGCTATGCCATAGTACCGCCTCTTGTAGCGGAACAGATTGAAGCCGAGATAACCCTCCTCGATTAAAATAGCTTCATACTGGTCCGCAAGGCTTTTGACCCCAGGTGGCGATCCGCCTTCCTCTGAAAAGGCTGCGCGCGCGGATCCAGGTTCGTTCCGATATCGCCGCTCTCGCGATAAACACGACGAATTAATCTCGTTCAGTAAATCTTTAATGGATAGCTTTCTAAAAGAAGTCAGTTTCGAATCAGGGGAACAATTCAAGATTTCGATCGGACTGCCGCCGTACTTCCTGTAAGTATCTTCGATAAAGTACGAAAGTCGGCGGTTTGATTTCAGAGTATCCTTCGTTAAGCTGATCCCCCGACCATCTCTCATTCTGTCATATTCCTCTGGTTTGAGAAGCGCCGCAGGATGATACGAGCAGGTTACTTGTTCGAGATCGAATGTCGGATGCAAACATCCATCTGCACCAAAAAGCACAATCTTTGATGGTTGCCCGAATCTAAGAATCGTAAGCAGTAGGGCCCCGAATGAATTCGGAAAATGCTCTTTTGGAATCTTAGGCAGGTCAGTCACTAGTATCTGCAGGAGGAATCTAGCGAAAAACTCACTACGGCCAGCCATGGCCTTTATCGTCGTAAGAAACATCCTTTCACTGGATTCCGCCAAGAACTCTTCGATCCGTGCTAGTGGCTCCGACGCGCCGACTTCCAGGTCACATGAATACCAGATAAACGATAAGTCACGGCCGATTTTCTTCAGAATGTCTTGTGCAATCTTGAAATTGTTCAAGCTGCAATAGCAAAGGTCAAGATCACTAAAGTTCTTACTTTGATCCTCGAATGTCTTAAGCGAAGCGCCGTGCAACAAAACGACTACGATTCGGCCCCTAATGATTCTACTCAAGCGATCGTCTCTCGTGTTATCCATAACGTTTCCAATAAAAGAGCCTACCAGCAGGTTCGACCGCCATCAACCACGACCACAGCGCCAGTCATATAGGAAGAAGCTTCAGAGACCAAGAAAACGACCGCGCCCTGATACTCGTTTCCCCGCGCCATCCGCGACATCGGGATCAGCTTTGAGATTCTGCGCAGAAAATGTGCTGACACATTTTCTCCGACACCTCCTGGGCACAGTGCGTTGACGCGCACGCCGTCTTCGCCCCAATAAGTAGCGAGATATTTCGTCAGCCCGATAAGCCCACTTTTAACTACTGAGTAGGCCACCGGCTTTCGAGGTTGCTGATGTTCAAGAAGACCTCGCTTTCTATAGAGCCGCTGGTCCGGCGCAATCAGCGCCAAGTCGGAGGAATGTTGAGAATTACACCTTTGCCTGCCTTCGCCATTTCTTCACCAAAATAGCGGCTGCAAAGCATCGATCCCGTCAACCCCACAGCCAAATCCGCATTCCACATTTCCAGATCGACATCCTCC
>JACVXU010000226.1 GCA_015661185.1 Bacteroidota bacterium
GGCCTACAGGTCGCTGTACTTGTAAACCAAGTCAAATCGCCCGGCGCGTACACAGCTACCTTAGACGCAACGGGACTTCCCAGCGGCGTATACTTCTATTTCGTTCGTCTGACCTCCACGACACTTGTTCGCACCAGAACAGATTGACATTGAGACGACGCTTAAGTATGTTCACGGGGTTGAATTCGGGATCCGCGCCTGCATCTGTCGGTAATTTTCGCAACTCCTCAATGGATTGAAGATCGCGAAACTGTTTGACGTGAACAATGCGGCCAGGAAGTATATGCGCATCACATCTCCGATGCTCTTAGTCGTAAGGTAAGGAAAGCTCCGAGAATGGGACAATACCTGCGCTCATTGTCTGAAATCGATCTGGCGCCCATCCCGGGCAAACATTATTGGCATTGCAATCGGGAATGGCGGGAGGAATTTATCTACTTCATGCTGGTTGATCGTTTCCATGACGAGCTTCAGCGTAAGCCGGTATCGTCCAGGGAAAGAGCACGGGGGAGCGGCACCCCCTCGCAATTGAGGAAATTCTGCGGCGGGACGCTCAACGGTATCACAAGACATCTGGACTACATCCGCGGGTTGGGTTGCACCGCTCTCTGGTTAAGCCCCATCTTTGAAAACAACGATGCCCCCAACCGCGATTCCGACAAGTACCATGGGTACGCGATCCAAAACTATCTGGCGATCGATCCCCGGTTCGGGACGAAGGATGATCTCGTCGACCTCGTCGCACAAGCGCACCATCGTGACATGAGGGTTTTTCTCGATGTGGTTGCGAATCACTCCGGCGACAATTGGTTCTACCTGGGGAATGAGGCCAAAACATATGACTCTGGGAGGGAGTATCCTTTCGGCAGCTGGCGCCACGCCGAACGGCCGTTGCCGATCGAACTGCGCAATCCCAACTATTACGGCCGCAAAGGTGAAATCCGGAACTGGGATGTGCTGCCGGAGACGCAGGATGGGGATTTCCTCTCGCTGAAGGGTTTCAGGAATGATGAATCCGCCGATGGCCTGGTGCTCCAGGAAATCATGATCAAAGCGCACTGCTACTGGATGCGCGAAGCGGACATCGACGGCTTTCGCATGGATGCGGTGAAGCACATGGGTGAGCTGGCGATCGCCCGTTTCTGTTCGAGCATCCGTGAGTATGCGTACTTGCTCGGCAAGCGCTGGTTTATGCTCTTCGGCGAATTGGTGGCAGGCGACGCGGCGGCCAGTCGCTACATCGGGCCTAACACTGCAACGCACGTGGGAAACAAAACGGTGTACTACGGGTTGGACTCCGTGCTCGATTTCATGCTCTACTGGACGCTTCCTGCCGTCATCAAAGGAGATCGGCCACCCGCGGACGTGGTCAATCGCTACGAAGCTCTCCGGGAGAATGCGCTGAATCGCGGCGAGATGGGGCGATACCTGGTCACGTTCCTTGACAACCACGACCAAATTGGCGTTGAATTTAAAAAGAGATTTGCCGCCGGTGCAACCGATAAACAAGTGATTGCCGGCGTTGGCTATCTGCTCTGTGCTCTCGGGACTCCGTGCATCTACTACGGAACAGAGCAGGGATTTTCGGGGGAAGGTTTTGGCGACGAATATATCCGCGAAGCGATGTTCGACCTCGACGACACAACAAGGAATCTCCTTAATCCGCATTGCTCCATCTATGAAGAGATTGCGAAGATCGCCCGCGTCAATCAGGGACAAGAAACGCTCAGGTTTGGCAGAATGTACTTCAGAGAAATCTCCGGCAACGGAGTCGACTTTGGTCTGCCACAAGGTCAACCGTGCACGTTGGCGTTTTCCAGAGTCCTTGCCAGTCAAGAAATTGTTATCGCCTATAACACGTCGACAACAGAACGACGGACAGATTTCGTGATTGTCGACAACAGGATCCACCAAAGAGGAGAGGGGCTGAAATTTCTGTACGGCGCCGAGGGGACGGTAGAAGTCCTTTCGCATCCCGATCCCGGCAACCAATCGCTTTTTGTCAGGTTGGAGCTTGATCCGATGCAGTTCGTGATTCTTCGATAACATGACACTCTGGCTCTTTCAACATCAGTGGAAATCCATCAGAAGGTCCAGCGATTTCCAGAGCAAAGTTGCCGCGAACATTGTTTTCGGGCTTCTGATTCTGGTCGTGGCTCTGGAATTTCTGCTCCTCGGCTTTTTCCTGGATCGCATCCTCAGCAGGGACCTCCCTCCCGGAAGCGACTCCGTCGACCTCGTTGACGGTGTGTTGATATTCTACTTTGGAATCGACTTTGTCCTGAGACTGGTTTTTCAAAAGCTGCGATCGATAACGGCCCGCCAATATGTGCTGCAACCCATTAGCAGGAAAGAAATTGCGCACTTCGTCCTTGTAAAGACGCTAGGGACCACGGTCAACTTCCTTCCGCTTTTTATCCTCATTCCGTTCTTTTTTACCGGGGTGTTGAGGATTCATTCGTTCCTTCCCTCAATCGCCTGGCTTGTTTCACTCCTGTCGCTCCTGCTGTTCAATACGTACCTTGCCAACTATTCAAAGCTGAGGTTCTTCACAAATCCGATAAAAACGTTTCTTGCCGTCGGCGTGCTTGTTGCCGTTGTCCTCCTTGAGAAGTTCCAGGTACTGTCGTTCGTGTCGTTCAGCGCTCTGCTTTTCGGTTCCGTGCTCCACCATCCGTTTCTTGTTTTCGCCCCGTTGCTCGCCTCGGCCGCGATGTATGGCATCAATCTTCGGTTTCTGATACACCATCTGTATCTCGAAGATATTGTGGCCGGCAGGAACGCGAAATCATTCCGGGAACATTTCCCGCTCTTGAGCGGATTCGGCGAAATCGGAACTCTCATTTCGTTGGACCTCAAGTTGATGATGCGGAACAAACGAGCGCGCATCAGTCTTTGGATGCCCTTCGTCATGGTGTTCTATGGGCTGATGATCTACCAGACGGAAAATCTCGACAAGGAATCTGCGTTTATGGAATTCCTGCTGATGTTCGTCGGGACGTTCATCACGGGCTTTTTCATCATGTCCTATGGACTCACAACATTCTGCTACGAGAGCCGGCACTTCGGCTTGATTCTGACCAACAGGATCGACATGTTCACCTACCTCAAAGCACGCTACTATTTCATGCTGCTGGTCACCACTCTGGTATACCTGCTTTCCCTTTTCTACGTCTATTATGGCATGAGAGTCTTCGTGGTGAACAGTCTTATGTTCCTGTTCAACATCGGTTGCTCAACGTTCTTCTTCCTCTACCTTTCAACGTTCAACAAGAGCAAATTCGATTTGAGCGGCAGCGTGTTCAGTACGCAGGGTAAGGGAACCAATCAATTCGTGGCGATATTCCTGCTGCTAATCGTTGCCGCAGTCCCGTATCTCGCATTTCAGTGGTTGATCGGAGGTAAGTCAGGCCTTGTCGGCCTGGGATTGCTTGGAGTGCTGGGATTAGTCTTCCACAATCAAATCCTTGCGCTTCTGATGAACCAATATGGGCGTAGAAAATACATCATGTCAGAAGGATTCAGACAAACATGATCCTTTCGAATCCGGAGCGCACCTCTATGATTGAAGCCCACAATCTCACCAAAGCATACGGCAACGTTACTGTTCTCAACATACCTCAATTGACAATCGGGGAGGGGGAGAGCTTTGGACTCGTCGGGAACAACGGGGCAGGCAAAACGACATTCTTCAGTCTGATCGTGGACATCATCAAAGCGGCCAGCGGGTCCGTTCAATCGCGAGGGAAGGATGTGAAAATGAGCGACCACTGGAAAGCGTACACCGGCTCCTATCTTGACGAGAGCTTTCTCGTTGATTTCCTCACACCGGAAGAGTATTTCGGGTTCATCGGAAGCCTCCACGGTTTTACACCAGAAACCACGCGAACGAGACTCCAGACGTATACCGACTTTTTCGGCGGTGAGATCCTCGGAAAGAAAAAATTCATCCGCGAACTATCGAGGGGGAATCAAAAGAAAGTCGGAATCGTCGGCGCTCTCCTGCCGGAGCCGGCTACGGTGATCCTCGATGAGCCGTTCCCCCACCTCGATCCGTCGTCTGTTATTCGTTTGAAAAGAATTCTGAGAGAATTGAACGACAAAGGCGTGACGCTGCTCATCTCGAGTCACGACCTGAACCACGTGACCGAAGTCTGTAAGAGAATCGTCGTTCTTGAAAAGGGAATCATCATCAACGACAAGGAAACCAACGATAATACGCTCAAGGAGCTGGAAGAGTATTTCGCAGTTCATGCCGACTGACTCCGTTCGCTTTGCCACAAAGCCACAAAGGCACGAAGAAAAAGAAGAGGAGAAATGAGGTTTCTACAATCCATCTCAAAAACACTTTTGGAGCACCAACTGTGGATTCTTTCACTTTCAAAGACCTTTGTGACTTTGTGCCTTCGTGTCTGCACGCCGAAGTGCGGCGCACCTGCGTGCCGGAGCACTTCGGTGCGTAGGCACGTTTCGGCACGCAGGCGTCGCACCACTTTTCGACCGGCTCTATAGGGGGGGATCACTCATTCTGAGCTTGGGAAATCACATCTATTCTTCCTATCTTTCTACGCACATCAACAGAAACAGGCTCTTTCGGCAGTAAATGTCGCGGATCCTTTAGGAAACTGAGGAACAACCGCCAGGAACCCCCGTCTAATCAACTGATCCGTTCGATGCGATCATGCCAACGATAAGCTCTCCGACCAAGCCTATGAAGTTTCTCATCGCGCTTCTTTCGTTCATACTCCTGTTTTCGGCTCCTGCGGCAATGTTTTGCCAGCAAGGGACAAACTTCAATCCCCGGGATGACCAGTACAAGCTCCTCGGTCTCAAACGCGCACTCGCTGCCTACAACATATCCAAAACAGAGTTTGAGCGGCAGAAGGCCCTTTTTGATAAAGGTCTGGTCTCCAACGCGGATCTCCAGCGGATTGAAAGTCAATTTCGCGAAACTGAAGTGAACTATCAGCAGTCGTTCCTGGCGGTCATCTATGAGCGCCGGTACATCGCGATCCAGAAAGCGGTGAAGTCACAACTCCCCAATGGGCAGCGCCGGGTGAAACTTACGATTGCGAACATGACAAGCGGGACGAGTGAGATCAAGCGCCTCCTGAACATCGAGGAAGGACTCTACTCGCTTGTACAGCCTGACGTTATTACCGATGTCTATGTCGCAGTGTTGAATGATCAGGGCGCGATCATCAGTCAGCCGTACGAGATCAAGATCGAAGCACTCAAGGTTGGCGAGCCGCCGACGATCGAGTTCACGCTGCTTCAGGATCTCGACGTGGCGACCGTCCGCCTGATTTACTCGCAGAACCAGGATCAGAAGAAGATCTATTTCCAGAAAGACGCCGCCTCCAACCGTGTGGCGATCGTTGCCGAACAGTTCAGCCAGGAGGCGCCGCTGGCATCGACGGCGACATACAGGATGAGGATGGAGCTGTTCTCCAGCACAGAAAACACGTTCCGGCTTGAAGTCGCCAATCTTCCGCTCCAGTTGAATGTCTATTTCCAGGACCCGCAGACGCAGGCCCGCCTGACGCAGGTGAAGTACACCCAGGGGGTGAACACCAAGGACGTCTCCCTCAACGTCCTGCTGCCTGCGCGTGCGAACGAAGAGCTCAAGATCGATCAGCCAATCAAGTTCTACGTTTTCGCCATTCCACAAAACAGCGGAATTCGCATCGACCGCTCCAAGAGCATGACCATCGAGCAAGTGCGCAGCCTCAACATCGGGTACGCGCAGCTCGAGCTGGTTCCGCGCGGAATCGGTCAATTCCAGATCAGGGCTCAACAGTTG
>JACVXU010000042.1:0-2023 GCA_015661185.1 Bacteroidota bacterium
GTCAGACTACGGTTCAGTGTCCGGCATCATGGACAAGCACCATGTTGCTGCGACTCCAAAGGAAGGTGCGACAAAAGCAGTGGAGGCCGGACTCGATATGGAATTGCCGGATATCTACTTCTACGGAGAGCCTCTCCTCCAGGCAGCGAATGAAGGATCCGTCTCCATGGTTGCCATCAATCAAGCGGTGCGGAATGTTCTGCGTGCGAAGTTCCGGCTTGGGCTTTTCGAGAATCCCTATGTTGATTCACGGGCTGCCTCGGCGACCAATGACACTCCCGAGAATCGCGCTCTTGCACGAGAAGCTGGTCGCAAGGCAATCGTCCTGCTGAGAAACGAGAACAAGGCTCTTCCATTGAGAAAGGATATCAAATCCATCGCCGTTATCGGTCCGGAAGCGGACGCCGTGAAACTCGGTGGATACAGCGGTTTTGGGACGAAGACTGTCAGCCTCCTTGAGGGGGTTAAGAACAAAGTCTCATCAGGCATCAAGGTCACGTACGAAAAAGGATGCGATGTGGGATTCGCATCGCTCCCCTCTATCCCAGCCGAGTTTCTGGTTCCTCCCGACGCGAAGCCCGGCGAGCAGGGACTTCGCGGAGAGTATTTCAAGAACAAGAATTTGCAGGGGAAGCCTGACTTCGTCCGGATCGACAAGGGGATCAACTTCACATGGGCCATGGGATCGCCGGATCCAGGCATCCCGCCTGACGAATTCTCGGCTCGGTGGACCGGCAAGCTGGTGCCGAAGCAATCCGGTACCTATAACCTTGGTTTCAGTTCAGACGATGGAGTCCGGTTGTTCCTCGACGGCAAACTGCTGATCGACAGCTGGTTTGACCGTGGTGCGACGCTGGATGTTGTTACGATGAAGCTTGAAGCCGGGCGCAAGTATGACCTTCGCATCGAATACTACGAAAATGGCGGATGGGCGTATGCGAATCTTGTCTGGGACGTGAAACGCCCGCTTGACCCGAGGATCCAGGCGGCCGCGGACGCCGCAAAACAAGCGGATGTGGCGATTGTGGCGGTCGGAATCATCGAAGGCGAAGGGTACGACAGGGCCAGCCTCGATCTTCCGGGTGAACAGCAGCAGCTCATCGCAGCAGTCGCGGAGACTGGGACGCCGACGATCGTTGTGCTTGTCAACGGCAGTGCAGTGACGATGAAGGTCTGGTTGGACAAGGTCGCTGCGGTCGTGGAATCCTGGTACGCGGGGGAAGAAACCGGAAACGCAATCGCAGATGTGCTGTTCGGAGACTACAATCCCGGTGGCAAACTGCCAATTACCTTCCCGCAGGCCGTTGGTCAGGTGCCGCTCTACTACAATCATAAACCGACGGGACGTGGTGATGACTATACGGATATCAGCGGCAAGCCGCAATTTCCATTCGGGTTTGGACTGAGCTATTCAACGTTCACCTACAGCAATCTGCAGATCGATCCTGGGAAAATTGACCCCAACGGTAGGATTCAGGTGTCAGTGGATGTGCAGAATACAAGTAACCGGAAAGGAGAGGAGGTCGTGCAACTGTACCTGCACGATCCTGTTGCCAGTGTCACCCGACCGGTGAAAGAGTTGAGAGGATTCAGGAGGATTGCCCTCGAACCGAACGAAAAGAAGACGGCGGTGTTTCAATTGTCGAAGGATGAAATCGGATTTCTGGACATAGCGATGAAGTTCGTTGTCGAGCCCGGCTCGATTGAAGTGATGGTCGGCAGTTCGTCAGACGACATCCGATTAAGATCTGTGTTTGAAATTGTGAAATGATTGTCAGGTGAAGGGGGGGAGAGGGGGGGTAGAAGACAGGAACAGGTCGATGCTGAGGTACGATGCAACGAGATATACTTTTTCTATCCTGTAGCAGAGGGGCGACGACATGAAACCTCGAAAACGCAAGCCAGTGAAAATCAATCGTCGTGATTTCTTCACGAAGACCGCACTCGGCGGGTTGGGCCTCTCATTTCTTTCGTTCTCTCCGCAGAACATGCAGCAGAAACGCCTGCAAGAAAAGCCCAAGCC
>JACVXU010000042.1:2034-20006 GCA_015661185.1 Bacteroidota bacterium
CCGCAAGATTCACTCCCTTCACCTCACGCCCTCGATCTGAGCCCTGCACAGTGGATCTGGTATCCTGCCGGGCGGACTCTCTGCAACACCGTGGTCCTGTTCCGCCGGGGATTCAACCTCCCTGCACCAGTCAAGAAAGCCTCTGGTTGGATCGTTGCGGATAGCCGCTATCGGTTGTTCGTCAATGGGAAGCGAGTGCAATGGGGACCTGCGCCCTCCGATCCGCGCTGGGTTGAAGCTGATCCACTCGATCTGTCAGAATTCCTGAAAGAAGGAGAGAACGTCATCGGTGTGGAAGTACTCTACTACGGGCTCGGGGACGGAACGTGGCCCATCGGGAAACCAGGATTTCTTTTCAACCTCGAAGTTGAGGCGCGAGACGGAAACGTGCTGAAGATCGTATCTAATCTCTCTTGGCAGACGTTGCTGGCTCGGAGCTGGAAGCCCGGACAATACAAGCGGTGGTTCATCAGGGCTCTTCAGGAAGAATTCGATGGCCGCTTGTACCCCTATGGGTGGCTTCAGCCGGAATTCAAACCAGGCAAGGACTGGTTGCCGCCGATGAATCTCGGATGTCCGGCAGACAAGCCAAGTAGTTGTGCAGCGTATCCCGAGTACGCAACGGAGATTCGTGGATCCAAAGAAGTCTCTGAACTAAGACGCCGTAGAATCCCGATGTTGAAGGAGACTCTCGTTCCGGCGAAGCAACTGAGTGAGTCGCTCTGGATTCAATGGAACCGTTCCCCTCACGACTACTTTGACAACCTGACTCCCGATTGCTTCGAAGCAATCCGCAAGCCCAGTGCTACACAGGTTGACACGGGATCCTGGAAGGTGACTCTTGAAGGGAGTCGCGCCGCAGCCCTGACCTTTGAGATCGAAGAGCAGGTTGTCGGATGGCCCTATTTCACAATCGAAGCTCCTGAAGGAACTGTCGTCGAGTTGATGGTTCAGGAATCGCACGAAGTGGGCGGGCCGGCCCTCCTCAATACACAATTCTATGCCTGGACTCGATTCATCTGTCGAAAAGGGATCAATGAATTCGAGACGTTCGACTTTGAGAGTTGCCGGTGGATACAGGTGCACATCCGCGGCGCAACCGGTGAAGTCATTGTGCGAAATGTAGGGATGCGCCGAAGAGTCTATCCCTGGGCGAACAATCCGGCGATTGCCTGTTCGGAGCCCGCTCTGCAGCGATTGTTTGATGCGTCGATTAATACTCTGAACAATTGTGCGCAGGAGACCCTCGTCGATGGCATGGCGCGAGAACGCCAGCAGTACAGCGGTGATGGCTCGCACCAGTTGCACGCCATCTACTCCGCTTTTGGCGAAACGCGCCAGACCGCTCGGTACCTGACGACCTTCAGCCAGGGAATCACTCTTGATGGTTACTTTCTCGATTGCTGGCCGGCATACGATCGGCTTGCCCGGCTGATGGAGCGCCAGCTCCAGATGACGTTTTGGGGCCCGCTGCTTGATCACAGCGTCGGTTTCAATTTCGATTGCTGGTACCATTACCTGTATACGAGTGATCTCGAAGCGGTGAGAGAGCCGTACCCAAGGCTTCTTCGCTTTTTCAAGTATCTGCAATCCATAAAGGGAAGTGATGGACTGCTTCCTGCCGAAAACCTCGGTGTGCCTTCGCTGTACATCGATCACAACGCGTTCAAGCGTCAACGACACAAACAATGTTCGTTCAACCTTTACACCGCCGCCATGCTTGAAAATGCGTTGGCTCCGCTCTGTGATGCTTTTGGTGATGCACAATGGGCGGAAGCGGCAAGGGAGTTCGGAGCGGGCCTGCTGAAGCAAACGGTCGGGAAATTCTGGGACCGAAAGCGGTACCTGTTTGTGGACAACCTGCCATGGACCAAGGAGGAAAAGGAATCGCGGTGCTCCGATCGGACACTTGCGACGGCTGTCCTCTTCGATCAATGTCCGGGAGGTACGATGCAGCCCTCCGTCGATATGCTTGCAAACTGTCCACCCGAGATGGGATTTTCTTACCCGGCCAACGCCGGATGGAGATTGTGGGCGCTTGCAAAGGGGGAGCGTGGAGACGCGGTCGTCAATGACTTGCGCACACGTTGGGCTCCGATGGACTCGGTCCGCTTGAACAACACACTTCAGGAATTCTGGACAGTACAAGCGGATTCCGGATCGCAATGGAGCCATTGTGCCGTGGTTCCGCTCTATGTGCTCTACATGAATATAGCCGGCATCAAACCGCTGCTGCCTGGATATCGGAAGTACGAGATCGTCCCGCAGTGTGCGGACATTCGTTCGCTGGAGCTAGTCGCCCACACAGTCAGGGGACCGATTCGAATGAAGTGGGATGGCGTTGTCGGAGAGAGACAGCTGGTGATCGAAACACCGCCGGAAGCGGCGGGGGAGATCGCACTCGATAAACGTGAGGATGTTTTTCTGAAGCGTCTGCGGAGCACAGGGCCATTGAAACGAGCTCGCTATCAACTCCCTGCCGGCGAAAAGGTAACCCTGAATCTGAGGTACACATAGCCAGCACCTTTTCAAGGTCCTCCGGTTCTTACTGGACCTTGAAAAGGTAACACGAACTAACAACCTTCCGCCCCCATGTCCAAGTATCTCGACGGACAAACGTACCACATCTACAACCGCGGTGCACATCGACATTCGATTTTTCGAAACCACGGCCACTATCGTAGATGCTTGGTATTGTTGCAGAAATACGCAGATCAGTACCATGTCACCCTGCTGGCGTACTGTCTAATGCCAAACCACTACCACTTGTTAGTCCAGCAAGAGCAAGGCGGGTCCGTATCGAGGTTTCTGCAAACGACCTTCAATGCCTATGTGCAATACTTCAACGTGTTGGAAGGTCACAGCGGAACACTCTTCCAAGGCGCCGCAAAATCGAGGCAGATTGAGACGGACGAATACCTGTTGCAGGTTGTTCGTTACATCCACTGCAATCCGGTCTGGGCCTCGTTGGCAAAGACACCGCTCGATTGGCAGTTCTCCGACTATTCAAGGTGGATAGCCGACGGAGAGGATTCCTTTCCCGGCAAGTCGCTGAGGGATGAATGGTTCAAGGATGGAAAAGCGTATCGCGATTTCGTGGAGGCGTACCGACCGGGGGGCGACGAGCATGACTTGCTGGAGGAGCTCTGATATCTTTTCAAGGTTCAGTGAATGTTCCTGAAGGTATCATGGCCTAATACGCGCACCTGCGCGCCTCGTCTGCGAAGGCTTTCAGCAACTCCACGTCCGCGTCGAAGAAATGGTCCGAAGGACAGAGAATGTAGCCGCCGCCCCGTCCGGCTTCGTCGAAGCACTTCCGAACGGCCTTCCGAGTCTCTTCGGTGGTGCAATCCTTGAAGTAATGAAACTGATCGAATCCCCCGATCATACACACCTTTTCCCCTATTCGTCGTTTCGCTTCCGCAAGGATCATGTCACCACCCATTGCCGAAGGAGTAAAGGTCTCCATCGCATCAGGGTTCATAGCAGCCAGGCGCTCCAGGAAAGGCATCATGCCTCCGCACGTGTGATACACGATTCGCTGCCCTGCCGAGTGAGCAAGGTCGATGAGAGGGGCATCATACGGCGCTACGAACTCATCGAGAATTTCCGGCGAAATCACCGTCGATGAAGCATCTCCGCCCCCCAGTTCCAGAACATCGTATCGCGCCCCCTCCAGCGACCGGATGTAGGTCCGTTTTCGCTCGAAGATGATCTTCAAGTAGACATGGACCCACTCCGGATCCTCAAAGGTCGCCATGATCAGATCTTCGATACCGAAGAGCACCGATGCATCCTGCCAGCACCCGGGTTGCCCATAGACATCGAACGAATTCACGAATCCCCGGAGCATCCCACGCTCGCCGTAGGCAGCGGCCTGCCGGTTCACTTCCTCGACATCACACTTAGGCTGTGTCGCAAACTCTGCGATAATGTCGATATCGGTTTTCTCCTTCACGAGCCGCTCGCTTACCCACGTCGTATGGTCGTTGCTTTGCAGGATTGTCGTGAGTGTCTTCTTGGGTGTGATGAACTTGTATCGAACTGTCTCATAGCGCGGATCTGAGACTTGCTCGTGCTCGATGCGCCAGTTGTCAGAGACAACTCGCTGGGCTTCAAGATAGCCGGGGACGTGGTTTGGATCGAAGTATTCGCCCGCCGACTTGTCCGGTTTGAACACGCTCAGCCATCGGATCGGATCCAGTCCAAGCAGATCAAAGAACTCATCATTCGAGATGCCGTTCATATACTTCTTGAGGAAGTATGGCATCACATGGTGCGTCGTAACCGGCAGCCGATCTGCTTTCTGGCGCGTCAGCGCCGCAATGAATCGTTGTTTCGAGGTCAAGCTTCTGTTGTCCTGCGTTTGTTTTGCTTCCGTGCCGTCCACCCTTTCGGCGCGTGGCACATGAGCTACTCGATTTCCGGTATTCTCTTGATGTTTGGGTCCGTGAATACGTCAAGCTCATCAATACTCGCGGAAGAGAACTCCGAGACGACGGCCCCCCGATCGCCCGCCTGGAACCAGTGAAGCGTATCGGGCTTTAGCGTATACTGTTCGCCAGGGCGGAGCACAATCTCACGCCATACCGATAGGTGCTTCCTGTGTTTATCCGGAACAATAGCTTTCGGGTTCGGCGTGGCTTCCCCTTCGACATAAAGATATACTTCCCCCCATCGGCATCGAAATGTTTCCTGTTTCCCGCTATTCCGGTCATCGATCTTTGGATGACGATGTTGGGGACACATCTGCCGGGGGAAGAGGACCAATTCCTTCGCACAGTACTTGTCGTTATTCTCGTACACGATTATTTCAAGGCCGACATATCTTACATCATTCAGACCAAAGTCCGCGACTTCTATCGATTTCCGTTCCAGGTCGGTGACGGTGATATTAGCCTTCCTAAGGAACTCTGCAGCTTCAGCCTGCAGATTCTCGACTTCTTCTCGTCTCATATCCTGCTGGTCCTCCATCGAACGAACCAAGATAGTCAATTTTCATTTTTGTCTCAATTCGCACCGGATGGTAATAATGATCATCCGTTACGCAGAAGATGCTCGATCTCATCACGTCGAGGCGCTGAAGGTTGTGCGCCAGGCCTTGTGACCGAAAGGGCTGCTGCGGCGCTCGCGAAACGGACTGCATCGCTCACGCTCGAATTTTCGCCGAGTGAAACCGCCAGTGCGCCGCTGAAAACATCCCCCGCCGCTGTTGTATCGACCGGTATTACCTTGAACGCAGGTATGAATTCACTCTTGCCGGCTTCGGCGAGGAATGCACCGCGGGCGCCAAGAGTGATGATGACTGCAGAAACGCCTCGGTCGAGGAGTGACGCAGCAGCATACGCAATGCTGGCGTCATCGGAAACATGGATTCCTGTCAGGATTTCAGTTTCGATTTCATTGGGAGTGATGACTGAGAGCAGCTTATAGAGCTCCGGGTCAAGGTTTCGGGCGGGAGCTGGATTGAGGATTACGCGTACACCAGCTTCTGATGCCGTCTGGATTGCAGCTTCCACTGTGGGGAGCGGTATCTCGAACTGCAGGAGGAGAATGTCTGCCGATGTGAGGGTATCGCTTGCTCGCTCGAGATCGGATGGGGAGAACTCGTTGTTTGCTCCGGAAGCGACCCCGATGCAATTCTCACCGAACTCGTCAACAAAAATAAGGGCGATGCCCGATGATGCGCCCGGAGAAACCCCAATGGATTTTACATCGACGCGGTCGTTCTTGTATCCCTCGATCGCTTGCCTGCCGAAGTGGTCGTCGCCGACTCTTGCTATGAACGTGACGTCCCCGCCTGCCCTCGCCGCGGCCACAGCCTGGTTACCACCTTTGCCTCCGGACGCCATCGAGAATGTCCCTCCGATGATCGTTTCACCCGGTTGCGGCAGGCGCGGGAGCTTGACCACCAGATCAGTGTTCGAGCTGCCAACGACAACAATCTTCGGCCTCATGCTTTTTCCTTAGCGGGCCCGGGGTCGTCCCTTCTGCGATAACAATCCTTCAGATCGCAGATCGAGCACTGGAAAGCGCCGCGCTTAACATCCGGTCCCAGTCCGATGATTCCGCTCAGCGACTTGATCGGCACCATGAGCGAGCTTGCTGTCAGTGTGATGCCGCAGAATTGATGGGGGAGGAGGGAAAAGAGTTTCTGTTGTTCGGAGACGGCCCAGTCACAGTACCCCGGACTGTAGCGGTTCGTGATCTTCCATCCGCGTGGTGCTATGTGGTCGACGACGCGCTGCTCAAGCCATACGGACGCGCGCTCAACAACCTCAGAAGCGAGAGCGTCGACGAGGAATCCCTTCATCATGTCTCCTTCGGCCATCAGTTGGGCCGACCAGCGTTCCATCTGAAGGCCGACAGTTGAAACGAAGAGCGCAAGAGAGGTCGATCGCTTGAGTTGGCTGGCGATGATGGGACCCGTTGAGAACTGCATGCCATTGGCAGTGAAAGAATCGTCTCCGACATCAATTGATCCTGAGGGCAGGATTCGAAAGCCGCACCGGATTTCGACGTGCGCCGGGAGCTGGGGAAGAAGATCATCGACGAGCTCCCAAACCATGTCGGGGGCTTCACCATTTCGATAGCCGAGATCTGCCACAACCAGATCCCGGTCAACACCGAGGGCTTCGGCGGAAGGGGAAAACATTACAACATCGAGCGATGAGGACTCGGGCATTCCTAGTTCGGCGTGCACCGGCTGTTTAAGAACTCGACTGCCCCCTGCGGATCAGATGAATAACCGTCGGCACCAATCTTGAGAGCGAATTCCTCCGTGACGGGAGCTCCACCGATAATCACCTTGACGTTCGGGTGCTTTGCTTTGACGTGCTTGACGGTCGATTCCATATTCACCATCGTCGTCGTCAGAAGCGCGCTTAGACCGACGACACAGCCCGGGTGCTCATCGACCGCCTTGAGGAATTTCTCCGGCGAGACGTCTGTTCCGAGGTCGACGACTTCCCAGCCTGCGCCCTCGATCACCATCGACACAAGCTTCTTACCGATGTCGTGGAGATCGCCGAGGACAGTGCCGATCACAATTGTGCCTTTGTGCTTCAGTATGTCTGACTGGAAGAATGGTTTCAGATGTCCCATCGCAGCAGCCATAGCTTTGGCCGCCATCAGGACGTCCGGGACAAAAATCTCTTTGTTCCGGAAGCGCTCACCGACACGCTGCATGCCGATGATGAGACCGTTGGAGAGAATCTCCTGCGGGGGAATTCCAGCGTCGATGGCTTTCCTTGCGAATTCATCCGCTCCATCCTGACCCTTCAGATCTGGCGGGTAAGGGGATTTGCTATTGACTTTTCCGCGCTCGACGCAACGGGTTAAAGATTCAAGGAGCTCATTCATCGTTCTTCTCTGAGATGTGGATAATGTCCGGTAGTCTGCCGATGGCCTCACGGAATGTCGGAACCTGGCACGCCTCAATGATACACGATTGATTGAAGAAACTCAAGCTCTTGCTTAGGATTTTGGAGCCCAAAACGACCCGGTTCACATATGAAACCCGCAAATTCTGAGGTCAATTTCACATCTCGACTGCAAGAAATTGGTCTCGCGGCGAATATTATCCGGGCACCAATTCCCTGCACGAAAAATATATCCGCGTGATATTGCTTAAAGAGTTTGACTATTCCTGCGGAACATGCTACTTTCCACGCATTGCGGACGCAATCAAGACAATCCACGGACGTTGTCGCGTCAATTTGAAGCCGAACCGAGCCCATATCGTTGTCAATCCGACGTCTTCCGGAGGGAAAACCGCTCACCGGCAGGCGAGGATTGTTGATCAAATCACCAGTCTATTGGGTGGCAACCCTTCGATACTGGTTACGACAAAGCCTCTCGAGGCAACAGAGTCAACGCGATCTGCTATCGAGCGAGGGGCTGAACTCGTAATCGCCGTCGGGGGTGACGGTACGGTACACGAAGTTGTCAATGGCTTCATGGCCCATGGAGCGCCCATCAACCCTTCCTGCCAGCTGGGTATAGTCGGCAGCGGCACGGCCCAGGACGTCCTTCGCAGTTTCAACCTGCCTCGACATACAGACGAGCAAATTGAGGTCGCCTGCGGTGATGGAAAGCGAGTCGTGGACCTCGGCAGAGTAACTGTAGTCGATCCCGGTGGAAATGTTCACGAGCAATTTTTCTTGAATGAGTGCCAGCAAGGAATCGCAGCCGTTGTTGTCCAGCGATTCCAGGCGCATCATAAGTGGCTTGGCGGTTTTCTGGGTTTTGGCCTCACGGCTGTGACCACCGAAGCGCGCCACCGTGAACAGGCGATGTCCATCGAAATCGATGGCAAACACGTGGCGACCGATTCGTTCCTCGGTGTTGTCGTCTCCAATGGAGGCTACGCCGGCGGAGGGATGAACTTTGCCCCCCGCGCCGAGGTGGACGACGGGCTGCTCGACGTGGTTCTCATACACAAACAAAACATACCATCGCGCCTTATTAATTTCCCACGGATTTACTTCGGAAGTCATATCAATCTTTCCTGGATCTCCTATTTCCGAGGGCGCCACGTCTCAGTGATTACTGATGAAAAGGTGCCGGTCGAGGCAGATGGTGAGTTCCTGGGTTATCTTCCCTGCATCATCGATGTCATGCCGCATTCTCTGCTCTTGAAATCAGGCCGATAAGCACAGAGATATTCATCTCGATTCCTTTCTCTATTACGTTGTCGCCCAGATACCCGCGGATTCCCCCCCCTTCTTTATTCACGGATGAAATATGGGTAGTTTCTACAATCTACAATGTAAAGTCTTTCCTTCCCCCTCCCGTAGTATTCCTCCAAGTCGTATGAGCTTCCCAGGCAAGCAGTTGCCGCGGGCGTAAGTCTCACCTTTCGGCTTCTCTCGGTGGCATCGTTTGTGTTCGTTAGTATATGCGAATGTGATTAGAAGGGAGGGGATATGAATTCAGGCCAGTCGTTTCTCGTGATCGGGGCATTTGTCGTTCTTTCGACGCTGACATTGAACGTGAATTCTTCGTTGATCATGACAACCACGACGGGCCTCGAAATGGAAGCCACACTTTCTGCTGTTTCCATCGCTCAAACGATGACTGATGAGGTTCTAACCCGGGATTTCGATCAGAAAACCACCAGTGGTAAAAGGATTTACGAGGCCCATGACCTGACCTACTCGTCGGAATTTGGGCCGGATGGAATCGCCGAGCAGATCATCGGAGATAACGCCGTTGACACTTCGCGAACTGATGGCTTCGAGTCTAAGACCAAATTCAATGATGTGGATGACTACGAAGGGTATGTGCGCAAGTCCTGGAATCCCCGATTCGGTTGGTTCAACGTCACGGTCCACGTTGAATATGTCGATGAGGATAACCCGGACGCACCCTCGGGGGGCCGAACATTCTACAAATGCGTGACTGTGGAAGTCATGCATCCGAGCCTTGTGAAGGACGCGAACAACGAGGTTGTTCCGTATGTGATCAAGGATCTCGCCGTGTATCGACGCTACTTTTAGCGGGGGAGAAAACAAATGTCCTCAATCATGGATATGATTACCGCCGCAGTAATCTTTGGGGTCTTGACGCTGACAGTCGCGCGCGTGCAATCGAATATCAATGTTTCGGCCTACCAGAATCAATACAACGTCATAGTGCAGACGAACGCGGTGGAACTCGCGCGTCAGATTGAATGGGACTTCACGAAGATCGGCCACCGCGCATCGGGCCAGAAAATCCTGATGGCTGACTTGACGGAGATTCGATTCGTTGCCGATCTCGACAATGCAACCGTGACCAATACGGTTCGGTATTATGTGGCCGATGTCAGCCAATGCCCGACGACATCAAACGCCAAGGACTTCCCCTTGTTCCGAATTCAGGATGGAGAGACGGTCAAGCAGAATTGGGGTTTGACGTCTTTCAGAATTTCGTACTTTGACGCTGCGAATGTCAAGATTCCAACACCGATCACCAGCGTGAGTGACTTGGATAGGATCCACTCGATCAATGTCGCCTTTCAGCTCGAAAGCCCCGAGCCTGTCATATCCATGCACGATACGACGTGGGCTGCTGCCAGCTGGGAGAAGACAATTGTTCCACGAAACCTGGGTAATCTGTCGTACTAGGGGGCAAGACCATGGGACGGGCATCGTTGTTGATGGTGATGGGATTGGGGATGGTCTTCGCGATCATCGGAATGAACATGCACGGCACCACAAACTTCTTGGTCGCGGCAGAGACGGGATATGCAAAGTACTCCATGGCACGAAACATGGCCCGAATGGCAGTACACACTACGCTGCGCGCATACGACCGCAATCTATCACCCATCCCTTCCGGCGGATCACTGAATGGTGGATCATATACCGTAGTATCCAAGGAATCGGGGGACACCCTGTGGCTGACGGCACAAGGACTCTATGCCGATTCGTCCTACACGATGCACGTCAAGTTGCTCAGGACCACGAAGCCATTTCCTTCTGTCAATGCAGCCATCGGCATACGGGCTACCCCGGTTAACTTCTCGCTCACCGGCAAGGCGCAGGTCGATGGGCACAACTATGACTCGTCGGGAACTACTCCTGTCGGCAGTGGCGATGTCGCGGGTGTCGCGACGATGAAGGGATCAGACTCTGCGACGGTAAAATCCGCAGGGGGGACGAATATCCTCGGAGTCCCTCCGGTGAAGGTCGATACGTCCACTATTGATCCACTGGCATTTCTCAGCGAGTACAAATCGAATGCCGATTATGTCTATAACACGTCAGGCGTCTACAACAGCATTGCGTGGGGCACACCATCATCCCCGGTCATTGTCTACTGTAATGCGGGGGACGACACAACGTTCAGCATTAAGTTCACCGGCAACGTCGTCGGATACGGAATTCTGGTTGTCCGTGGAAACGTCCAGTTCAATGGCAACTTCAGTTTCTTTGGGCTTGTTGTGGTTGATGGGTTCAATACCGTCGTCCAACTCGGCGCGGCAGGAACCCCGCAGATCGTAGGAGGCCTCATCGTAGCTGGAAACGCGGGGGCATCCGTGACTCTGAAAGGGACCGGGACGACAGGGAAGGTCAAATACAGTTCCGACGCGTTGGTAAAAGCGAAGAACATCGGGAAACTACAATACTACAGCATTCTTGAATGGTATGAATAGATAGTCAATTCTCATCGTGAGGAAGGTCCCGACTGTGTAAACGCTGAGGTTTGTGGGGGGAGATTGCGCAGTCGGGACGTCTTTTCTTCTCCATTTGCTATCTACCTTCCGCTTCAAGGTTCTTCATCTTGCAGGTCAACCTCCCGACCGACCAACCTCGATTTGAATTCACACACACAAGGGGTTGTATTCTGTGCGCTCTTCTATTATCTTACATAGAAGAAGCTTCGAAACCCCGGCATCAACCCGATACATCCTCGAATGACGAAAGTACTTGTTATCGATGACGAGATGGCAATTCGTGAGGTCATCGCCGTCACACTTCGAAAATCCGGATATGATGTATTCACAGCCACGAACGGAGCTGAAGGGCTAGAACTTGCTCGCAAGCGACTGCCCGGCTTGATTATTTGCGACGTTCGAATGGTGTTGGTCGATGGGTATGAAGTGCTGGCTGCGATTCGTAATAATCCTTCTACTGCTTCGATTCCCTTCATCCTTGCAACCTCGATATCGAGTATAGAGCGCATGAGGCAGGGAATGGAGCTGGGCGCAGACGATTTTCTGCCAAAGCCATTCACCCCTAGCCAACTGCTCGCGGCAGTCAAAGCCCGTCTGGAAAAACACGTCATTCTGATTCGGCAGGCAGAGACCAAGCTCGCGCTTCTGCGCGAACATTTGAGCACAGCGCTGCCGCATGAACTCCGGACGCCTCTGAATGGCATTTTGGGATATGCAGACATTTTGCGAAAGCAGTTCACAGATCTCGAGCCGCGTGAAGTGGCGCAAATGGCAGAGCGCATCTACAAGAACGGTAAACGGCTCAATCGGTTGATCGAGAACTTCCTGATCTATGCGCAGATCGAGATTGTTAAGATGGACTATCAGAAAATTGAGCAGCTGCGCAAGAACAGAGCAGGCAACACGGAACAAATTGTTGATACGGCGGTTTGTCAGCGTGCGTATGAAGCGGAGAGAACGGGCGATTTGACCCTGCACCTGAGTCGGGGAGGCGTCGCCATGTCTGCAGAGTACTTTTCAAAGGTCGTTGAGGAACTTTTTGACAATGCGATTCGGTACTCGAAGAAAGGTTCGCCGCTCGAGGTTGAATCTGAAGTGAGGGGAAACGAATTTGTTCTTAGGATTCGTGATCAGGGGCGAGGGATGTCTTCAGAACAACTTCACAGCATTGGAGCTTACATGCAGTTCGACCGCAAGGTCTACGAGCAGCAAGGATCCGGTCTCGGCCTTACGGTTGCGATGAGACTCACAGAAATCCACGGTGGATTCCTCAAGCTCGAAAGCGAATACGAGAAGGGGACAACTGTCACGGTCACGCTTCCCGTGTCGCCTGATGAAGGACCTCCCCTGGAGGAGAATCAATAGGGGGGGCAAGAAGCCTGGGAGATCTTTTTAGACTGGCAGGAGTTGTCATCGAACAAATCAAACGAGAAGGCTCGAGTTTGGCTTTCTCGATCGGTCATGTGAATAATTGAAACGATCAGTTTCACGGTGTGCGAATACGAAGTTGAAAAGGGACAAGCGTGGCGAACGAGGATCGGCCTTTGGACAGGAATAAGGAGCCCAAGCATCAGGATCGCTCCAAGGTTGCCCCTTCGCCAGGCTCTGTGAAACGGGTGCAGCACCGACCACAAATCCCTCTACCGTTCGTGCCCGACGCCTGGCACCAAACTATCAGTGAACACGAGCAACTGCACGCAATCCTTGCCGCATTGCCGGTCATCCTGTTCGCGCTCGATCGCCAGGCCACCTTTATCCTGATTCAAGGAAGTGGGTTGGATTTCCTCGCACAACCGCAGCGGCAGCTGGTTGGCCGGTCCTTCTTCGAGCTATATCCCCAGAGCCCCGAGACCCGCGAACGGTTTGCCCAAGCGCTGGACGGACGGACGGTCAGATGGATAGATCGACTCGGTGAGCATGTGTTCGAGACGATTCTCTCGCCGCTTCGGCAGCGGGGAGAGGTCATCTCGGGTGTGCTGGGAATCGGAATTGAAACGTCGGGGCGCATCACAGTTGAGGGGGGTACGCAGGGAGAGAACGGGGGGGGCTCTGCAGATCTGGCAAGCGCAATCAGCAGCCGCTTTTTGGCTCATGCAAGCCATGAGCTGCGTGCTCCGTTGAATTCCATCGTTGGATTTGCCAGCCTCCTTTCGAAGAACATAGAATCTCATTCTGGTGAGCCGGATCTATTCTATGTTCAAAGAATTCATGGCAACGCTACACATCTGTTAGGTGTGGTGAGCGAGATGCTGGATTCCTCTGTCCTCGCGACGGGAAAACTCAAGATCGCCGTTTCAGAGACTGATATTGGAGCTCTCGTTGAAGAAACAATCGCCGAGTTGCAGGGTCACGAGGGAGCCAGTACTCCCAATCTGCGGGTCGAGATTCCGGGCGATGCCCGTCCGATCGGAACGGACAGGCAAAAGCTTAAGCAGGTGTTGATCAATCTTCTGGCCAATGCTCTAAAATTTACCGAACGGGGATCCATCACGGTTCGTGTAACCGTTGATGAGGATCGCTGCCCTGTACGGATCGATGTGAGCGATACGGGGGTTGGGATTCCAGAGGACAGGCTTGAGACGATTTTCGAGGCCTTCGAGCGGGGCGGACAGGAAACGGGCCAGGATGTTGAAGGTGTGGGGCTCGGTCTGACGATCTCGCGGTCACTCTGCGACCTGATGGGCTGCAGAATATATGCCGAAAGCGAACTGGGCAAAGGCTCGACGTTTACCATCGAGCTTTCACGCCTCCCTGTCTCCAGCCCTTCCTGAACACTCTGTGACTTGACCATCAAACGGACCCATCACCCCCGCAAGGGTCGCGATGGATGGTTCGCTATTTCACTCCGAGAAGCTCTACGTCGAAGATCAGTGTGGCATTGGGTCCGATATCCTGGCCGGCTCCATTCTCTCCGTATGCGAGGTTCGAGGGGATGAACAGTTGCCATTTCGATCCAACTTTCATGAGCTGCAAGGCTTCAGTCCAGCCCGCGATGACCCGGTTACACGGGAATGACGCAGGTTGCCCCCCCTTGTACGAGCTGTCGAATTCCTTGCCGTCAAGAGTCGTGCCCCGATAGTGTGTCGTCACGGTGTCGGTTGATTTCGGCGACTTCCCCGTCCCTTCTTTCATGATCTTGTACTGCATTCCGCTGGGAAGAGTGATGATTCCCGGCTTCTTCTTGTTTTCGGCAAGAAAGACTTCACCTTCTTTCTTGTTCTTCTCGCCTGCTTTCTTCGAATTTTCTGACATTTTTGCCATCATCTCCTTTTGGAAAGCACCCATACATTCCTGCATCTCGACGTCTGTCAGAGCAGGTTTCGCGTTGTTCAAGCCGTCTTTGATGCCGCGGAGCAATAAATCGAGATTGAGCTCGATCGACTGACGTTTCATGTTCTTGCCGAAGTCGAGGCCGATGCTGTAGCTCACCTTTTCTTTTTGGGTTTTGAGTGGTTCTTTCCCCTGCGAGCAAAGAAGAGCCGGCACGAGAAGGAAGATACCAACAACCATCACACGTGGTTTCAACGATGAGTCCTTTCTATAGTATTAGGTGTGGGGAGTAATTGAATGTCGCTCAATGTTTCATAGTACGGCTTTTTCATCCAAACGGAAACAAGATATTGCCTTGCACTTGCGGCGTGCTGAAAAAGAAGACCGCCAAGACACAAAGAACGCCAAGGTGATATTGAAACTGGTTTTTCAACCAGAATTCAAGAAACCTCTTTGTGTTCTTGGCGCCTTGGCGGTTCAGTTCTTCTTTGAGGATGGGTTTTTCCCGCAACCTCCTAGTACCGGAGCCACTGGACCGCTGAGTGTCGTCCCATGTATGAAATGTCTCATGGAGACCTTCTCCCCACGGGGGCTTCGTTGTTTCAGGCCCGGGCTCCACGCGTTCATCTTGCAAATGAAATACATATCAGGTACCTTCGTTCGGAACGATCCTTCCAAAAGAGTTGAACCTCACTTAACAAGGAGGTACCCCCATGAATCGCACAATCCGTTTCCTCTGTTTACTTCTAGTGGGAGGCTTTATGGCGCAAGAGCTCGACGCACAAGGGACATCGTACAATGGACTCCAGATGGGTTTGGGCAATCTCTCGCGACTTTCAAAAGCGAAGACCCGTTCGATTTCGGCGGAGAACTTCACGGGAGAAAAAGGGAAAGCGGGAATGGCTACGACCGGCACGGGAGAAAAAGCTGGCCGGGACTTGGGCAAGGGGTGGAAAATCTCGCCGTCCGTCAAGATTGAAAAGCGAAGTACCTTCACACTGGCGGCGATCGATGGTCCGGGCGCAATTCAACATATCTGGATGACTCCTTCGGGAACGTGGCGATACTCGATCCTGCGCATCTATTGGGATGGTGAGAAAGAACCTTCGGTCGAAGCGCCTGTCGGCGATTTCTTCGGCAATGGCTGGGGGACCTACGCTCACATCTCGTCCCTTCCGGTTGCAGTCAATCCCGGCAGTGCGTTCAATTGCTATTGGGAAATGCCGTTCCGAAAATCGTGCAGGATCACCATGGAGAACATCGGTGAAGCCGACATGACACTGTACTACCAGGTAGATTATACTCTCACGGATGTTCCGGCGGACTTTGCCTATTTCCACGCACAGTTTCGCAGGGTCAATCCGCTTCCCTATAAGTCCGTCTATTCCATTCTCGATGGAGTGAAAGGGTGGGGGCAGTTTGTCGGCACGTACCTCGCCTGGGGAGTGAACAATGGTGGGTGGTGGGGGGAAGGGGAAATCAAGTTCTTTCTTGATGGAGATGGTGAATATCCCACGATCTGCGGGACCGGAACAGAAGACTACTTCTGCGGTTCATACAATTTTGAAAACCAGGTGACGCATCAGTACCAGGAGTTCCTTACGCCCTACGTCGGTCTTGCCCAGGTGATCAGGCCAGACGGTCTCTACAATTCGCAGCAACGATTCGGCCTCTACCGGTGGCACATCATGGATCCCGTCCGGTTTGAGAAAGATCTCAAGATCACGATTCAGGCTCTCGGCTGGAGATCGGAAGGAAGATATCTTCCGCTGCAGGATGACATTGCGTCGGTTGCCTTCTGGTATCAGACTGAACCCCATGCGCCATTCCCAAAATTGCCGGATCGGGACTACCTCGAAATACGATAGCGGGAATGATCTTGTTGGAGCGGACTTATGGAACTCGTGAAACTATTGCAGGATTCTTCCAGTGAAATCCTGGTCGCCGCAGAAGTAGCGGTTGAACGCGCTCATCTCAAGAATTATGAGCATGTCGGAAAAGAGCATACACACCAGCGCCTGAAAGCACTGTACGTCCTTACGTCGCGGGCTGTCAAAGAGCGCAACCTCGGTCCGATGATCTCATATGCGGAAACGATCGGACGGGAGCGATTTGCCGCAGGATACGATCTCTCCGAAGTGCAGACCGCGTTCAACGTGCTTGAGGAGGCGATCTGGGCCCGCATCATTAAAGGCCTTCCTCCGTCCGAGTACGGCGAAGCGCTCGGTCTTGTTGCCACGGTGCTTGGGGCGGGGAAGGACGCTTTGGCGAGGACTTACGTGAGTCTGGCCAGCAAATCGCGGGCCGGGTCGCTGAATCTTCAATCCCTATTCTCCGGCACAGAAGGCGTTTGATCAGAGAAAAAGACCTTTTTTCGATCAGCAATGCATGAGTAACAAAGCATGAATTATGTCGGTGAAGTGTGCGCGCTGCTGACGGCGTGTTGTTGGTCTGGCAGCGCGCTTGCGTTTTCTGCCGCAGCCCTTCGTGTCGGCTCGGTGAGGCTCAACGTCACCCGGCTGCTCTTTGCCGCCGTTCTTCTTCTTGCAGTTGTCCTTCTTGCCGGCATCGAGTTTCATCTCTCCACATCGCAGCTCCGGAACCTTGTCATCAGCGGCATCGTTGGACTTGTGATAGGGGATACATTCCTGTTCAAAGCATACGAGAGCATCGGTGCTCGAACCGGGATGTTGATCATGTCCGCTGCCCCGGCGATGAGCGCGCTGCTGGCGTACCTCTTGCTCGGGGAGATTCTCGGTTCGATGGGATTCATCGGCATGGCGGTGACCTTGCTCGGCATCGCACTCGTGGTCCTTGAACGTCGCGAAACTTCGTCAGGCCATCCTGAACCATACATCAGGGGAATCATCTACGCTTTCATCGCAGCAGCGGGCCAGGCCGGAGGTCTGGTGTTGGCAAAAATGGCCTTCAACGAAGGGCCCGTCAATGGCTTCGTCGCCACGCTGATTCGCATCGTGTCTGCCGTCGTTATTATCTTTCCGATCGCGAGGCTGGCCGGCGAATACAACGATGTGCTCGCTCTCTATTTGAGAGACCGGAAAGCACTCTCGCTAACCTTCCTTGGGGCTTTCCTGGGTCCGTTTCTGGGGATCACGCTGAGCCTGATCTCCGTGGCATATACAAGTGTGGGGATATCGGCGACGTTGATGGCGACCGTCCCGATTCTTATGCTCCCCATCGTTCGGTTCGTTTTGAAAGAGCAGGTCTCGTGGCGCGCGATCATCGGAGCGGTTGTTGCTGTTGCTGGAGTGGCTCGTGGCGCGCGATCATCGGAGCGGTTGTTGCTGTTGCTGGAGTGGCCGTCCTCTTCCTCCGCTGAGCGTTTACGGTCCCAGCTTCCGTTTCCCGGGCACTCTCCACCTCATCGCAGCATCATCTGTGTGAATCAGTCACATCAGTGTTGTCAGTGTTCTATTACCATGAACATCGATTGAAAGGGCTCCACATCTCATGAAGAGAAAGACATTGCTCTATGCCGCGATCCTCGCCATCCCGATGGCAGTCACAAGTCCCGATGCCG
>JACVXU010000227.1 GCA_015661185.1 Bacteroidota bacterium
CACACCATTTGAGAAGTCCGACTTCTACCGAGTGAAATCCCGAAGAAGTCGGACTTCTGCCGTGAAGGTGCGTGGCACCTGCCATTATTGCGCACGGCTTCGCCGGCGCAGCACGGAGATGATCAAGGCAGTCATCAGAGATACCACAAGAACGCAGGCAACAATCACGGCCCACCAATTTACCTGCCTCGATTCCACCCACATCGTATATTCGAAGTATGAGGCCAATCCCAGGAATTCCTGCCACGTGGCCTTGTTGGCTTCGAGCTTTCGAGCATTCGATCCTGTGATCAAACCGGGCATAATCACAGACGTCACGTAGTTGTGCTTGCCGATCGACTGTTCGAATTCGATCTTTCGCTCAATCTCCTCAAATGCGCGCACGTTAGTCTGCCATACTTTTTCTACCGCGGGTGTTTTCAAAACGTGCCTGAAGATGAGATGCAGCGTGTCAAACTTATTTGATTCGATGGCTTTTGTCGAGTGCCGATAAAGTGAGTCTTTGAGGGATTCAACGCCAGCAGCCGTGAGTGCCGGATCATTCAAGGCCGCGACGCCGGAAAGAAATGTTGAGAAGAAGGGGGCGAAGTGATTCTGCGATGTCCACTCTTCGGAACGCGGGCTGATTCGCTCGGCGATCAGGCTGTCTTCAAGGGTCTTCTTTCCCTCCTTGAGCTCCCCATTGAGAATTTTTATTTTGAACCACTCGATCTCTTCCTGAGAGAGATAATCCTTCATCGGAATTGATGTGAATTGTGCGAATGGGAGGTTTACCTCCTCGTACCGGTACACAGTAAAGAACCATTGAAAAGACTTTTCCAGGGCAATCCGGTACTGAAGAGTTTTGCCGAATTGTCCCTGCACCGTCTTATTCATCTCGTCGGCGTTCCGAAATGTCCGCGTTGCCGTGAGGGTGTATTTTTTCTCACTGGTTTTTACTGTGCTCTTGGTCCAGTGAGAGTCGAGCTCCACGGGGAAATTTCCGCTATAGACCGCGGAAGAATCGCCCGTGAACGTGATGGTGCGGACAATACTCCCGTCGCGTTTCACCTCGCTTGTCGTGGTAATGTCCAGGCACCCGCCGATCAACAGGAGGCCAAGACAGCAGACCATCGTAACGGATGAAGCCTTATTGTTTCGCATAAAAACGCTCCTTGCTTATCCAGCATGAAAGATGAGTTCTACGGTCGCCCTGATCTCACCGACTATTTTCTCAAGCGTCTTGGGGTCGACACGCAACGCCGACGTGCCAATAATCACGGGCAGATTTTTAAGAGTGTTGTTATTCAAGTAGAGATCTACAATTTTTGCGGGCACCTGAATACGGCCGTCGGTGACAGTAAAAGGGAGTGTGCCCGTCAACGGTTGCGCCTTCGCCGATTGTGCAACCTCACGCAACGTCTCGGAGCGGGCCGAATAGACTGCTCCGGTGCGCTGCCCCGACAGAGACACCATGCGGTTCTCGAGATTCGAAATGTCGTCGAGCAGGATAAGCGATTGTAGGACAAAGGCAGTGCCCACAAAAGAAATGACGACGACAGCGGAGTAGCGGACGCTGGGAATCAGGAAGAAATCAAGAACGCGATCTACGATATTCCGGGCCGGCTCGCCTGACACCTCTTCCCGTACGCGCCGCATGATGTCGGCAGTGAGCTGCCCGGGGTTTGACGGCGCAGGAGAAGAAGACCTCAGGGGGTCAATAAACCCATCGGCGCGTCGGATGCGCTGGAACTCAAGCGAACACTTCTCGCACAGCCTGAGGTGTTGACGAAGATCGTCTGCCTCCTGTTTGGAGATCTCGCCCGATCGATTGAGATGAAGCAATCGCTGATACCGTTCGCAGCTCATAGGTCACCCCTCACAACTCCATAGTGTCGCACCAGCACATCCCGAATGGATTTCCGCGCATAGTGTAGATTCGTCTTGATGCTGCCGATCGAAAGGCCGGTTATTTCCGCTACCTCATCCACAGTTAAATCCTGAAGGTCTCGCAATGTGAAGACCAGCCGTTGTTTTCGCGAAAGCTGACCTGAGAGAGTCCTGATAATATCTGCCAGCTGCTCATGGGAGCGCATTGTCTCCCAATCGCGCTCATCGGGTAGGTCCTCCATAACAGGATCACGGTCCCGCGAGAGAAAAATGTTCCGGCTTCGTTTGAGAGCACGGAACCGGTCAACGCACAGATTGACGACAATCTTGTAGAGCCACGTTGTAAATTTCTGATTCGGATCATAGCGATCGATGTTTTTCCAAACCCGAAGAAACGAATCCTGAACAACGTCAGAAGCTTCTGCTTCATCGCAGAGGAATTTCATCGCAAGAGAGAATGCGTATGGCTGGTACTTCCGAACGAGCTGCTCGAACGCGGCGAGATCCCTGCACTGCGAACGGGTAACCACATTTTCCTCAACTTTACCCAGGTGGCTCACAATATCGTTCTTGTATTCTCTCACTGTGGATGATACGCTTGAAGTGGGAAGTGGTTAAATCGGCTCCGTGTAATATGTAAGATAGGGGCTTTTCGAAAGGTAGTAAAGTATGAAACCTGATCCATATTTCGCATATTTCCTCAGTCAAATGAAGAACATGTTCTCCTCATTCCCCGTTGATGAAGTCGTACCAGCGCTTATCGATGCAATGGCTGCCTCTCGTTGCGCGGTGCTGAGCGCTCCCCCAGGTGCAGGCAAAACTACGCGTGTCCCACTCGCGTTGCTTGAAGCTGCCTGGTTGGGAAAAGGGAAAATCCTGATGCTGGAACCCCGCCGTCTCGCCGCCCGGCGCGCTGCAGCATACATGGCACAACGATTGGGCGAACGGGTGGGACAAACCGTCGGCTATCGCATTCGCGGTGATGCCGCCGTCAGCAAGGCTACGCGCGTTGAGGTTGTGACAGAAGGAATTCTGACACGAATGCTTCATGACAATCCCGAATTACCCGGCGTGAGCCTTGTCATCTTCGATGAATTTCATGAGCGGAGCATTCACGCCGATCTCGGCCTCGCCTTCACGCTCGATGTGCAGAAGCACTTGCGGGACGACCTACGCGTGTTGATCATGTCAGCCACGCTCGATGGAGTTGCCGTTGCGCACCTGCTCGGCGATGCCCCTGTTATTGAGAGCGTAGGTAAAGCATTTCACGTTGAGACAAGATATTCCCGGTTCACATCGGACAAACCGCTCGAAGCTCGAATCGTGGAGGTTGTGTCCCGTGCTCTTACCACGGAAGAAGGAGATATTCTCGTTTTCCTCCCAGGTATACGAGAAATCCGTCGCGTTGAAGAAAAACTTCAGAGTGTATCACCTGATGACGTCATCGTTCACATCCTTCACGGCGATTTATCTCTAACTGTTCAAGAAGCCGCACTCGCTCCTGCACGGTCGGGCAAACGAAAAGTCATACTCTCGACAAGTATTGCTGAGACAAGTCTGACGATCGATGGAGTGCGGATCGTTGTGGATTCCGGACTGGCACGTGCAGCGCGGTTCGATCCGCGGCGGGGCATGTCAGGACTCGTGACGATTCCTGTTTCACGAGCGGTTGCCGATCAGCGACGCGGTCGGGCGGGAAGACAAAGCGCAGGAGTCTGTTATAGATTGTGGAGGGAAGAAGAGCATGCGCAATTGCCCGAATACCCGGTGCCGGAGATTCGCGTTTCCGACCTGGCACATGTAGCTCTCGACTTAGCTCTGTGGGGGGCACCGACGGGCGAAGGCCTTTCGTTTCTTGATCGCCCACTATCAGCGAACCTCGTTCAGGCCCAGGGAATCCTCAAAAGCCTTGGTGCGCTGACAGCTGATGGACGACTCACTCCGCACGGCCGGACAATGGCTGCGTTGCCAATACATCCACGGTTCGCACATATGATCATCAAGGGAAAAGAAATTGGTCGCGGAGCGGCTGCATGTGAACTTGCTGCAATACTTGAAGAGCGCGAACTCCTGGGGACCGGAGCGAAAGCGGATGTGGATTTGGCCTCGCGCATCGATGCGTTTCGCACCGGCCATGGAGTGACACCGGGCGTGCGCGATCGGATAACAGCGCAGAAACGGCGACTGATGGAGATGCTGGATATACACGATGAGCGAGAGAACAACTCAGAGTGCGGGATTCTCGTGGCTTTTGCATATCCGGAGCGCATTGCACGAAAACGGCCCGAGCGCTTGGGCCAGTACCAGCTTGCCAACGGTACAATTGCTGTGCTGCCGCAGGGGAATCTTGCGCGTGAGGAGTTTCTTGCAATTGCAGATGTTGATGCGGGCAGCGGCGACGCGAAAATCTATCTCGCTGCTTCTATTAAAGAGAGTGAACTCGAGTCGGCGTTTTCGGATGAGATTGTGAACGAGACAGAGATTGAATGGAATGATGCGAAGCAGCAAGTGAGAGCCAGAAGTGTACGAAAGCTCGGAGCCGTCGTGCTAAGCGAGCAATCGTTGAAGCCTGCAGGGGAAGAAATTACGCGGTCCCTGATAGAAGGAATTCGCCGAACCGGCTTGCGGTGCCTGCCGTGGGAGAAGGAGTCACAGCAGTTCCGGTCACGTGTTCAGTGGATCCGGAGATCGATCAAAGATACATCTGAGTGGCCAGACCTCTCGGACGAAACACTTACAGGGTCACTCGAGCGATGGTTGGCGCCGTTTCTTGATGGGATGTGGAAGCTGGATCAGCTGCAGCGGCTGGATCTTGTCGAAATTTTTCGAGGAATGTTTACGCACCAACAATTGCGAGAACTCAACCGTCTTGCCCCTTCGCAATTACTGGTGCCCAGCGGTTCGCGTATCACACTCGATTACACACCAAGCGATCACCCCGCGCTTTCTGTGAAACTCCAGGAGTTGTTCGGGCTGATCGAAACTCCCCGTGTCGGGGGCGGAATAATTCCTGTCACCATTCACCTGCTCTCCCCTGCTGCCCGGCCGCTGGCCGTGACACAGGATCTCCGCAGTTTTTGGGAGAATGTCTATCCTGAAATTAGAAAGCAGCTCCGCGCCCGGTATCCGAAGCATCCGTGGCCGGAAGACCCCTTGACGGCCACTCCCACCCGGCGCACCATCCGGAAGCACTGACGAACCGTGAAAGACGCCCGCAAGGTGCCACGCACCTTATGGGAATCACCGGGTAGGTGCGTGGCACCTACTCGGCTCCATCTGCTTGTCGGGAGCTCCGCTCCCGACAACACCGGTGAGTGATTTCATGATATCGTGTCAAACCGACTAGATCTCTGTAATCTTCTCTCGCCGCAGCGGTGCGATTCTCCTGCCGGTCTCCGAATCGGAGATCAAAGTGGCCAATCGTCTCTGCCGCGTAGCTTCCTGTTTTGCACTCACCACCCACCACGTTGCGGTCTTCCGGTACCCCGGTGGTTGGGATTGAAAGAACTCCCAGGCGCGCTGATTGGTGCGGAATTGTTTTTCGTAAGCAAGTTTCAATTTGACATGTGTCTGCTCGAACGAGTAGCGAATTGACTTCCCCGCATCGCGTCGCTGGAAGGCCTTCGTGCCAGCCGGCTGCATCAGCCCAAGCCGGGTCAGGTCCCGTGCTCTTTTGGTATTCACCGCGCTCCAGATACTCGTGGGCTTTCGCGGCGTAAAGCGTATCATGTAGCTCTCTGTGTTGAAAGACTTCCTCAATCCATCGATCCAGCCGAAGCACAGGGCCTGATCAACAGATTCGGGCCAGCTCATGCTCGGCTTGCCGGTTCCCTTCTTGTGAAAGCCAACCCAGAGCACTGTCGCCGAGGCATGGTTCTTCTTTAACCAATGCCGAAAGTCTACAGGTCTGGCGAAAAAGG
>JACVXU010000002.1 GCA_015661185.1 Bacteroidota bacterium
TCGGCCAGGGACGCGCCCAGGGGAGCGTCGGGCGGCAGGATGAGAATGCCGGAGTGGTCATCACCCAACCCGAGCTCTTTCTCCGAGCACACCATGCCCTCGGAGACCACGCCCCGAATGCGGGCGGCCTGGAGGATGGCGGACTCCCCGGTGTGGCCGTCGACAAGCCGGGCCCCCACCTGAGCGAAGGGGACCATGTCCCCGGCGGCGATATTCCAGGCCCCGCACACTACGGTGCTCTCTCGGCCTCCCGTGTCCACGGTGGCGAGCTGAAGCCGGTCGGCGTTGGGGTGCTTCTCCAGCTTCGCGATGCGCCCCACCAGCACCTTGTCGCGATCCCACTCGCCGCCGATGACTTGGACGCCCACCACCTCGGTGCCGGACATGGAGAGGCGGTGGGCTAGCTCCTTCGGCGGCAATATTATGTCTACGTACTCTTTAAGCCACTTGAGAGAGATCTTCATGGAATTTGTCCTAGCAAGTTAGTAAATTTATCGGGATAAAGGATTCTTGTGCCATACTCATCGGAGAAAAAACGCCAGCGCTTCCAGCACGCTACTCTTGCCGGAGCCGTTGGTGCCTACCAGGAAGGTGAGGGGCCGCAGCGCCAGGTCCACTCCTGGGTCGCCGATGCTTTTGAAGTTTTAGATGGCTAATCGGGTTAGCATTACACCATCATCCTACCACTCTTGTGGTTCGACAAGCTCACCACGAACGGGAATATAACCCGTTCATCCTGAGCCTGTCGAAGGACCCCCCTCCCTCTAACTCCCTCCCGCCAGGGGAGGGAGAATCAACTCTAGAACTGCCGCAGAAACCGCAGGTCGTTGGCGTAGAAGAGGCGGATGTCGTCGATGCCGTACTTTAGCATGGCGATGCGCTCCGGCCCCATGCCGAAGGCGAATCCAGTGTACACCTCCGGGTCGTAGCCCACTTTCCGCAGCACGTTGGGATGCACCATACCTGCGCCCATGATCTCTATCCACCCAGAGTCCTTGCAGATCCGACACCCCGATCCTTCGCAGAAGAAGCAGTCGATGGACATATCCACCCCCGGCTCCACGAAGGGGAAGTAGTCGCAGCGGAACCGTACCTTTCGCCCCTGGCCGAAGATCCGCTGGGCGAACTGGTAGAGGGTGCCCTTCAGGTCGGCGAAGGTGATGTTCTCGTCCACCGCTAGACCCTCGATCTGGTAGAACTGGGACTCGTGGGTAGCGTCCGTGGCCTCGTAACGATAGCACTTTCCCGGCACCACAACTCGCACCGGCGGACGAGTCTTCTCCATGACCCGCACCTGCATCGGCGAGGTGTGGGTGCGGAGGAGCATGGGCCGCTCGCTCTCCGAGGGCGGAGTGATCCAGAGCGTGTCCCACATATCCCGAGCAGGATGGTCCTTGGGGATGTTCAACGCCTCGAAGTTATAGTAGTCCCACTCCACTTCGGGACCCTCCACCACCTGGAATCCCATGGTGACGAAGGCGTCGCAGATCTCTCGCACCATCTGGGTCGAAGGGTGCAACCTTCCCAGTGGGGCCGAACGGCCAGGCAGGGTTACGTCTATTCGCCCAGCGGCTACGCTCTGGGCCATTTCTTGCTCCCTTATCACCCCTTCTCGCTGGGCCAGGGCCTCTTCCAGTGCCGTCTTCGCCTCGTTGGCCCGCTGGCCCAAAGCCCGGCGTTCCTCCAGGGGAAGGGCCCCCAGAGTCCGCAGGACGGCGGTCAGGCGACCGCTTCGGCCCAGGTAGGCCACCCGCCACTCATCCAGACGCTTTACTTCGCCTATAGATTCCAGCTCCTTTAGAGCCTCGTTTTTGATAGTCTCTACATCGTCAGGCATGATTCAATCCCTAAGGTTGTTATTCCCAATTTACCACTCCTGGCAATAGTGGCAAGCCCACCATATTCCTGGCGAGCGGCTAAATTATAGGGTAGCCACTGCATCAGGGTCAAGAAAAGTCGAGCGCCCAGTGGGTATAGTGGCATAAGAATGGGAAATATGGTATTTTATAGCACACATAGCGTATCCTTTGCCAGATTGTCCACTTGGCCGGCATGTTGTATTTTGGCATTGGCGGTTCTAAGTATGATGGGTGAGCCTGATACCGATAGAGATCACAGCGGATGTTCTACCGAATCGAGAGATCGTGTAACTTGTAACTGGGGAGAGTAGGTTGTGCTGAGGTTTTCTTGGGACTATAAAGACCAGTTCAAAGAGATGTCTGCGGGAGTCGAGGCTCCCAAAGGCGCACAGGAGAAGGGAGGGTTTCCTCCTGCCCTACTCGCTTTCCTTCCCGCCTTCTACGGCCTTACCCCTGATGAGACGAGGGAGATTGCGACAATAATCGTCAAGGTAGCCTACCGCCAAGGCCAGGTCGTCTTCGACGAAAGCTCTCCCGGCGACGCCCTGTATGTGATCTTGAGAGGTAGGGTAGACATTAGGGTGGGAGTCGGCGACGAAGCGCGCACCATCGCCAGCCTGCCCGAGGGTTCCATACTCGGAGAGCTGGCCCTACTTGACCAGCAGACCCGCTCCGCCAGCGCGGTGGCCTCAGAGGAGACAGTTCTGCTACGCCTGGAAACCGATGAGGTCCACGACCTGATGAGCCGAGGCAGCGTAGCCGCCTACAAAGTCATCTACAATCTGGGACGGGTCGTGGCCCAAAGGCTGCGAGCGGTGAATAAGCAGTTAGTTAATGCGTTGAGCGACAGCAACCAAAAGGGCTCTGAAGAAGAGATAACTGAGCTGGAGAAGAAGCTTTTAACGGAATGGAACTTCTAGACCAAGATCACAGCCTCAGGATTTGATAGCCTTCTCATTTGTCTGGACAGAGGTAGGGGCTTGATGTACAATTAAAGCTAGAAGCCCTATGGGAGGAGGATATGTCTAACAGGTTTGAGCGAGAAATCGATGAGTTGTTAGCCAAACTGGGTGACTTTACCCCCAGAGACACCGTTTCCCGAAGGATCGGACGGGTAGTCATCTACTGGCAGTACCGGTGGCAGGGGTTCATCAGCAAAATTAGTAGGTTTTGGATAGCCCCTGAAAAGCTGATGCTATCTAGCTTGCTCATCATCGTGGCCTCTTACTTCCTCCGCTTCGCTTTGCCCGGCATAGCCCGCTACGCCGGAGTGCTGGGGGTGATACTATTCTTCGCATCCTTCCTCCTAGCGCTAAGTTCAGGAGGCCGTAGAGATAAACAGATGCGCTGGCGCGGACACCCTATAGATCTTCCCAGGAATAGGCCAGCCTGGCTACCGGTGTGGCTCCGACGGTGGTTCTAGGCAGGGAAGATTGTGACTTCCGTTAAAGGAATGACCGCCTTACATGATGGACAACGAATTCTCTGTAGATATAGCTGAGATCAAGCGCGTCATCAGTAGCGCCGATGTCATGCTGATACGTTTTCCTCATATTGACAAGAGGTTGCTTATAGATGCCCGCCACGACGACCAGGAGGGCCCCATAGTCAAAGTAGTCCCCAGGGTCGGATCGGCAGCGGAACGGTTCCGCCACCTCAAAGAGTTGCGTCCCCGATTCCCAATGCCCCAGAACATAGTATCCTTTACCTGGCCCAAACATGTGGGCAGCCTGGAGGAGTACGGGGTCTGGCAGGCTATCCTGGATAGGTGCGCCAGCACTGGATACTCCGGATGGGAGAGAGACTGCCAGGGATCATACCGGGAGCTAGCTATAGCCGAACACCGGGAGTGCCTGACATAATTTCCATCGGGGAATGTATGGTGGAGCTGTACGCCACGGCTCCCCTCCCAGAGGCCACGGTATTTCACAGGTCCTTCGGGGGCGATTCCCTAAATACCCTGGTTGCCGCCTCCCGACTGGGCTCTTCAACGGGATACATAACCAAAGTTGGAGATGACCCCTTCGCCCCCGGCCTCCTCAACGGATGGCAGCTAGAGAGAGTAGACACGTCTCGCGTCCAGGTTGTGCCAGGATACAACGGAGTGTACTTCGTCTCTGTGATACCAGGAGGCCAACGAGAGTTCACGTATTACAGGTCTGGCAGTGCCGCCTCCACCCTCACCCCCCATGACTTAGACCAATCGTACATAGCTACCTCTACAATTCTCCACGTCACGGGCATAAGCCAGGCTATCTCTCCATCCTGTAGGGGGGCTGTCCTGATGGCCTGTCAGATGGCGAAGGAGGCGGGAGTAATCGTCTCCTATGACCTCAATCTCCGTCCATCACTCTGGCCATCCCTGGAGGATGCGAGATCAGCCCTGGAAGAGATCATGCCTTACCTGGACATAGTCTTCGCCAGCACCCCCGATGACACCCGGGGCCTTATCCGTCTCTCCGAACCTGAGGAAGTTATTCACCACTTCTGGGACAAAGGCGTAAAGGTGGTGGCAGTGAAGACCGGCGGCGATGGATGCGCCGTTGGAGAGGCCAGCAGCGGAGGAATGGTAACCATACCAGCTCCAGCGGTGAAGGTTGTGGACACGACGGGAGCCGGGGATGCCTTTAACGGCGCCTTTCTCCACGGTATTGCCACCGGTATGGACACTGTATCGGCGGCGGCGCTGGCAGTAGTTACTGCATCCTTGAAGGTAAGAGGACGGGGCGCTGTCGCCAGCCTCCCTTCTTCCGATGAGGTGCATCCCCTCTGGGAGAAACACCTGAGTACGGTAAGGAGATCATCCACCTAAGTCACCGAGGCTCTTGAGCAAGAGCCTCCTGAGAATAGGCCCTCTCAGGTAGCTTGGGAGGCTTGGCCATCAGCACCAGGAAACCCGAGATCACATAGGTGAAGACGAACATCGTGAACACCCCGGAGTAAGAGCCTGTGAGATCATAGGCCGCAGCAGCAATCAGCGGCCCAAGACCCAGAGCCAGCATCTGGAAGGGCACTACAACTCCAGATATACTGCCGAAAGAGCCTCTGCCGTAGTAGCGACCGATGAGAAGGTTTATCAACTCACCCTCGCCTCTGGCGGCAAGGCCGAAGCAGACGGCCCAAAGGTACGCCAATGGCGCGCTCCTTATGAATATCAGCATCGCCACCGCAGCGGCTGATAGGAAGTTGGCAATAATAGCGCAGCGACGCTCGTGGAACTTCTCGGCCAAAAATCCCCAGGTGAAGTTAGATATAGCCCCGGAGAGGGCATAAACGCTCAAGACGCTGGCTGCGACTTTGGCCGATATCCCCATGTCGGTAAAGTAAGCCACCTGATGGAACCCTATAGAGCCGTTAGCGAGGAGGGCCGCGAAGAAGCTGGAGATAATAAGCCACAGGGCCTGCGTCCTTACGGCTTCGGAAACGGTCCAGCTAAAATCCGCCCGGATCACACCTTCCTTAGGCGACTCCCTTTCGCTACCCGATACCTGGGCCGGGGATTCTCCATCTGGCAATAACCCCAAGTCCTCCGGACTTCGGCGCATCACTATCCATGAGGGAGCTACCACCAGGACCCAGGTCATCAAAGCAAGCAGGGAATAAACGTTGCGCCAACTGGAAGCCTCGATTATAAGCTGGGACGTGAAGGCCAAGGCGGAAGCACCCAAAGGCAGGGCCATGGTGGTTAGTCCCATGGCGCGCCCCCTCTTGGCTACGAACCAGTTGGTAACTGCCGTGAGAGGCACCACCCCAGCCATGGCGTTAGTAGACAAGGCCCTAGCCACTACGTAGGCCACGTAGAGATGCCACAAACTTCCGATTCTCGCCAGGGCCAGGAACGCCCCACCAACCACCAGAGCCCCTGTGGGCATCAAAGCCCTGGGGCCAAAGCGGTCGGCCAATCTACCTGCGAAAGGGGCAAGCAAGCCCCCAGCAACGCTTCCTGCCGTTAGCGCCCCCGTCACCATAGTCCTAGTCCACCCCATTTCCAGGGTCATTGGTTTGAGAACAACCGACATCACGACGTTGGAGGCGCCTGAGGCCATGAAGCTGGAGACCATGGTCATGGCCACAATTGACCAGCCTCGGAATATTCGCCGGGACGATGATTTTGACATTCAGAACTCCATCAAATTTTCTGTGCCCAAGGCCATATTATACCACACCACCATCCTTGTCCCTGATGGGTCACCTTCTGGGGATTGTTGCGTCTCTAAGCGCACCGATGGTAGCATAGCCTCGATGATAACCATAGACGACATCTTGAAAGCCCATTCCGCAATACAGGACCTGGTGCACCGCACTCCTGTCCTCTCTTCGGAGTCCATTGGCCGCATGGCAAGGTGCCGCCTTTTCCTCAAGGCGGAGAACCTGCAACGGACCGGGTCATTCAAAGTCCGAGGCGCTTTCAACAAAATGTCTAACCTCTCTCCAGAGGCGCGATCCAAAGGGGTAGTGGCCGCCAGCGCGGGCAATCACGCTCAGGGGGTAGCCCTGGCCGCCTCCCGTCTGGGGGTGCGAGCCACCATAGTTATGCCTGAGATGGCGTCCCTAGCTAAAGTGGAGGCCACCAAGGGGTACGGCGCGAAGGTCATCCTTCACGGGGACAACTTCGACCAGGCCGTGTCCAAGGCAAGGGAGCTGGAGTATAATGAGGGCCTCACTCTGATCCCCGCCTTTGACGATCCCCACGTGATCGCAGGCCAAGGGACTCTGGGGCTGGAGGTGTTGGAGCAGGTCACTGAAGCCGATGTCATACTAGTGCCCGTAGGCGGGGGCGGCCTCATCAGCGGTGTGGCCTTAGCCGTCAAGGCTCTTCGGCCGTCGGTGCGGATTATCGGAGTCCAGGCCTCCGCGGCTACTGCGGCCCTGCGATCCTATACGGAGAGGCGCGTGATGTCCGTAACTCCCCACAACACCCTGGCCGACGGCATCGCCGTAGGAGCCCCCGGCCAGCTAACTCTGCCAATGATGTTGAAACTCGTGGACGACATGGTCGAGGTGAGCGAGGAGGAGATAAGCCAGGCCATGGTGCTCCTTTTGGAGCGAACCAAGCTACTAGTGGAAGGAGCAGGAGCAACACCCCTCGCGGCTCTCCTTTCGGGCAAGGTGTCTTGCCAGGGCCAGACGGTGGTCGCCGTTCTCAGCGGAGGCAACATCGATGTAGGGCTGTTAGACAGAGTAGTGGAACATGGGTTGACCACAGCAGGTCGGTACCTCATTATCAGGGTCAAGATGGATGACCGTCCCGGCCGCTTGGCTCATCTCCTAGATCACATCGCTGCCATAAAGGTGAACGTCCTGGAGGTCGAGCACCACCGCACCGGCCTTCCCCTGCCCGTCGGCCAAGTGGAGGTCCAGCTCACCCTGGAAACTAAGACCTCAGAGCATGGCGAAGAGATCTGCAAGAGGCTCAGGTCAGCGGGATACATGGAGACAGGCACAGAGGCCTACGGTTTGGAGAGGAAGCCGAAGGAGGACCTAGCGAGAGCTTCGTCGATTACCTCCAAGGGTCTGGTGCGCTACTTCACCAACATAGAGTAAAGGAGAACAACTGTGACCGAGTTTATATACTGGTTGAACCAATCTGCAGGACATGATCGAGAGGCTCCTTCCGCTGTCTCGCAGCCGAGATGAAGACGCGCAAATTTTCGACCAGCTTACGCTGGCCGACAAAGTCCTCGAGCTGGCTCGGGCGAAGCGTCTGGTCGAGCTCCAACTCGTTTTCGAGTCGTTCAGGTGAAGTGTGGTCTGATGTCCTCATATATGCAAAAGGTAGCAAGAACGTGAGAGAGTTTCCATGTCAATCGATCGGGATGGGAACGTCTCGATTGTCTGCCGTTCAGGCAGAGTTTGTGGAGTGGAGAGCCCTCTTGATGAGGGTCTGGAGTGAGAGTTTTTCTCCCTTCGCTTCAGTCAGAACTTGTCGCAGTGCTTTTTCGGCGATCGGCCTGTTGTAACCGAGAGACGTAAGCGCAAGCAGGGCCTCCTGGCGCAATTCTTCTTGTCCATCCTGGAGTGGAAATGAACTTTGATCGATCGCCAAGACCTTTCCGATCTTGTCGCGCAGCTCGATGACAAGACGCTCTGCCGTTTTTCTCCCAACCCCCGGGATGGCGGTCAGAGCAGAGATGTTTTCCCGGGCGATGTGCTGCTTCAGATCGGACACTGCTATTCCGGACAGAATTCCCTGCGCGATTTTCGGGCCAACGCCATTGACGGAAATGAGGAGCTTGAAGAAAAAACGCTCTTCGACCGTGGCAAATCCGAATAATTGAAGGGCGTCCTCACGCACGTGAAGATGCGTGGAGAGAGACACGTGCGAGCCAATGTCCCCAAGCTTTTCGAATGTCGAGAGAGGGATAATGACCGAATACCCGATACCGTTGACGTCGATGAGGACCTCGGTCGGGGTCTTGGCCTTCAAAATTCCCGTGAGAGAAGCGATCATCGAGGTCTCACAAGTTTCTCAGGGTGTGCCTGAACGTAGGACTTCCATGAGCGGATAGGTTGTTTCTGTTTTCCCGAGGTTCTTCCGGCTCCACGCGCTTTCACCGACCTGTGAAAGTGGCAGAGTGCGACAGCAAGGGCGTCCGTTGCGTCGTAGAACTTCGGAGGAGATTTTAGATTCAATAACGATTGCACCATGTAGCTCACTTGATCCTTGGACGCTGCCCCGGTTCCAACGACGGCCCGTTTCACCTCGCGGGGCGAGTATTCTGCCGTGGGGATTTCATGATTGACAGCAGCAAGGATTGAGACGCCGCGTGCGTGACCCAGCTTCATCGCCGATTGGGCGTTCTTACCGTAGAATGCGGTTTCGATGGCAAACTCATCTGGATGGAAGCGGTCGATGACTTTGCAGAGGGTCACGTAGATCGCCTTCAACCGTGCCGGCATCGTATGGTCACTTCGATTCTGCACGACGTCATAATCGAGCACTTTGAACCTGCCGTTCTTTTCCTCGATCACTCCGTAGCCCGTGATAAGGGTCCCGGGATCGACACCAAGGATGATCATAGGCTCATCGGAGGTCAACCGGCGTTCAGGTTGGCCAGCACGCTTTCATCTATGTCGAAGTTTCCATAGACATGCTGGATGTCATCATGATCTTCAAGTCCTTCGATGATCTTGATCAGGTTCTCAGCATCCTTGCCTTCGACTTTGACGCTGTTCTCAGGAATCATCTGGATCTCAGAGTGGTCGATCGGAATCTTTCGGTCCTCGATCACTTTCTTCACTTTTTCAAATACATCGGGCAGCGTGGTGACGAGATAATGCTCCTCGTCCGCCGTCATATCTTCGGCCCCGGCATCGAGAATAATTCCCAGGAGTTCATCTTCACCGATCTTGTTCCGGAGAATCGTGATCTGACCTTTCCGGTGGAACTGATATGCCACTGCCCCTGACGCTGCCAGTTTGCCATGGTGGCGGTCGAGCACATGGCGGATCTCGCTGACAGTCCTCGTCTTGTTGTCTGTTACGGCTTCGATGAGAAGCGCGACACCGCCAGGGCCGTAGGCTTCATATGTGACATCTTCGTATGCCATCCCGGGCAGTTCGCCCGTGCCTTTCTGGATCGCCCGTTTGATGTTGTCGGCGGGCATGTTACTGGACTTCGCTTTGTCAATTGCAAAGCGGAGCCGCGGATTTCCGGTTGGATCGCCCCCTCCCAGTTTCGCTGCAATCGTAATTTCTTTGATGACTTGTGTGAACATTTTGCCGCGCTTCCCATCTGTCACGGCTTTTTTCCGACGGATTGTCGCCCATTTCGAATGACCTGACATAGACTTTGCCTTTTCGACGAATGCTCGTGCAGGAATTGTACGAAGTGAGAAGATGGTTCGAGGTTCGTTCCCTCGCATTACTCGAATACCTGCTGCCTAAGTACTTGCTGCTTCAATCCTCATTTCAAGTCTCGAATCTTCAATTGAGGCACCGCCTCACCCGCATACTCACCTTCATCGAGAGAGAATGCGATTTCCAGGGTCTTCCGGCCGTGTAAGAGTTGCTCGATCAGGGAGCCCAGGTTGAATCCAATTGCGTCGAAAACCTGACCATTTGCCCTGACCTTGAATTTCAGATGATTGCGTCCGACGATTCGCGGTGTGCCATACAGTTCCACATTTCGTGCAACGAAGACCGGTCGCATATTCCCAGGGCCGAACGGAGCAAATTGGCTCAAGACACGGACGAACTTTGGCGTGATCTCCTGAAGAGGAATCTCCGCGTCGATTCGGATTTCGGGAGTCAGAAGTTCCTTGGTGAGAAGCTCTTTAGCAACGAGATTGAACGCCTCTTTGAACTCATCCAGCCGGTCGATCTCGACAGTGAGCCCGGCAGCGTATTTGTGTCCGCCGAACTGGACGAGTTTGTCCTCGCACCGCTTGAGAGCCTGGTAGATGTCAAAGCCGGCGACACTGCGTGCTGATCCTTTTGCCACACCGTCGACGGTCGTCATCATGATTGTCGGACGGTAATATCGCTCGACAAGCCGTGAGGCGACGATTCCTATTACGCCCGGGTGCCAAGTATCCTGATGGAGGATGATCGCTCCCTCATTGTCAACGTCGAGGGATCTCTCCACAATCTCCTGAGCTTGGATGAATGTCTCTTCATCGATTTTCCGGCGATTGCGGTTCTCCTCTTCGAACACGCGAGCTCGTTCAAGTGCGACGGTGAACGAGTCGGAGGTCAGGAGCTCGACCGCACGGGTCGCATCACCGAGTCTTCCCACTGCATTGATTCTTGGTGCAAGCACAAAGACGATCTGACCAGCGGTGATGGCGCCCAGCCTTAATCCGGAAGATTCGATCAAGGCATGAACTCCCGGACGAGGATTCGTATTGAGAAGTTCAAGGCCAAGTTTCACAAGGACGCGATTTTCACCCGTGAGGTTCACGATGTCGGCCGTCGTGGCGAGCGTTACAAAATCCAGATACTGATCGAGTGACTGGCCTCCGTCTTCGAAGTACGGATGGAGAACGGGATCCTGAGAAAGGGCTTGGATGAGCTTGAACGCCACGCTGCATCCACAAAGAGTCTTGAATGGATACGTGCACGTCGGTTTCAACGGATCCAGCACAGCGAATGCCGCTGGGATCACATCTGCCGGTTCGTGGTGGTCGCAGATGATCACATCGAGGCCGAGCTCATGGGCCCGCTCAACCGGTTTCAGAGCGGTGATGCCGCAATCGACGGCGACAAGCAGCTGCACGCCTCGATCTTTTGCCCGCTCGATACCGGAAATTGAAAGGCCGTACCCGTCCTTGATCCTGTCCGGTATGAAATATTCGACGTCGGCGTGAACGCTGTTGAGAAATGTCCAGAGCAACGCCGCAGCGTTGGTTCCATCTACATCGTAGTCTCCGTAGACCAGTAGCTTTTCCTTCTTGGCGATGGCGCGCACGATGCGTTCAACAGCCAGGTCCATTCCATCCATCAGGAAGGGATCGTGCAGATCCTCAAGGCTGGGGCGAAAAAACCTCTTCGCCCGATCGAATGTATCGATGCCGCGTCTGACGAGAATCTCGGCGAGGACCGGCGAGACGGTGAGTTCATCGCTGAGTCTCTTAATCTTCTCCATATCCGTAGGAGAGAGCTCGGCGACTGGGAAGGTCCAACGATATTCGCGAACAGGAGTCATGCGATGTGTCGTCTCCAAAAGTGCAGGGAGTGGCCGACCGATAAGCCGAATTCTGTCTTGTCAGTACCTAGGATCGGATACAGACGAGGCAGTCATTTCTCTGAGCGACCTACCCATCCCGTCCCTCAATGAAGAGGATTGAACGGGCCACTCTTCCCCACGAATCGTGGGAACGGGACTTACATGGTCTTGCACCAGGCGGGGTTTGTCGTGCCTTCGACATTACTGCCGAAGCGGTGGTCTCTTACACCACCTTTTCACCTTTTCCTCCGCCAGAGGCAGAGGATGTTTGTTTTCTGTGACACTGTCCGTTCCTGCAGGATGTTGCCTGCAGGACCCTCAGTTGACCTGAGGCGCCTTGCCCTAGGGTGTTCGGACTTTCCTCCCCATCCACGAATCGGATGGAGCGACTGCCTGGCCGACCACACCTGCTGTAGTCTTAATGTTTTGCTTTCCGCAAGCCCTAGATCCGAATGCGCTTTCGCGAATCGATGCCCAGATTCGCCAACTGATCTGCCTCTTTGTTCAGTTCCCTGCGGACGTGTTTGATTTCGAAATCGAATGCTGCCTTCGCAAGCACGCGATGAACCTTGAGATACATCGCCTTGAGATTCGGATCTTTCACTTTGTATTCTCCCAGGAGCTGGCGAACCATCAGCTCACTGTCTGAATGGACGACTAGCCGGGAGCATTTCGTTTTTGGTGCGCTTTTCAAGCATGCGAGAAGAGCTGAATATTCTGCGATGTTGTTCGTTGCTTCACCGATGTACCCGTGGAGCTTCGCCAGCGTCGTGCCTTGCTCGTCCTTGAAGATGACGCCGATGCCGCTCTCACCCGGGTTTCCCCGTGCAGCGCCGTCTGTGAATGCGAAGACCGTCATAGGGCGCTGTTGTAGCTTTCCACAATGTCGTCCGAGACGATGAGTCTGCCGCAGTGCTCGCAGCTCATAATCCTCTCGTTTTTGCGCAGTTCAACAGAAACCTGGGGGGGTACGCGCTTGTAGCAGCCCCCACAGGCGTTGCGCCGGACAGGTACAACAGCATTGCCGCCCAACGCGCTGCGGATTCTCTCGTATTGCTTCAGGTCATTCTTGTCCACGCGTACGACGAGCTTGTCTCGCTCGTGCTTGAGCTTCAGTTCCTCGTCCTCGTGCTCTTTGTTGACGAGGTCCAGCTCAGCTTGTCGTTCCTTCAATTCCTGCTTGAGCTCTTCCAACTCAGGGCTTACGACCGCAAGATCCGACTTTGCAGTCGATGCTTTCCCCTCGATGGTTTCCATTTCTTTTTCAAGGGTAATGATACGCCCCTGCGCCAGATCGATCTCACGCGTTAATGCATCGTATTGCTTGTTGGTCTTGATCTGGAATTGCTGCTCCTTGTACTTCTCGATTTTCTCCTTGGACGTGATGATCTCAAGATCGATTTCGTCACGCCGGACCAGCGCCCCCTTGACGGTGCTCTCGAGTCCTTTCCTCAGAGTTTCCTTGTCTTGAACCTTCTTCTCCAATACCTCCACGAGGTGGGGGAGATCTCCTTTTAATTCGTGGAGCTCATCGAGATGCGAGTCGACTCGTTGAAGGCCATACAACAAGCGTAATCGGTTTTCCAAATGATACTCCTCCAATGGTTCTAGTATGAATGAATTGGGTTCGTTGATCGTTGAGTAACTGAAACAAGGAGGTCCTCGCCTTTTGCGGACGCCCACGCGCGCAATTTTGAAGCGATTACCGGTAGAACTACTTGTTCCGTCTCCCAATGACCGGCATCGACGAGAACAATACGTCCGGCAGCGTCATGGAAGGGGTGATACCGTACGTCGGCGGTTACGAAAAGATCTGCCTTCGCGCCGATGGCATGGTCCAGGAGTTCCGAACCTCCGCCACCACACACAGCGATTCGCTGGACTTTCTGAGTCAATGCACCAGAGAACCGAACGCAGTCTGCATGCACAGCTTTTTTTAGTCTCGTGAGAAATTCCCTCACGGTTATCGTCCGGGGTAGATCGCCGATAGCCCCCATGCCGAAATTCGGATTCGGGTTTTCAAGAGTATACAGGTCATATGCGACCTCTTCGTAGGGATGGACGGTCTTCATGGCCGCAACAGCGGCCTTGACCCGTGCCCGGGGAACGATCATCTCCAGGCGGATCTCCTCGACTTCTTCAACCTGTAGAGGTTTCCCGGAAAACGGCTGCGTGCGTTCCGACCCGCGAAACGTCCCTTTGCCGTGCATTCGAAACGTGCACCGCTCGTACTCTCCGACAATTCCGGCGCCAGCTTCAGCCATAGCAGCAGCGACGCGGTCGACATGCTCGCCGGGGACAAATACAGCTAGCTTCACAAGCGAGTCCTTCATCGGTGCAAGGAAGCTCGGCTTCTGAAGCCCCAGCGCATGAGCAAGCGCAAAGCTCACTCCATCTGCTGCCGAGTCGAGATTCGTGTGCGTGGAGTAGAGAGCGATACGGCTTTCCGCCAACGAAAGCAAAATCGAGCCGATAGCGTTTGAGTCGGAAATGGACGAAGGGGGTCGAAACAGGAGAGGATGATGGGATACGATGAGGTCGACTTTCTTTTTGATGGCTTCGCTGACGATCTCGGGTATCACGTCAAGTGCAACTAGGACGTTTTTCACTCGCCGAGATCGACGGCCGACCTGCAGGCCGACATTGTCTCGTTCCCAGGCCGTCCACGAGGGAGCCCAGGATTCAAAAAACTGTTCTATGTCGGCCAGTTTCATGCTCTTCCGGGTTCGAGACAAAAAAAGTGTCCCGCCTTTGGGCGGGACACTTGTGACAATTCTGATGTAGTGTCTGGGGAAACTTGAGATCGAGTTGTCTGGGCCTTATCCGATTCGACATCGCCAAAGGATTAAACTCTACAGGACAAACACTTGGACTGGACTCCTATCACCAATCATGATAAAAAAAATTCAGGTTAGTTGCAAGACCCAAGAGTTGACGAAAACGACCACGCAAATGGGAGAGGAGAAACACTACACAGACCCAGAGGACGGTGGGGGATTCTGACCGGAGGGGGAATGGTCCGAGCCGTGAAAGTCGATCCGCTCGAAACTGATGTCACGCAGGCGCTTGATTTCAGACTCGATCTTTCGGAAATTTTCTTCAAATCCCTTCAATAGATTCTTGTCTTCGTCGCTTAGGGCCTGTCGGCGAATAAGGTCTGCGCTGATTTTGACGGCCGCAAGTGGATTGTTGAATTCGTGGCAGACCGTCACGACGAGTTCCCTGATCGCCTCTGCTCGTTTTTCGGCAATAAACATCCTCTTCTCGACGGCCCTAATCTGCTTGTGCATGCTGACGCGTTCGAGGACATTTAAGATAGTGCGGGGCAGGAGGGATTCGGCGAGGTCCTCTTTGATGAGGAAGTCTTCCACGCCGAGTTTCATAGCCTCGATCGCCAGCTTGAAATCCCGGGTTGCCGTGACAAAGACGATCGGTATCTCGGAATTCATCTGATTCAACTGGAGGCAGAATTCGAGACCATTCGTCCCCGGAAATACGTAGTCGGTAACGATCAGGTCGATGGACTGATTTGTCTGAATCTCCTGGAGTGCTTCCTCGACGCTCTCTTTCCAGATGAGATGGAACTCCCGGTTCTGGAAGAGCTGAAGTTGCCGCTGCACAATCTTCGCAAAGCCGATGTCGTCATCGGCAAGGAGTACAGTAATTACTTTCGGGGTCTTCTGTGGTGAGAGGCCGGTCATGGTATGAGCAAAAGGTAAGAGAACTTTTGATGAGTTGCAACGAGCCAATGTGATTGCGAACTCAACACGCTCGACACCGTGTTCCGGGAGTAGTCTTCGAGGCTGGAATTGCTGATTTGCTTTTCTATGGGAATTTCTCTATGTTAAAACGAGCCAAGCAAAAAAGCTCTGTGATGCAAGGTCGCGCTTCTCCTAAGGAGAATTCTTATGGCAGAAAAGAATAGAATTCTGGTTGTTGATGATGAAGACGCTCTCAGGACAGTCTTGAGCGCTGAACTGGAGGGGGAAGGATACAGAGTCTCATCTGCCGGAGACGGAGTTGAAGCGATCAATATCCTGCGTACGCAAACTTTCGATCTAATCCTCCTCGATATCAAGATGCCGAATGTGGATGGCTTCGAAGTCCTGAAGTTTGTGAAAGAGAACCAACCGACAACAAAAGTCATCATGTTGACCGGATTCGCCGACCTGAAGAACGCAATCGAATCGAAAAAGCTTGGGGCAGAAGATTTTGTCAGCAAGCCGTACGACCTCGTAGATTTGCTTACGACAGTTGAACGCGTCCTGAGCGGTCTCTAGCCTCGCCCACGAGCCGGAGACGATATGGCGAAGACGTACCGGATCCTGGTTGTCGACGACGAAGAGTCCATAACCTTCCTCCTGAAGACAGAGCTCGAAGAACTCTCCGATTTTGATGTCGATGTCGCCCTCAACGGCACCGAAGCCATCAACCTCATCCAGTCAACCATCTACGACATTGCTCTCCTCGACATCAAAATGCCTCGCGTGAGCGGCATTGACGTCCTTCGGTTCATCAACGAACACTCGCCTGCCACGCAGGTCATTATGTTGACGAACATCGTTGACTATAAGACCGCGATTGAAACGATTAAGCTGGGGGCATACGATTTCATTAGCAAGCCCTACGACTCTCAGCAGTTGCTTGCGACGGTTCGACGTGCTGTGGAACGGCGTCAGCTCGTCATCGATAAAGAGGTGATGAAGCGAGAGTTAAGCCGCATCAGCGGTCCAAGCGGATTGGTGGGTGAAAGCGTTGTATTCTGCAATGTTGTCGAAAACGCGCGCAAATTGGCTGACAGTGAGGCATTTGTCCTTATCCAAGGAGCGAGTGGCACGGGAAAAGAGTTGATCGCACATCTCCTGCATAATGAGAGCCCCAGAAGGGACCAGCCTTTTGTTGCCGTCAACTGCGCTTCAATTCCGGATCAACTTCTCGAAAGTGAGCTTTTCGGACACGAGAAGGGTGCATTCACGAACGCGTACGCCGCAAAGCAGGGATTGGTAGAAGTTGCCAATGGAGGGACATTGTTCCTGGATGAAGTCGGCGATATCAGCCAACCGACCCAGGCCAAGCTTCTCAGATTTCTGGAGACTGGTGAGTTTCGGCGGGTTGGTGGTACAAACTCAATGAAGGTCGATGTGAGAGTTGTCTCCGCGAGCAACAAGGATCTTCCACAGGAAGTAAAGGCCGGTCGCTTTCGAGAGGACCTTCTGTACCGCCTGAATGTGGTCAGCCTCAAACTGCCGACGCTGCAGGAGCGAAAGGAAGACATCTCGCTGCTTGTGGACTACTTTCTTAAACGTAAATCCAAGGCGAATCCGAAGAAGGTGAGCCCTGATGCCATGACGATTCTTCTGCGCTACAACTGGCCGGGCAATGTGCGCGAGCTGGAACACGTCATAGAAGGGGCCACGGTTCTCAGTCAGGGGGACACGATCGAAGCCAAGGATCTCTGGATCAACCCCTCTCTCGCCGGAAACTCAGATGCTGCAGCACGACTTGAGACGCCGGAAGGACAGGGCAGCTCCCTGTCTCTGGAAGCAATCGAAAAAATCCACATCGAGAAGGTCCTGAACGCGAATCAATGGAACAGGCTCAAGACGGCCCAGGTGCTCGGAATAACACCAAAGACGCTGTATCTGAAGATAAAGAAGTACGGCATCAAGGCCAGCTATTCACCTGATGCCTGATTCTCCTCTCCTTCGAAGGTTCCGTCACAGAGGACCTGCGACTGCCTCTCTTGCTTGCCAGCCCGATCAGCTGAAAACAATCCTCAGACCCTATCAGTCCTTCAAGAACCGAAGGTTGATACCTCTATATCGATGATTCAATTTCGAATGTGATGAAAGGTGTGACCGAATGATGGAATTTGAATGTAAACAGCAAGAAAATCTGCCATCAGGTTGCAACTTTTCTATGGAGCCACCGTCAAATACTGTTAGGGAGCATAACGCTACCTCCTTCTTGATGGGCCAGTCATCGGTCGCCTATGGTGGGACGGCTGAGAAACTGGCTCTTTTTTTTCCCCTCTTCGATGCTTTCCTTGACATTTGGGCGTTTGTTGACTAATTTTTGAGATCAACAAGGACTTGGTTCCAGCCTGTCGTCAAAAATAGACACATCTCCTCCGCCCTCAATGGGACAAATCATGTCTGGATTCCAAGGAGTCGACTATTACGATCTGAGTGATTTACTCTCGGAAGATGAAGTCCTGGTTCGTAACACCGTCCGGGAATTCATAGACGACAAAGTGCTTCCAACGGTCGAGAAGCACTATGAGGATGGTGTGTTCCCCATCCATCTTGTTCCACAGATGGCTGAGCTTGGCCTCTTCGGTTCGACCCTCCCTGCGAAATATGGTTGTGCAGAAATGAACAATGTCGCCTATGGTCTCGTCATGCAGGAGCTCGAGAGAGGCGACAGTGGGATTCGGAGCTTTGCCTCGGTTCAGAGCGCCCTCGTGATGTACCCGATTTTCACATTTGGTTCAGAAGCACAAAAGGACTATTGGTTGCCGAGGCTGGCCTCGGGGAAAGCGATTGGCTGCTTCGGCCTGACTGAGCCGGACTATGGATCGAACCCTGGCGGTCTCGTTACGCGGGCCGAAAAAAGTACGAAGGGGTTCGTGATTAATGGTGCGAAGATGTGGATCACCAATGGAACCATCGCAGATGTCGCCGTTGTGTGGGCCAAACTTGATGGGGAGATAAAAGGTTTTCTCGTGGAGAAGGGGACGAGGGGTTTCACGGCGCCGGAGATGAAAGGAAAACACTCGCTCAGGGCCTCTGTGACGTCGGAGCTTGTGTTTGAAGATTGTCTGGTCGCGGAGGAGAACCTCCTGCCGAAATCGGGGGGATTAAAATGTCCGTTGATGTGCCTCAGCCAGGCCCGCTATGGAATCGCTTGGGGAGTAATCGGTTCCGCGATGTCGTGCTATGATGTGGCGCTTCGATACGCCAAGACTCGAATCCAATTCGACAAGCCAATCGCTTCGTTCCAGCTGATTCAGGAAAAACTAGTCCACATGGTAACAGAAATAACAAAAGCTCAGCTGCTTTGTCTTCAATTGGGCCGTTTGAAGGATCAAGGCAAGGCAAAGTTTACTCAAATTTCAATGGCAAAGCGGAACAACGTGTACCATGCTCTGGAGATTGCCCGGATGTCGAGAGAAATCCTCGGAGCGAATGGCATTCTCAACGAGTACCCGGTGATGCGGCATGCCGCGAACCTGGAATCTGTGAAGACATACGAAGGAACACATGAAATGCATACGCTGATTATCGGAGAAGACATCACCGGCATACCGGCGTTCGAGTGACAAAACCAAGCCCAGACAGGATTACTCTTATGGCATTGAAGAAGATTATCGGTGAAGGGATTACGTACGACGATGTGTTGTTACTGCCGGCGAAGTCGTCTGTTCTTCCCCGAGAGACCGATGTGAGGACCAGACTCACTCGTCAGATCGAGTTGAACATACCGCTCGTGAGCGCAGCGATGGATACGGTAACGGAATTCGACATGGCCATAGCTCTTGCACGCGAAGGTGGGATTGGTATTCTGCACAAAAACATGACCATCCAACGGCAAGCTGAGGAAGTTGACAAAGTGAAAAGATCGGAGAGCGGGATGATCCTTCATCCGATTACTCTTGGCCTTAATCGAACAGTCCGCGAAGCTCTCGAGGTTATGAAGAAGTACAGCATCTCCGGCATTCCCATTGTTCAGGATGAGAAGCTCGTCGGCATCCTGACAAACCGCGATCTTCGATTTGAGCCAAATCTGGAACTGGAAGTCTCGAAAGTAATGACCGCGGTAAATCTCGTGATTGCTCCAGTGGGGACAACCCTGGAAGAAGCAGAAGTGATCCTGCAGAAGAATCGCATCGAGAAATTGCCCGTGGTTGATAAGAATGGCAAACTCAAGGGTCTCATTACGTTCAAAGACATCCAGAAAAAGAGGAGGCACCCGCACGCCTGCAAGGACAAACTCGGTCGCTTGCGCACCGGGGCAGCTGTGGGTGTTACAAGCGACACGCTCGATCGTGTTGCTGCGCTGGTTGATGCTGGCGTCGACGTGATTGTTGTCGATACCGCGCATGGTCACTCCAAAGGTGTCCTGACGATGGTGAAGCTTATCAAGTCGCGATTCGACATTCAACTGATCGCCGGGAACGTCGCCACCGGGGAAGCGACGCGCGATTTGATCAAGGCTGGTGCTGATGCGGTGAAAGTCGGCATCGGGCCAGGTTCGATCTGCACGACGCGTGTTGTGGCGGGGGTCGGAGTTCCTCAAGTGACGGCAATTATGGAATGTGCAAAGGTTGCTTCACGATCGCGAGTTCCACTTGTCGCCGACGGCGGAATCAAACAGACGGGAGACATCGCAAAAGCGATTGCGGCAGGAGCCGACTCTGTCATGCTCGGCAGCCTCTTTGCCGGCGTCGATGAAAGCCCTGGTGAAAAGGTCCTGTATGAAGGACGAAGCTACAAGATGTACCGGGGAATGGGTTCAATTGAAGCGATGAAGCAGGGGAGCCGGGATCGTTACTTCCAGGATGTTGAGGACGATCTACAGAAGCTCGTCCCTGAAGGCATCGAAGGGAGAATCCCGTTCAAAGGCAGTCTCAGCGAAACCGTACATCAAATGATCGGGGGACTCCGTTCGGCGATGGGATACTGCGGTTGTCGAAAGATCTCAGAGATGAAAACGAAGGCGCAGTTCGTACGGATGACCGATGCCGGACTTCGCGAAAGCCATCCTCACGATGTTGCAATCACGAAAGAAGCTCCCAACTATCACCTGTAAGAATCCACTGATGTTCGAGCGACGGCTTCAAGAGGTCCGAAGACATCTTGAGACTTTGAGATTGGATGCTCTTCTTGTCTCTCATATTCCTCACGTCCGCTATTTGACAGGCTTTACGGGCTCAAATGGCCTCTGCATCATTGCCCGCAAAAACCAGCACTTCCTCACTGATCACCGTTATCGTGACCAGTCAAAGACCGAGATCAAGGGATTTGAAATTCACGTAAGCCGGATTGGCCTTCTCGAAGAGGCAGGCAAGCGCCGCCTCCTGAAGGGGCAGTCTCGGGTTGGTTTTGAGAGTCAGAATCTAAGCGTCTTTGCCCACAACAAGTTGCAGAAACTACTCCCGGGCTCGGCTCTCGTGCCGACACTGTCGGTCATTGAAAATATCGCCGCTGTCAAAGATGAGTTCGAAATCGAGAGTATAAAGCGTGCGGTCAGGATTACCGAGAAAGTATTTCAGAAACTACTGCACATCCTTAAGCCCGGGCTCACAGAGCTAGAGGTGGCTGCAGAGATCGGATACTTGCACAGACGATATGGGGCAGAGGCAGATGCATTCGATGCTATCGTTGCGAGTGGTATTCGCGGGTCACTTCCGCATGCGCGGGCTTCCGGAAAAAAGATCAAGAGGGGAGAACTGGTGACGCTGGATTTCGGTTGCCGTCTGGATGGCTACAACAGTGATCTCACTAGAACGGTCGCTGTTGGCCGACCAACTGCCCGTGCCAGGAAAGTGTATCAGATTGTGCTCGATGCGCAGTGCAGGGCAATTGAGGCAGCACGTGCGGGAATCAGAGCCAGCGCCCTTGATCGTGTTGCGCGCGGCTACATCAACGGGAAGGGCTTCGGAGAGTATTTCAGCCATTCTCTCGGGCACGGTCTCGGTATCGAGATCCATGAAGAACTCCGGCTTTCGGCCCTGAGCAAAGAAATTCTGAGAGCTGGAAACGTTGTCACCATCGAGCCTGGGATCTATATCCCGGGTTTTGGGGGTGTGCGGATTGAAGATGATGTCGTTATTCGTGAGAACGGGTGCGACGTGCTCACTGTTGCACCGAAAGAGCTAACCATCATATGAATAGTGAATTCCGAAAAGTTCTCGTCATCGCCTATTATTTCCCTCCGATGGGTTTGAGCGGCGTTCAACGGACCGCAAAATTCATGAAGTATCTTCCGAAATACGGGTGGAAGCCTACGGTACTCACCGTATCGCCGACAGGCTACTATGCCGTCGATACGACACTCCTCGAAGAAGTTGAACAGGCCGGAACTGAAATTGTGCGCGCAAGTTCTCTCGATCCCAATAGACTCTTCAAGAGTCAGGGTGTCGTGAAAATGCCTTCGGAGCGGGTCCGTAAGATTCTTCAGTTTGCCGGCGATGCCGTGTTTATTCCCGACACAAAGATTGGCTGGAAGTCGAAAGCATTGAAGGCCGCGACGAATCTTCTCAGTCGGGAACATTTCGACGTGATATTCGCCACGGCACCTCCCCAGACAGATTTCTTGATTGGCGAGGCATTGAAGAAGAAATTCGGGTTACCTCTGGTCCTGGATTATCGGGACGCTTGGCTCGACTACCCATTCAAATACTATCCGACGCCGCTGCATCGGTATCTGCACTACCGGTTGGAGAAACGTGTGCTGAAAGTGGCAGATCGCATTATCGTGACAGTCCGGCGTGTGAAAGAGAGCATATTGAAGCATTACCTGGGCCTCGATTATCATGACATTACCATTATCCCTCAGGGATATGACCCTGCAGATTTTGTATCCAGGCCTGTCTCGAAGCCTGCTGCAAGGCGCAAGATGCGGATGACTCACGCCGGCACCTTCTATGCTGACCGAAACCCATCGGTTCTTCTGCAAGCGCTTCACAACCTCTTACGGGACGTGCCGCAGATGCGCGGGAGGGTGGAACTGAATCTTATCGGTAATGTGCGCGAAGAAGATCAGGTGCTCGTCAGCAAGCTCGGGCTGCAGAACGATGTGAAGTTCTCCGGATACCTGGACCACAAGGAATGCACGCGCCACCTCATGGAATCAGACATCCTTTGGCTCGTGCTCGACAACGACTATCAGTCTCCTGGGAAACTCTACGAATATCTGGGCGCACGGAAGCCGATTCTTGGCTCGCTCGAGGAAGGCTCAATGAAGGAACTGATCCTCGAAAGTGGAGCCGGAGTCTGCGTGCCTCTTAAGGATTTGAAAGCACATGAAGAGGCTGTGCGCGGACTCTTCGCACAGTATGAGAAGAACCAGTTGAAACAGGTACCGGAGGAATTCTCGGGACGCTTTGATCGCCAGATGCTGACTGGAGAGCTTGCCCGGCAATTCGAGTCTCTGATGGATATCGACAAGAACGCATTCGTCAAACTCGAGGAAGAAGGATCGTGAATATTTTGGTGATCGGCTCCGGAGGGAGGGAGCATGCAATTGTCTGGAAACTCCGGCAAAGCCCTCGGGTGAAGGCCCTTTATTGTGCACCCGGGAACGCGGGAATTGCCCAGCAAGCTCAGTTAGTTTCACTCAAACCGACGGACATTCAAGGTCTCCTGCGTTTCGTAAAAGAAAACGGTGTCGAGCTCACTGTCGTCGGACCGGAACAACCTCTCGTCGATGGAATCGTTGACGAATTCGAGCGCAATGGACTCAGGATTTTTGGCCCGAGCAAGTCGGCAGCAATGCTTGAAGGGAGCAAAGCGTTCGCCAAAAAGTTTATGGCGAATCACGGAATTCCAACTGCCCGATTCCGCAGCTTCTCCTCAGGTGGGTTCAGTCAGGCTGAGGCCTACACACGCGAACTTCCCCTTCCAATAGTAGTCAAGGCTGATGGGCTAGCAGCAGGAAAAGGCGTATTGATCTGTGAAACCCACGATGCCGCGGCCGTGGCATTAAGGGAGATGATGTCGAACAAGGCATTCGGCACGGCAGGTGAGACAGTTGTCATCGAGGAGTATTTGGAGGGTGAAGAAGCGTCGGTATTCGCCCTCACGGATGGAGATCGGTTCGCTGTTCTCGCCACAGCCCAGGATCACAAACGGATCCTCGATGGCGACCAGGGGAAAAACACGGGTGGCATGGGAGCTTATGCTACGGCACCGATTGTAACGAAAGAAGTTCTCAAGCAGATCGAGGAAGAAATCATCGTTCCAACGCTCGAAGGGATGAAGAGTGATGGCATGCCTTACCGCGGTTGCCTGTATTGCGGATTGATGATTACACCGACCGGGCCGAAGGTCATCGAGTTTAACTGTCGTTTCGGCGATCCCGAGACACAGGTTGTCGTGCCGCTCATCGACGGCGACCTCGCGGAGATCCTGCTGTCGATATCGGAGCGGCGGCTTGATCCGTCAGCTGTGAAGCAGCATGCCGCTTCTGCCGTCTGCGTGGTGATGGCTTCGAGGGGGTATCCGGATGATTATCAAACCGGAAAGGTGATACACGGATTGGAGAAAGTCAGGCATGAGGATGGCCTTGTCGTGTTTCATGCCGCCACGCGATCTGATGGTGAGCAGGTCATATCATCCGGAGGACGGGTGTTGGGTGTGACAGCGATTGGCTATGACCATGATCTCAAGGGCGCAATCGATGCTGCATATCGGGCTGTTGGCTCATTAACGTTCGACGGCGCGTACTATCGGAGCGATATCGGTCAGAAAGGTCTGCGCCGGCAGTCTCACAGTAGCACACGGGAACATTGACGTGACCATACTCGTCACAGGTGGTGCAGGATTTATTGGTTCTCATATTGTTGATGCGTACCTCAACGAAGGGAATAACGTCATCGTGATTGACGATCTCTCCTCCGGTGTGAGGGAGAATGTCAATCCGAAAGCGGAATTCCATAAGCTCGACATCCGGAGCCCGGAGATCGAAGAGATCTTCGAGCGACATGCAATCGATGTCGTCAATCACCACGCAGCTCAGATGGATGTCCGACGCTCGGTCTCCGATCCAAAATTTGATGCGAGCGTGAACGTGTTGGGAGGCTTGAACATTTTTGAAGCGGCGAGGAAATTCGATGTCAAGAAAATCATTTTTTCCTCAACGGGGGGTGCGATCTATGGGGAGCAGGACTATTTCCCGGCCGATGAAGAACATCCTGTGCGGCCCTTGTCACCGTACGGCATCACCAAACTTGTGACGGAAAAATACCTCTCCTACTACAAGCAAGTGCATGGTATCGATCACGTTATTCTTCGATACGCGAACGTGTACGGGCCCCGACAGAATCCGCACGGAGAAGCAGGCGTCGTGGCAATCTTTGCCAGGAAAATGCTGCACGGTGAAAGCCCGGTCATCAATGGAGATGGGAAACAGACAAGGGACTATACGTTCGTCGGTGACGTGGTGAGAGGCAATCTCCTCGCCCTGAAGTCTTCCGGATCAAATATCTTCAACATCGGGACGGGGATTGAGACCGATGTGAATCAGCTTTTTCAGATACTTCGAGGTTGGCTGAACCCTGGGTGTGCGGAAAACCACGGTCCTGCGATGCAGGGCGAACAACGTCGGAGCGTGATCACCTACAAGAAGATCCAGCGCGAGCTTGGGTGGAGCCCGATTGTGGAACTATCCGAGGGACTTCGCCTGACAGCAGACTCTTTCAAGAAGAAATTCGCCTAGTATCGTGACGTCACTCGCCAGCATTATGATCGACCAGCTGATACAGGGAGACCGCAAGACTATTGCGCGCGCAATTTCCCAGGTGGAAAACGATACGCCGCTTTCGAAAGAAATCTTGAAGAGCATCTATGGGCGCACGGGCAGAGCGTACCGGGTTGGAATAACCGGTCCACCCGGGGCAGGGAAAAGCACGCTGACGAACAAACTCGCCCGAGTCTATCGCCTGCAACAAAAGAAAGTCGGCATCATAGCAGTTGACCCTACGAGTCCGTTCACCGGAGGGGCCCTCCTCGGCGATCGGATTCGCATGAGTGAGGTGGAATTGGATGAAGGTGTATTCATTCGCAGCATGGCCTCCCGAGGAAACCTGGGTGGCTTGAGTAAGAGGGCCAAAGAAGCTGCCGATGTCCTTGATGCCGCCGGTTACGATGTCGTCATACTGGAAACAGTCGGTGTCGGGCAATCAGAACTTGATATCGCCAGTGCCGCAGATACGACTATCGTTGTGCTCGTGCCAGAGTCGGGAGATGGTATCCAGGCAATGAAGGCTGGCCTTATGGAGATCGCGGACTTCTTCGTGCTGAACAAAGCTGACCGTCCCGGTGCTGACCAGGCTGTGATGTCCCTCAAGATGATTCTCGGGTTTCGCGCGCATACTGTGGAGAGTTGGATGCCGGAGGTTCTGAAGACGCAGGCGAGCGAGGGGAAAGGCACAGAGGAGGTGGCAGAGCTCATTCATAAACACCGATCGTTTCTGGAAACTACCGGCATGCTTGAACGAAATCGGAAATTGCGTCTCGAGCGCAGGATCCGGGAGATCGTAGAAGACCAGCTTCACATTGAATTCTGGAGCCGTGAGCGCTCCCGGGAACTTCATCAGAAGCTAGACCTGCTTCTCCAACGTCAATCGAACCCGTACGATGTCGCCGCCAGGCTGTTGGAAGATTTCCGGACGAGTAGTGGGCAGCAGTCATGAGGAATGAACCACATACATTGCCAGTCTGAGGAGCATATGGGAGACAGTGTTTCGAATGAGCAGGGGATCGACTTTCGTCTGACCGATGAGCTGAAGATGCTCAGGGAGTCGGCAAGAGATTTTGCAGAGGCCGAGATATTGCCGCAGGTCATGAAGTATGACGAGGCTCAGGAATTCCCCATGGCCACCGTCCAAAAAATGGCCGGACTTGGATATCTTGGAGTGACTGTCCCGATCGAGCTGGGAGGAGCCGGACTGTCGCTTATGCATTTTGTCGTTGTCATGGAAGAACTCTCACGGGTTGATCCATCTGTGGGCTTGACACTTGCCGCGCACAGCGGATTGTGCCTTCAACATCTTTCGTTGTTTGGGAGTGACGGACAAAAGAGACGATTCGTCCCAGACCTGGCAACAGGCGCGACAATCGGGTCCTGGTGTCTGACGGAGCCCGGTTCGGGCAGCGATGCGTCAGGATTGAAAACTGCCTCCGTGCGTGATGGCGATTCGTACGTCATCACGGGCTCGAAAACGTTCATCACAAATGGATCTTATGCCTCGACGTATGTCGTGATGGCCAAGACGGATCTCTCGAAAGGAAACAGCGGGATCTCGGCGTTTATCGTAGAGAGAAGTATGAAGGGTGTAGACATTGGAAAGAAAGAGAACAAGCTCGGAATGCGGGCGAGTGACACAGTGACATTGGCCTTTGACGCGGTGCGGGTTCCAAAAGAGAACTTGATCGGCTTTGAGGGGGAGGGATTCAAACAAGCTCTGACCGTTTTGGACGGTGGAAGGATCGGTATCGCTGCGCTTTCCGTCGGGCTCGCGCAAGGAGCTCTCGATGCGGCGGTGAAGTACGCGAAGGAGCGTCAGGCGTTCGGTAAGCCGATTGCTGAATTCCAGGGGATCCAATTCAAACTTGCTGAGATGGCGACTGAAGTACAGGCGGCCCGCCTCCTAACGTATCGCGCGGCGATGGCGAAACAGAACGGTGAACCTGTCAATTTGATCGCCGCACAAGCGAAACTGTACGCGAGCGAAGTGGCGCAGCGCGTGGCTACGGAGGCTGTTCAGATCCACGGCGGCTATGGATTCATTAAGGACTTTCCGGTTGAGAAATTCTATCGTGATGTCAAGCTCCTGACCATTGGTGAGGGTACATCCGAAGTGCAGAAGATGGTCATAGCAAAGAACCTGCTGCAACAATAATCAGCCTGAATAATCCAAGGGCCTCATGAGCAAGCAGACTACGTACGGTGTCATCGCTGTTCTCTTCATCGTCTCGGGGGCCACCGGTCTAATCTATCAAGTTGCGTGGTTCAAATACCTCTCGCTTTTCCTCGGCAACACGACCTATGCGCAAACCATCCTCCTGGCGACGTTCATGGGTGGCCTCGCCATCGGGGCATCGCTCTGGGGGCGTCGTGCCGATCGAACTAAGTCGCCAATCCTTCTGTACGGTGCGCTCGAGTTCTTCATCGGTCTCTATTGTATCCTGTATCCTTGGATCATGGGAGTTGCGAAGAACGTCTTTGTGGTGTCGGTTCATGCGCTCCAACTGCCGAGCGACGGAACCGCGGTTCTCCTCATGAAGCTTGTTGTAAGTGTGCTGACACTCCTTCTCCCAACGATTCTCATGGGAGGTACCCTGCCTGTGCTTGTACGTTTCATCTCGCACAGCGTTGAGGAATCGGGCAGGAATGTTGCCACACTCTATTTCCTGAACAGTTTCGGCGCTGTCGTCGGCTCGCTACTCGGGGGCTTCTTCCTCGTCCCCATGGCAGGCCTTCGGGCGACGGTCATATCTGCTGGAATTGTGAATATCCTGATCGCCGCAGTGGCTTTCGTCCTCGGGAAGAGAAAGCGATTCTCTCTTTCGGTCGACGAGGCTGTACCCGAGGCTGAGATCCCCCCTTTCCCAGATAAGTTCGTTGTGATGGCTGTTGGTGTGGCAGGAGTTTCGGGTCTCGCCGCTATGATCTATGAGGTCGCATGGGTCCGATTGTTAATACCTGTGCTGGGCTCATCGACGTACTCGTACACTCTGATGCTGGTTGCGTTCATCTCCGGGATCACAATCGGAAGCTGGCTCGTAGCGTTTCTGATGCGACGCTGGAAGAACCTCATTGCGGCGCTCGCGCTCTGCCAGCTCCTCGTAGGGGTCTCCATGGCACTGATGCTGCCTCTTTATGGTCGTATTCCGTACTTCTTCTGGCACATCGGCTCTATTCTCACGAGATCGGACACCACCTATCCCATATTTCTGACGCTGCAGTTCATCATTGGCTTTGCGATCATGATTGTCCCGACGATCTTTTTGGGCATGTCGCTCCCGCTTGCGAGCCGCATCGCCACACGATCCGTGCAGGTGCTGGGAAGATCTGTCGGTACCGTATTTTCTGTCAACACAATTGGTACCGTAGTCGGATCTCTCGTCGCCGGGCTTGTGCTGATCCCCCTCATTGGAGTTCGTCACGCTATGGAAGTCGGACTTCTACTGAATCTCGTGAGCGGCATCATGTTGACGGTCGTGGACTCGGCGATGTCAAGGGTCCGTCGCGTTGTGCTCGTCGCGTCTGCAGGCTTTCTGGCTTGTCTCACGTTTGTTCTTGGAACGGACTGGAATCAGATCGTCACATTGTCGGGGGTGTTTCGACGGTTCGACACCAACCGGCCGCCTCCTGCATCGTACGCCGAATTTGTGAAGGGCGTTACGGCGAGCAAAGTGCTCTTTTACGAGGAAGGGGCATCGGCGACTGTTGGCGTCGTCGAGGCTCCAATTTCGGGAAAAATGCAGAACATCCTCATCATCAATGGCAAGGCGGACGCCTCATCTGTGGGAGACCTTCCGACACAGGTATTGCTTGCACAGGTGCCGATGATGCTTCATCCAGATCCTGACACGGTTCTTGTGATCGGCTTTGGAAGCGGCGTTACGACCGGAAGTGTGCTCACGCATCCGGTCAAACTTGTTGAGAGCGTGGAGATTTCACCGGAGGTGATCGCTGCATCCAAGTTCTTCGAGCACGTGAATAACAAACCTCTTGCGGATCCGCGCGTCAGGCTTTATATCGACGATGCGCTGGCATTCTTGAAGCTCTCCCAGACGAACTACGATGCTATCATCAGCGAACCATCCAATCCATGGATCGCGGGCATCGGCAATCTCTACACGACAGAGTTTTTTGAAATGTGCAAGGGGAGGTTGAGATCGCAGGGCATGATGGTTCAATGGTTTCATCTCTACGAGATCGACGATGCAACATTCAAGCTCGTGGTTCGAACGTTTCGTGCGGTGTTTCCCCACGTTATGGTTTGGCAATCCTGGTCCACTGATCTCCTGCTCGTGGGCTCTCTGGAACCTGTCGCACTTGACATGGAACGACTCTCGAAGAGACTCTCAATCCTCACGGTGAAGAACGACCTGGAACGGATCAAGATCCCCGATGCTGCAACCCTGATCTCGCTTGAAATGATATCGGAAGGGCCGATCCGGGAATATGCAGGCGACGGTCCGCTGAATACGGAGGATAAGCCGTTTCTCGAGCACTGGGCGCCGAAGGCGTTCTTCACGAGCCGGGGTGCAAGTGAGATCACCGGGTTCGATGAGAGGCTCCCGTTTGGGAAATCTGCTCTGTTTCTGGACCAACTGGTGAGGAAGAGACCGTTGACAGATTTGGAGCGGCTGAATATCGGCCTTCTCCATGCGGAACAGGGGAGAGGAAATATTCCTGTAGGTTTCTCTGTGCTCTCTGGTTACCTGGACTCCCATCCAAAGGATGAACGTGCGCTTGCGGGTATGGCAGCACTGACTGAGCGGATGGGGAGACGGGAGGAGCACATTCGGTTTCTTGAACGAACGGTTGCGCTATCGCCAAACGACCCGGTCTTGCTCGAGCAGTACGCGTGGGAGAAGTTCTCGCGTGATCGTAACGTTGCCACTCCGTTTGCCCCGTTTGATGCATCAGAGTCAGAAAAAATCCTCAAGCGCTGCATAGAACTTACTGCCGACACTGTCAATTTCTACCGTGTGCGCCTCGCTGACCTGTATTTCGGGATTCAACAATACCAGCTCGCATTCGAGAATTATCGCAGTGCCCTGCGGTTGGCGGAACGCTATGCCAGTGATCGAAGAGTTCATCAGGATGTTCTGCTCCTCCAGCTTGCCAAGTGCCTCCGTCGTTTGGGCAATCCGAGCAGGGCGGCAGGCTATGCGCTTCAAGCCATCAGCGCGAATCCAACAAATGAAGAAGCAAGAGATGTGTTCTATTCGATATGGCTCTTTGGCGGTACCGGACAACGCGACACTACGGTAAAATAATAACGACAATCTTGCCCATGTCCCGAATCGGGAGTGACATCAACGCGGATGCAACGTTTCGAAAGTACAGTGAGCATCAGCGCGCTCTGTTGGATGGGGTCCGTGCCAAGGGCGAGCTCGTGAAAATGGGAGGGGGGAAGGACGCGATCGAGAAGCACCGCAAGAAGGGGAAACTCTTCGTACGGGAGCGCATTCAGAAGCTTGTCGATCCAGGGTCGTCGTTCGTCGAGATTGGACTCTTCGCTGCCTATGGAATGTATGAAGAATTCGGTGGAGCTCCCTCTTCCGGCACTGTCTTCGGCATCGGAAAGATCCACGAGCGTGACGTCGTCATCGTTGCGAATGACGCCACCGTCAAGGCCGGCGCCTGGTTCCCGATCACGTGTAAGAAAAACCTTCGGGCTCAGGAAATTGCGATCGAGAATCGGATCCCAATCGTATACCTCGTGGACTCAGCCGGCGTGTTTCTCCCTCTCCAATCCGAAATCTTCCCTGACAAGGAACACTTCGGCCGTATTTTCCGAAACAACGCGATCATGTCATCGATGGGCATCACGCAAATTGCTGCAATCATGGGTCCTTGTGTTGCTGGTGGTGCCTATCTGCCCATCATGAGCGATGAGGCCATGATTGTTGATAAGACGGGAAGCGTCTTCCTTGCTGGCTCTCACCTTGTGAAGGCGGCAATCGGGGAAGAAATCGAAAACGAAGCGTTGGGGGGTGCAAGCGTCCACTGCGAAATCAGCGGCGTGACCGATCACAAGATGAAAGACGACGATGAGTGTCTGAAGAAAATTCGCAGCATCATCGGAAAGCTTGGAAAAAAGCCCCGACTCGAACTTGACCGTGAGGTGCCGATGGCTCCCAGGTTCGCCGGTGAAGAGATTTATGGCATCCTTCCGATCGATCGATCGAAGCCTTATGATATGTATCAAGTGCTTGCTCGCATTGTCGACGATAGCGAACTGGATGAATACAAGGCCGGGTTCGGCAAAACGGTCATCACGGGTTATGCCCGGATCGATGGCTGGGCTGTCGGCATCGTCGCCAACCAGCGTTCTGTCGTGAAGACGGCTCGAGGGGAAATGCAGGTCGGTGGTGTCATCTACGGCGACAGCGCCGACAAGGCCGCCCGGTTCATCATGGCCTGCAATCAAAAGATCATCCCACTCGTTTTCTTCCAGGATGTGACAGGATTCATGGTTGGAAGCCGGGCCGAACAAGGAGGGATACTAAGGTCGGGGGCGAAAATGGTGAACGCGGTAGCTAATAGCGTTGTGCCGAAATTCACCTTCATTGTCGGGAACAGCTACGGTGCAGGGAACTATGCAATGTGCGGGAAGGCCTATGACCCGCGGTTGATTTTTGCCTGGCCCAGTGCTCAGATTGCCGTTATGGGAGGCAAACAGGCGAGCGAAACCCTTCTCAGCATCAAGGTCCAGGCGGCGGAGAAGGGGGGAGAGCACATTTCGAAGGAAAAACAGGCAAAACTACTCAAAGAAACACAGGATAGATATGAAGCCGAACTCGAACCACTTTTCGCGGCCGCCCGGCTCTGGATCGATGGAATTATTGATCCTCTTGAAACTCGTGAAAGGATTTCCCGTGGAATAGAGATGGCTACTCACAATACCGAAATCCCGAGGTTCAACCCGGGGATTATTCAGACCTGACACTCTTCATCTCAGGTCGAATGAAAGATCTGATGCTCTTCAGCAGTCCCATGAGGACCCTGTTCGCTCTCGGTACTCTTCTCATCCTCTTTCAGGGTGTTTCCGTCGCTCAGTGTGACGGCAAACCCGGGCCCGACGGTCTGTCCTGGGATTTCGATGAGGGCGAGAAGGAGACCTTCTCTCTGTTCCGATTCATCGGGAACGCATTTACTCCGGATCTTGTCAAGGAGACGCGCCAGATTCGGGTTTATGTCCGCGACCTGAGGTTTGGCGTATTGATGAAACGGTGTGGTGATATGCGAACGGTTGACGCAATCTATCTGAAGGCGTTGAAGATTGCAGATCACAATATCGCCCGGGCTTTGTTTCTGTCCTTGATGGGAACACTGGAGCATCGCGACGTGGACTTGAAGATACCCATCTTAGGCTCGCTTGGTGTGCCGCTCACCTTCGAAGAGGACAGTCTTTTCAATGCACGGTTCGGCAATCTTCCTTCGCGACTCTATGTCGATTCACCTCGTGAGGGTGACAGGGACAAGTTGCAGCACTTCTTCGGTTCCGCATATCTCGCCTATGCCTCCGAGTCACGCGACGTTGCCCGGTCAACGGGCAATCTGGTGGAATGGGGTGAGGCGCAGTTTGTCGTTGGAGGCGTTGACGATGCCCGGGATCGACGGGCCAACAAACACGGTGAGCGTTTCGGTCATGATCTATTGACGGTCAAGAACCTCCTGCCGTCGGATTATCTGAACCTTCCATTCGAAGAGTAGTGTGAGCCATGAAAACGATCCTGGTAGTTGACGATGAAAAGAGCGTGCGCGATTCGCTCAAGATGGTCCTTGAGTTCGAATCGTATGAAGTGCTCTTCGCAGAAAACGGACACGAAGCGCTGCGCCATCTGACGACGGCGTCAATCGACCTGATATTGCTCGACGTCAAGATGGCAGGCATGGACGGTCTCGAGGTCCTTCAGCGGGTGCGCCAGAAACGAAGTGAGCTACCGGTCATTATGATCTCGGGACACGGCACGATCGAAACCGCAGTCGAAGCGACGAAACTCGGTGCGTTCGATTTCCTCGCGAAACCGCTCGATCGGGACAAACTCCTCGTTACCGTCCGTAACGCGCTCCAGCAGGCGAAACTGTCTGAAGAGTACCGGCAGCTTCGGGAATCGGTTGAAGGGAAATGGCAGATTCTTGGGGAGAGCCCGAAGATCAAGGAGATCCTCGCGGTCATTGAACGCGTGGCGCCGACTGATGTGCGGGTGCTGATCACCGGCGAGAATGGCAGCGGCAAGGAACTCGTCGCCCGGGCGCTTCAACGGTACAGTAAACGTTCGTCAAAGCCGTTCATAGAGGTGAACTGCGCCGCGATTCCTTCGGAGCTTATCGAATCGGAGTTGTTCGGACATGAAAAAGGCTCCTTCACCGGCGCGACTGCTCAGCGCATCGGAAAATTCGAACAAGCGGATGGAGGGACATTGTTTCTCGACGAGATCGGAGACATGAGCTTTCGCGCTCAGGCAAAAGTGCTCCGCGCTCTCGAGGAGGGAACGATCGAAAGGGTCGGAGGCAACAAGTTGATCTCGGTCGACGTGCGTGTGATCGCAGCGACGAACAAGAACCTCGAAGAGGAAATCAAGAAAGGAAACTTCCGCGATGACCTCTATCATCGACTGAGAGTCATTCCGATTCACGTACCGCCGATACGGGAACGCAGGGAGGATATCCCCATCCTTATCAAGTCGTTCATCGATGACGTCTGCACACGCAACGGGATGGCTCGCAAGACCGTGACGGATGAAGCACTCAAGCGTCTGTCTTCGTTGGAATGGCGTGGAAACGTTCGGGAAGTGCGCAATACCGTCGAGCGGCTGGTGATCCTGTCGCCCGGAACCACGATTGATGTTTCTCTCCTTGAGGCGGGAGTACAGGGGGGACACGGAGAATTTGAAGAGATACTCGGCCAGGGAGGCACCTTCCAGGAATTCAAGGAACGCGCTGAAGCGGCATTCGTTCGCAGGCAGCTTGAGCAGCACAAATGGAATATTTCGAAAACAGCTGAAGCTCTGGATATTCAACGCAGCCATCTCTACACAAAGATGAAACGATATGGATTGATGAAGGAGGGGGAATCGGGTGAAGGGGATCAATAACAGACAATAGTCAATTCTCGAGCTGGCACTGCCGAACCACGCTCCACTCCTCAGAGCTTGCCGCCATTCCCGGATCGTTTGTGCCTGCCTTTGGCTGCCTCAAACAAGATCAGCCCGCCGGCGACTGAAGCGTTCAGCGATCCGATCTTTCCATACATCGGAATCTTGACAAGGAAGTCACACTTCTCCTTTACGAGCCTCCGGATTCCCTTTCCCTCATTTCCCACGACTATGGCGATTGGCCCGGTGTAATCGAGGTCGTCGTATGAGCGTTTGGCCAGCGTGTCGGTGCCAACGACCCAAACGCCTTGCTCCCGCAGCGCATCCAGCGTGGTGGCTATGTTTGTTACCTTTGCTACGGGAAGATGGAGTGAGGCACCTGCGGAAGATTTGGTGACAGTTTCGTTCAGGGAGGCGGAGTGGTGCCGGGGAAGGACCACGCCATGAATGCCGGCGCATTCGCCCGTACGGATGAGAGCTCCGAGATTGTGCGGGTCCTCGATCTCGTCGAGGATGAGGAGGAACGGCTTTTCACCTTTGTCCGCTGCCGACTGCAGGATGGCGTCGATGTCAACATACTGCTTCGACGATGTGATGGCCAGAACCCCTTGAGCATTCGCGTCGGGGTAAAGCTCAAGAAAGCGCTGCCGATCGATCTCCTTGACAGGAACGCCGCGGCGTTTGGCGAACTGCTGAATTGTTTGGATCACGCCGCCGTGGGTCCCGAACAGGAGATAGATCTTCTCGAGAGGAGTATCCGATCGGAGCGCTTCGAGTACCGGTTGCCTTCCTGCGATCAGGTTTTCCACGGTTGCCTCGTTGATGTCAGTGCGCGAGTACGAGTCATGCCGAGCGACGCCCGTCTTGATTTCTGGAAAGAGAGTACCATCCAAGGAGTCCCACGAGGACAAGTGCCAGGGCGATAAGCTGTGCTTCGGAAAGCCCCAGAGCGGAACGCGGGTTGATTCGCACGAACTCGATCAGGAATCGCTCGAGCCCTGCAACGATGAGGTAGAGCATGAAGAGTTTGCCCTCGGGCTGCAGTTTCGTCCGGAGGCGCCACAGTACCCAGAAGAGAATTCCGCAGATGAGGAACTCGTACATGGGTGTCGGATGGCAGAGCGTATGATCCGGCACGATTCCGCCGGGGAACGTATTCGCGATCTCAGGAATGTTCTTGAATGCCACCGAGGGAGGGTACGTCCCCTTTGAATAGTCTGTTCCCCAAGGAAGCGTTGTCGGGAAGCCATAGTCTCCGTCGCCTGCGAGGTGGCAGCCAATGCGTGCGATTCCGTAGGCAAGCAGCAACCCGGGTGCGATCGCGTCCGTGGCGAGAAGAAAGCGAATGCCGCGCTTTCTCAGATACAGGTAGATTGAAAAGGCTGCAAGGAGAAAGCCGCCATAGAACGTCAACCCGCTCGGCGAAAAAGCCATCCCGATCGGATCGTCCAGGAAGTAGTCCCAGTTTTCGATCAGGAACAGAAGCTTGGCTCCTGCCACACCTGCGACAAGTGCGATCAGGGTAATCGTATTGCCCAGGTTAGGATCGAGGCCTCTGCGTTTCATCTCGTATGTAACCAAATAGCTTCCGACGATGAAGCCGATCGCCAGCATCAGACCGTAGCCGTAGATTGTAAATGGACCGATTTGCAGAAGACGAGGACACATGGCTCAGTCGATGTTTAGTAATTGAGGAGTTCGCAAGTTCATTAAAGCGCCACCGGTCTATTGGATGTGGTGATGAACGGCGCGGCGGGCGCCCCCTTGATAACAAGGTTGGACGGGGTGACGTTAAGCTGGAATTCGTTCATCTCGCCATCAAGTTTCATAATGTTCAGCACATAAGAGCCGGCCAAGTCGGTGAAATCTCGCCGACCGCGAGCAGGTCCGACACTTGGCATGAGCAATGATGTGGTTTGGAGGCCGAGAATCTTCAACTGAATAGCCTTGTTTTCAACCGCCACGTCCAGGAGAATCTCGTAGCTGAAGCTGGTGAATTCCTTGGTTGTCTGGACGAGAAAAACCTGCAAGACCTTGCGGACTCGTTCATCAAAGTGATGAAAAACGTGGAGGGAGTATTCCGGGTCGCGTTGTTTTTTCTTCCGAGGCATCAGCTCTGAATGGCGGATTCGATCTCATCGAGATTGACTGCAGTCTCGCCTCCGGTCTGCATATTCTTGAGTCGACCAGAGCGCGAAAGAAGCTCCGTCTCTCCTATTACAACTGTGTAGAGGGCCTCCTGCCGGTTTGCTTCCCGCATCTGGGCTTTTACGCTTCGACCGAGATAATCGATTTCGACCCGTACTCCCTTAAGACGAAGTTCGTGTGTCTTCGCAAAGGCCCAGCGTCGGGCCTCATCGTCGATGGTTACGATGAAAAGGACCGGACGGAAATCCACCCTCCTGGGGGTCCCGACTTTCCCGAGTACCATGAGAAGTCGCTCGATTCCAGCGGCGAAGCCGACTCCGGGTGTCGGTTTTCCACCGAGTTCTTCAACGAGGAGGTCGTATCGTCCTCCCCCTGCGAGAGCATCCTGCGAGCCAAGAGCGGAGCTCGTGATCTCGAACGCGGTTTTTGTATAGTAGTCAAGGCCTCGCACGAGTCTGCCATCGACAACGAACGGCGTACCCGTCCCGTGAAGGAGAGTTTGAACTTCGCCGAAATGAATGTTGCATTCTGGACAGAGATGGTCCTTCATCAACGGAACGTCACGGATAAGGGCCTGATCGTTTTCGTCTTTTGAGTCGATCACGCGCAGGGGGTTCTGATCGACGCGGGCTTGGCTCTCGGGTGAAAGCTGATGCCGTACTCCCCTCAATGCTCCGATGAGAAGTCGCTTGTACGGCGGTCGGCAGCGTTCACAACCGACGGAGTTGACCTTCAGTGTGAACTCCTGGATCCCCAGCTCACGATAGATCCTCAGCGCGATGAGCATCATTTCCACGTCGAGTTGAGGGGAGGAACTCCCGATCGCTTCCACACCAAACTGATGAAACTGCCGCAGCCTGCCCGCCTGCGGGCGCTCCTGGCGGAACATAGGTCCCATGTAGTACAATTTGGTGAGAGGCGATTGTTCGCCGACATTGTGCTGAATGTATGCCCGGAGAGCAGAGGCTGTTCCCTCGGGTCTAAGCGTCAGGCTTTCGTCGCTCCGGTCCTTGAACGTGTACATTTCCTTGCTGACGATGTCGGTCAGTTCTCCGATGCTGCGAGCGAAGAGTCCGGTCTGCTCAAAAACCGGGGTCCTGATTTCGCGGTAGTTGAAAATGCTCATGACATGGCGAATGGTCTTTTCGACGTACTGCCAGTCTTCCACTTCTCCCGGGAGGACATCTTTCGTGCCTCTGATCGATTTGAATTTCAAGGGTGCGTCCGTTGGAAAATTTGGTTCATGATACCTCCCCTACGAATATCACCGGCGAGCGAGCAACGATCGCTGGCCACGGAACGATCGGAGGCTGTCTGGAACCGCTTTGCGATGTTCAAGCTTCAAAATGTGTAGCCTCTTCTTGACGGAAGATTTCGAGGATGTCTTTCGGCGTCTGTGCATCCAGGAGGCGTTTTCGGAAGTCTTCGTTGTTCATGAGGCGGGAAATCCGGCTGAGGAGCTTGATGTGTGGCCCGACCATGTTCTCGCGCCCGATGAGCAGGAAGACTATCCTGACCGGCTGGTCATCGAGGGATTGGTAGTCAATCGGTTGGGCGGTGACGGCAAATGCGGCCACGATATCGCTGACTGCGTCCGACTTGGCGTGGGGGATCGCGAATCCGGCTCCTACGCCGGTGGACATGATCTTCTCGCGCTCGAAGATTGCTTCGCGGACTTTCTCTTTATCGAGAACACGTTCCTGGGACGCTGCTACATCGATAATGGCGTTGATAATTTCAGTTTTGGTCGTTCCGGTAAGATTGGTACGGACAACATTCTCATTCAGCAAATCAACAATTCTCATTCGTTACTCCTAAGGACCTGAGACACTCGTTATCTATACTTCTATCCATGCATCCATACGTGTAGCTTCACCTCGTATTCATTGGCCATTTGCAGGGAGATCGCCCCGTCCGCTGATTCAGCGTTGATGTGAAACATGGGGCGGGTGCGGTCTGGGATCAGAAGAACTGAGGTGAGGCGATCACCGGGCCGCGGGAAAACCTTCACACCGTCGATCAGTTCGCGTGGCAGTCGTTCGGTATCCTTCATAAGATGGCGCATCACCTGGCCCTTGAGATTCCACGCGCACGCGATGGTGCGTTTGACCATATGGAGTCGGGGAGTCGCGTCATCGAGCTCCCCCAAGCGCTTCTTCGTGAGAGCGAGACACTCCAGCAGCTTCGAGACAGAGTACATCCCGTCGGAAGCGAATAGAAACTCATTGAAAATGAAACCGCCCTTGGTTCCTCCGACGAATCTGATCTGTTTGTTCGACGCTGCTTCCATCAAGGCGAGATGGCTGTCCCGTGTCCTGATCACGGTAAGCCCGAATTCTTCGGCAAGCATATCAACCTCGGCGGAAGCGGAGATGGGCACGGCAATCCTCTTGATGTCCGGATGAGCAATCACAACGAGTTTGGTCATCAATGTCAGCAGTCGGTCGTTCTCAATTGCGTGACCACGCTCGTCGACGACGACCATCCTCTCCGCACCGGGATCGAGCATGCAGCCGAAATCGTACTGCAGCGACGTCACGACGTGGGAAAGGTCCTTGATGGCCTTCTCGGTCAGTTCTCTCGTGCGCGTCAACTTTTGGCTGTCAAGGTAGGCGTTCAGTGAGACGGCCTGAACGTTGAGATTTCCGAGGATGTTGGGGAAAATGGTCGAAGCGATTCCGTTCGAATAGTCGATGACCAGTTTTATTCCGCCTGATCGGATCGCTTGCACGTTCAGCGCCGCGTACCCACGTTCGATGTAGCTCTCGGTTGAGCGCTCGGGGAACCTGATCATGCCGACTGCATCATGGCTCGAACGAGTGAAGTCTTCGCCAAAGAAGAGCCGCTCGACGGATTTGGATTTTCCGCTCGGGAGGTCTTTTCCGTCAGCATCGAAGAAAATTATGTCTGTGAGATTCTTATCGTGCGGTGACTTCCTGGCGTGGATCCCGCCGCGCTCAGTGCCACTCCGGAGCTCGTGACGTACGATCGGTATCGATGTTGCCCGGAGATCGGCGCAATGTACGCCCGAAGACATCAGGCCGGTCATGAATGCGCGGTTAATCATCCGGGAAACGTTGTCGGAATCGCGGCTTGTGACGACGGTGGATCCGGAGCCGACGAAGGCTCCGAAGGCGGCTCCAAGCTTGGCGGCAAATTCCGGGTTCATCTCAACGTTCGATACGCCGCTGACCCGGGCTTCGTGGAAAAGGTCCCGAAGCCAACGATCCTCCCAGACCAGGCTTCTTGTGACGACGGACCCCTCTTCAACAACCTTTTCCGGCCACATCTTGATATTGGCCGACAGGCGACTGCGCTTTCCGATCAAGCACTGGTCGCTCACGAAGACGTTTTCAGATACAACGACGTCGTCTCCGATCGTGCAGCCGGAGCCAATGACGTCAGTCGACATCTCAACATTTGTTCCGATTTTGGTGCCGTTCCAGATGACGCAATTGCGAATGATACTTCCCGGTTGGATATCGCAATCATCCCCTATCACCGAATTCGCAATCGTGACATCGCTATGGATGTGAGTATTCTTCCCAACGATGACAACCCCTGAGAGACTCTTGGGGTCGGTATCGATACGACTGTTTGATCCGATATGCAGGTTTCCGCGCTTCTCGCCCGGTATCGTTATTTTGACAAGGCCACGAAGTGCATCAGAATGGGCGTCTTGATATTCATTTAGATTCCCGACATCCTTCCAGTACCCCTCGGCGATGTAGCCGTAGAGCCCCATGTCCTGTTCGAGGAGGATGGGGAAAAGGCTCTTGCTAAAATCGAACTCCTCTTTTGGCGGGATAAGGTCAAGCACCTCTGGCTCGAGAATGTAGATTCCGGTGTTGATCGTATCGCTGAATACCTCTCCCCAGGAGGGTTTTTCAAGAAAGCGAGATATCTTCCCGTCATCATGGGTCAGAACGACCCCGTATTGCAAGGGGTTTGAGGCGTGGGTGAGGATGATTGTCGCTTTCGCCTTCTTCCTTTCGTGGAATTGAACAGCAGCTGAAAGGTCGAAGTCGGTGAACACGTCACCGCTGATGATGAGAAAGCGCTGGTCGAGAAAGCTCCTCGCGTTTCGGACACTGCCCGCTGTCCCGAAGTCTGCCTCAGCTCTCAAATACTGAATCGAAACGCCAAATCGATGCCCATCATCAAAATGTTTCGAGATCACGTCTGGTTGATAGTACAGGGTCGCAATTAAATCCGTAATTCCATGGAGTTTCAGCAGTTCGACGATATGTTCCATCATCGGTCTGTTGAGCATCGGAACCATGGGCTTTGGGATGTTGCAGGTAAGCGGCCTAAGGCGGGTTCCAAACCCACCCGCCATGATCACAGCTTTCATCGGTATGTGGTCTTGGAGTAGTTGCGTGTGCGACAATTGGTAACTCAAAAGCTAGAGAAAAAAAGCTTCTACTGCAAGGCGATTGTCGATCTGCCCGTTCAAAACCAATTGATGAAAAACTAAGAGACGAGATGAGAGACGCTTTGGCTGGTTCACCTCATTTTTCACCTTGACTTTGTTGGGCTAAATGGTTAAATTTAGCGTAATTTAAGGGCCAGATTCATATTTCTTACTTAATTAACACTGACGCCCGGATGTCAAAGACAAGTCGTTCCTGGACTGATGGACTGTTATTTAGACAGGAACTAGTTGTCTTATCGGGCGTAATTTTGTTTTTTGTTGGCCTGTTGTTCGTCTCACCAGTATTGAGGATCGTGGCGTTTTTGCTCTCAGGATCTCTCTTTGCGTACGTCATCGTTTCACGATGGCGACCGCGTCCGAAGGAGCAATCGGCGGGTGACGGCCACAAGGCTTCGGTCACTTTACATGAGCAGGAAGCCGAAATGAAAAGACGCGTCTTCGACGATCTTCAACCGACGAACCGAAAATTCAGGGTGGAGAGTGTGGAGGATCCTACGAAGAAATCGACAGCGATGGCAGCGAAACGTGGCCAGATAGCAGCAGTTGCTGAATACGAGTTTCAGCCTTCCGATTTCTTCGATGTGAACGAAGACGTTTTCGTGCGAGAAGGGGGACCGAAGTCTGAGTTTGGATTCCTGATGAAGAAAGTGCTCACCGTCGTGAAGGAAGTGCACTTTGCCCATTCGGTGGCTTTTTTCTGGGTGAACAAGGACAAGAACCAGGCAGTTCTGGAGAGTTTTGTATCAGATAGCGACAAGTTCATGACGCATCGGCGGCGCGAGCTTGGAAGTGATGTCATCAGCCAGGTGGCCCTCAGCGGGCAACCCAGGATCCTGAACCAGGTCAATGCCGCCGGACAACTCGAAATGCTCGGTTACTACGAGGCTGTTGAGCCTGTGAAGACCTTCGTGGCTGTTCCGATCTTCTACACGAAATTGGCTGCAATTCCTCATGAGCCAGTGGCTGTTCTGACCATTGACTGCATCGACGAGGACGCCTACGGTCCGGAAACGCTCAGCTCTTTGGGTCAATTCACCAAGCTGATTTCTGCGCTGATCAGGAGCTACACGGACAAATATGACCTCCTCCTGGATTCGGAGGTCTTGCGTTCGATCTCCCGGATGCGGGAGCAGTTGAAAATCGAGTTCAGTTTACACAACATCGTCCGTACTCTTGCAGAGGAAACGTCCAGGTTGGTGGCGTGGGACTATGTGTCGATTGTTCTGTTTGACGAAAATCGAAAATCATGGGTCGTTCAATTCGTCTTGAATCGCATAAATGATGCTTATGTTACCGCCACACAGGAAATCGACCCACATCAGAGTTTGGTCGGTGGCGTGATTCAGTCTGGCGTTCCAAGGATCATCGATTCGATTGCTGGTATAGAACTGCCCCGGTTCTACAAAGCTGAGCGGGTCGATTCCAAAGGCGCTTGTATGATCCTGCCGATTATTTCGTCGAGCCGCTGCTATGGGGTTCTGGCTGTCGAAAGCAAGGACGCCAAGACGTACTCCGAGCCGGAAGTGAAGCTGCTCGAGAAGCTGGTCGAGACCACGGCGGTGGGTCTCGAGATACTGAATCTGACGGATGTAGTCAACAATTTCGTCCTCATGGATGAGACCACGGGCGTGGCCACGAGAAGTTACTTCGTGAGCAGGGTCCAAGAAGAAGTGCACCGTGCGAATGATTTTCGGTCCGACTTAACGCTGGTGATGCTTTCGATTGACTCGATGAATGAGCACCTGCACCGGTATGGGAAAGAAGGTTTCGATTTTGTTCTGCAGAATATCGGTCGAATGATCAAATCGTCCGTGCGGCCGTATGATCTTGTAGGACGGTACGATTTCAACCGATTCGCGGCCCTGCTTGTGAGTACCGAGGCGAAAGAGGCGCACCTGTGGACTGAGAAATTGCGGAAAAATATCGCCAGCAACATCATCAACGTCGATCAAAAGAGTTTCTCTGTTACCGTAAGCATAGGAGTGTGTGGAGCCGTCAGTGAGACTAGCGACATCGAACTGTTAGAGAATGCCAGCCAGACATTGAGGAAAGCGGTCGAGGCAGGCGGAAATGTTGTCCGGGTTTTCTAAATAATGAGAACATGGTGAGGAGATAAGTATGGCAAAACAAACTGATTTTGCAGAAAAAGCCAAGAAAGCTTCACAGGAAAAAGGTGTCAAGTGTCCTAAGTGCGGGACGGTGAAGGTCCCAACCCTCTTTGTTCAGTCGATTCGTTCGGCGCACGGATCCTATCGCTTCAACCAATCAAGCGTTCAGATCTGCAAGTGTAACGAAAAACAAGTGTTAGCTTAACATTTGCTCTCATTCCTCGTATTCCTCAGTAGTCTGTTCCATCAGGGAACTTCAACGGCCGCGTTGGGCCGGGTCGTTTTGAGGGAACTGCTACCTTGAAACCAGGGAAGGTTGTTTTCATCGTTCTTGACGGTGTCGGTATTGGCGCTCTCCCTGACGCGCGTTTGTACGGCGACGAGGGGACGAACACCCTTGGCAACACAGCGAGAGCGATCGGAAGTCTCCGTCTTCCACACTTACAGAAACTCGGCCTCGGGAAAATCGTCGATGCCCCCGGCGTGCCCCCTGTGGAAGTTGCCGATGGGTGTTTCGGAAAAATGGCAGAGCGCTCGGCTGGGAAGGACAGCACAATTGGACACTGGGAGTTGACGGGTATCGTCACGCAGAAGGCATTCCCTTTGTATCCGAACGGATTTCCGGAGGAGCTCCTTCAGAAATTCCTGGCGGCGTCCAAGTGCGGAGGGTATTTGGGGAACAAGCCTGCGTCCGGGACTGAGATCATTGCGGAGTTGGGTGACGAGCACGTACGGACCGGGCATCCAATTGTCTATACATCGGGTGATTCGGTTTTTCAGATCGCTGCTCACGAAGAGGTTATTCCGCTCAGCCGGCTCTACGAGATCTGCACTGTGACTCGGCGGGACGTGATGATCGGAGTCCACACTGTCGGCAGGATAATCGCCCGACCATTCGTTGGCTCGAGCGGCTCATACGCTCGCACGACGAATAGAAGAGATTTCGCTCTTGAGCCGCCGGCTGCCACACTCCTGGATCTTTTGCACGAGGAGGGGATCGAGACGATCGGAGTGGGCAAGATCGACGACTTGTTTTGTGGCCGTGGGTTGAAGGAAACGATACACACGAAGACGAACCTTGAAGGTGTTCGTGCCACAATCGATGCCGCAGCTCGACTTCAGCGCGGGTTTGTGATGACGAACCTTGTCGATTTTGATATGCTGTTCGGCCATCGTCAGGATCCTCGGGGGATGGCCTCTGCTTTGGAGGAGTTCGATCGCGAACTTCCATCTCTTCTCGAAGTTTTGGGTGAGGGGGATCTTCTCCTGATGACCGCGGATCACGGGAACGATCCGACGGATCGAAGCAGCGATCACTCGAGAGAGTATGTTCCGCTGCTGGTTTCCGTGAAAGGCGGCAAGCGGAATGTGGATCTCGGCATTCGCCCGTCATTTGCGGACGCGGCGAAAACAGTGTCCGAGTATTTCTCTCTGCGCGCGTCAGCATCCCTTGCAGGGAACAGTTTCCTTCATCTGGTGGTCTAATCAAGGAAAAGCCGAACGATTGCCCCACTCAAAGGCGATTCTGCGGCAGACGGGGTGAAGGGACGACGCCCAGGGGCGTTGGGCTAAGGCGTTTGCACGCGTCGGAGACGGTGTCGATCGAACCTTTTGGTGCCTCTGCGGTGTTAAGAGGATAGAGGCATTGAGGGTCGAGTGACCAAGAGGTTCTCATTGATAAAGAGGTACAAGCGTACATGGTGAAGATCAGCAAACAATATACGAACAGGGAAAGCCAGTCTCTCGACAAGTACCTCCAGGAGATAGGAAAGGTCGACCTCCTGACTCCTCAGGAAGAAATTGACCTTGCCCGTCGAATCAAGAAGGGGGATCAGAAAGCACTCGAGAAGCTGACCAAGGCCAATCTCCGTTTTGTCGTAAGTGTCGCGAAGCAGTATCAGAACCAAGGATTATCCCTTGGAGACCTGATCAACGAAGGAAACCTCGGACTCATCAAGGCTGCGAAGCGATTCGACGAGACGCGCGGATTCAAGTTCATTTCCTACGCCGTCTGGTGGATCCGACAATCGATTCTGCAGGCGCTCGCGGAGCAGTCCCGCATCGTCCGTTTGCCGTTGAACCGTGTTGGGGCGCTGAACAAGATTGGCAAAGCATTCAGCACACTCGAGCAGGAATTCGAACGGGAGCCGAGCGCCAGCGAGCTAGCGGAAGAACTCGACATGTCGCTGTTCGAGGTGTCGGACACGCTCAAGATCTCGGGACGGCATCTGTCGATGGATGCCCCGTTCGCTCAGGGAGAAGACAACCGTCTGCTGGACGTCATCCAGGATCAGCGGCAGCCCTCTCCCGACCATCAACTGATGGAAGAATCGCTGAAGGTGGAAGTTCGCCGGGCGTTGAACACGCTGAGCGAACGAGAGGCGCAAGTAATCAGACTGTACTTTGGCCTCGATCAGGAGCACTCACTCACACTGGAAGAGATCGGTGAGAAGTTCAATCTTACGCGGGAGCGCGTCAGGCAGATCAAAGAGAAGGCGATTCGTCGTTTGCGACATGCATCCCGGAGCAAAGCCCTGAGGGCTTATCTAGGATAATGAGCCGAACAAGACAAGCATCGTGTGAAAAGCCTCGGGGTCAGCCGGGGCTTTCTTTGTTCTTGAGGGTGGATTCTCCTGAATCCTTCTGGTTCCTTCTGGTGTTCCTATTGCTGACCGGCGCAGCGAGCATGGTCACTGGTTGTGGTCCGACTTCTCCCCGCTTCAGAAGCGGAGAATCGAGACCACCAGGGTCGTTGGGTCGGACGGAATCAGCTCGATCCGGGAAAGACTCAGTTCAGACGATGCCGGAGGATGTTGAGACTTCTTCGGAAGCCGCTGAGAAGGTCTTGTCGGGCAATCGGACCTTCAAGAGCGAAAAGAACTCTTCGATTTCGAATCTGGACCGGGCGAAGATGATGCGCGAGATATCTAAGATGATGGGTGTTTCGTACAAACTCGGCGGTGGCGATGAAAATGGTATTGATTGTTCTGCCTATACAATGATGGTATACAAGAACTCAATCGGGAAGCTGCTGCCGCGCAGCAGTGCAGAGCAATTCAGAATCGGGATTCCCGTCCACTCTGAGGATCTGAAATTCGGGGACCTGCTGTTTTTTGACACGACGGGTGAGCCAGCCTCGCACGTGGGTGTTTATCTCGGCGATGATCTCTTCGCTCACGCCAGCGTTTCTCTTGGCGTGACGATTTCGTCGCTTGAGAGTTACTATTACAAGCAACGATACAACGGGGCGCGTCGGGTCGTTGAGTGAGTTGCATCCAAGCATTGTCGTGAGTATATTTTTTTGTTCAAGTTAATCGCTCCCCCGAGTGGAGCAGCTAAGAAGTGCCAATGTCCATCTTACCAATTTATCTATACGGAACCGAGGTTTTGCGCAAGAAGGCAAAAGCGATCCCGAGACTTGACCACTCAATCATCAAGCTGATGTACGATCTGGCTGAAACGATGCACAAGGCGAACGGAATCGGGCTGGCTGCGACACAAGTCGGGGAGTTGCGCCGAATGCTCGTCGTCGATCTCGCGGCGATCGAACGCGGTGTAACAGAAGAAGGCGAGGAGAAAGAACCGCCCCCTGGTACGGAAGCGAAGGTTCTTGTTATGATCAATCCGGAAATCGTGGAAGCGGAAGGCTCCGCATCGATGGAAGAGGGCTGTCTCAGCATCCCTGACCTGCGGGCAGAAGTGGATCGTCCCCAAAAGGTCAGTGTTCGATACAGGGATGCGAATTTCGATGAGGTGAAGCTGACTGCGGAGGGGATCCTTGCGAGGGTCATTCAGCATGAAGCTGACCACCTGGACGGCATCATGTTCGTCGATCGTGTGGGCAAGACACGCCGCGTACTCCTGAAAAGTGACCTGAAGAAGATCGAGAAAGGCGAAGTGGACACGTCGTATCCATCCATCAGTTCTGTTGAGGTGTGAGCCTTCAGTATGAGAATACTCTTCATGGGCACGCCGGAGTTTGCCATCCCCAGTCTCAGGACTCTGCTCGAGCATGGCTACAACGTGGTTTCGGTCGTGACCGCACCGGACAAGCCCCAAGGACGAGGTCAGAGAATCGCGCCGCCACCGGTTAAGGAATTCGCCCTTCTGCGAAGCATTCCCGTAATCCAGCCGCAGCAACTGAAAGCCCGAGAGTTTGTTTCCGCTGTTTCAGATCTTCAGCCGGATCTGATTATTGTGGTCGCGTTCCGGATTCTCCCTCCGGAGGTCTTCACGATTCCGAGACTTGGCTCGTTCAATCTGCACGCATCGGTGCTTCCTAAATTCCGTGGTGCCGCACCGATCAACTGGGCAATCATGCGGGGAGAAGAAGAGACAGGCGTTACCACGTTTTTCCTTCAGGATAAAGTCGATACCGGATCAATCCTGCTGCAGGCTCGCGTACGGATCGGTCCGGATGACACTGCTGGTGAACTGCATGACCGCCTTGCCGACCTTGGGGCCGAGGTTGTTCTGCAGACAGTCCGATCGATTGAAGTGGGAAATGTGAAGCCGGTCGCCCAGGATGAAGCGTCCGCCTCGTTGGCCCCGAAAATCTTCCGGGAGGACTGCGAGATCGATTGGAATAAACCTGCCGTGGATATTCACAATTTCGTCCGTGGACTATCGCCCAGCCCTTGTGCCTGGACAAATCACCATGAGAAGGTGCTTCGGGTTTATCGAACCGAACGTGTGGAAGACGCTGGATCGCTCATGGAGCATGAAGCCGGAGTCATTGCCGATGTGTGCGCGGAAAAAGTAATCGTTCGGACAGCGGCAGGGCTGATAGCACTTGCTGAGGTTCAGCAGGAGGGAAGAAAGCGAATGGGTGTTGCAGAGTTCCTGCGCGGCCACCCATTGAAAGTTGGAAACAGGCTCGGCAAGTTGTGAGCGAATCGGGTCAACGCCCCACTCTGTCACGTTGTTTGCAAACGGCTTGAAAAAGGAGTATATTCGCACTTGAATGTGCCCTCGAAGAAAAGAAAATCGGTAGCTGATCGATGTCGAAAGTAATCGTCATTGCAAATCAAAAAGGTGGTGTTGGCAAGACGACGACAGCAGTGAACCTGGCTGCGTCGCTCGCCGTGGCGGAGAAACGAACCCTCCTCGTCGACGTCGATCCACAGGCAAACGCGACCAGTGGCATCGGCATTTCTCCCCTCGAAGGCCGTACTATCTATGAGGTAATCATTGACGGATTGAATATGGGCTCGACGATTGTCGAGACACAGATGCCTTTTCTCTCCTGTGTGCCTTCCCACATCAATCTCGTCGGTGCCGAAATCGAAATGGTAGAGCTTGAAAACCGGGAGCGGAGACTGGCTCAGGCGATCCAAACTGTCCGGGATCAATATGATTTCATCGTTATCGATTGCCCCCCCTCGTTGGGACTCCTGACGCTGAACGCTCTTACGGCAGCCGATTCCATCCTGATCCCCGTTCAATGCGAGTACTTCGCGCTGGAAGGGCTTGGACAGCTTTTCAGCACCATCAACCTGGTGAAAAAGACCCTCAATCCGAATCTCGATATCGAGGGCGTGCTGCTGACGATGTTTGATTCACGTCTACGCCTTTCGAATCAGATTGTGGATGAAGTGAAGCGCTATTTCGGGAACAAGGTCTTTAAAACAATCATCTCCCGGAACATTCGCCTGAGTGAGGCTCCAAGTTTTGGCAAGCCAATTATTCTGTACGACGCGATTTGCTCGGGCACGCGGCACCATATGGATCTCGCCAAAGAGGTCCTGGCGAATAACGATGGTCTGACGCCGGAGTCGATTCCGCAACCTCACTCTGTAACAGGACACTGACATGTCTCCTCAAAAGAAATCTGTTCTCGGACGGGGGTTGAGCGCCCTGATTCCAAAGTTGCCCGTGAAGGAAGTGAGCGTACGGCGCGATGAAATCGGGGAGGACACGGGAGAAGTGGGCATCATGGCCCGCATCGCGGTCGAACAAATCCGACCGAACCCGTTTCAGCCGCGCACGGAATTCGATCCTGAAACTCTCGCAGAGCTTACCCGCTCCATCGTTGAGAAAGGCGTCATCCAGCCGATAACTGTCCGGCGCGTTGAGGGGGGCTTTCAGCTTGTAACAGGCGAGCGTCGACTCCGGGCGGCGCACCAAGCGGGGCTCTCCGATATCCCTGCTTACGTTATCACCGTTGATTCCGATGAGGAAATGCTCGAGCTGGCGTTGATCGAGAACATCCAGCGCGACACGCTGAACCCGATTGAAATCGCACACGCCTACAAACGCCTGATCGACGAATGTCACCTGACGCAGGAAGAAGTGGCTGAGAAGGTGGGGAAGGATCGGACAACCGTTACGAACTTCATCCGACTGCTGAAGCTGCCAATTGAAATCCAGGTCGGAGTCCGAAAGAACCAGATTTCAATGGGGCACGCCCGGGCGCTTATCAACGTTCCGACAGAGAGTATGCAGCTCCGTCTCTATCAGAAGATCGTCGATTCGGGGCTTTCCGTTCGAAGAATTGAACAACTCGCCAAGGCAACAGGCACAACAACGGAGGGCCAGAAGCGAAGGACTCCGGCACGGGAAACGTCTGCGAGTGTCCAGAGCATAGAAGAGAAACTACGGCAGACGCTGGGAACCAAAGTAAACGTGCGGGAACGCGAAAATGGACGGGGCGAGATCGTCGTTGAGTTTTACTCGTTGGATGATCTGGATCGCCTGCTGGATCTGTTTGCTTCCCTCGAAAAGTTCCACTAGATCGTTCGGTTTGCGTCTTCACCCAATGAAAATGGATTGACCATGGGCAATCAGAAAGTTTTCACCGACAAAGCGCCGAAGCCAATCGGACCGTACAGCCAGGGGATCATCGTCGACGGCCGCTTCGTCTATACGGCGGGACAAGTTGCAATCGACCCCGCGACCAATCAGGTCGTTGAGGGAGACATCAAGGTTCAGACTCGACAGGTCCTGAAAAACATCGAAGCCGTTCTCAGGGCAGCAAATGCTTCCATGGAATCCGTCGTGAAGACGACTGTATTCCTCAAAGACTTCAATGACTTCGCTGCAATGAATGAGGTCTACGCGGAATTTTTCTCGGGATCAGCTCCCGCAAGAAGCACGGTCGAAGTCGGCCGCCTGCCGAGGGATATGAAAGTCGAGATTGAAGCTGTAGCGGTTATCGAGAAGTAGGATGTAGTGCCCGGCACGATGAAATCCCGGTCGCTCTTACTGAGTTGTCTGCGTTCGATTCTTCTTTGCGGCCTCCTCTGCCAGGTCTTTCTGCCGGCGTCCGCTCAATACCGTGTTTCCGCATCACTCCTCAAGCCTGAGCCATTGCCTCAGGGTACGCTCTTCATCCACATGTCTGATTCATTGAAAGCCGATTCCACGAAGACGCAGCCGATGCCTCTGGCCCTCAAATCTCCTGCTACTGCAGTTCTTCTCTCAGCAGTCCTTCCAGGTGCGGGGCAGATCTACACCGGGCGCTACTGGAAAGTCCCCATCATTCTGGGTTTTGGCGGGTATTTTGGCACCCAGTGGTTTCGGATGAATGACCGCTATGCAAATGCCCGGTCAAAGTATCAGGAATCAGTGTTGGCGGGGGAGAACAAGGATCAGGGAAACGCGCAACTTTTGTACGAACGGGATTTCTATCGCGATCAGCGGGACAGGTTCGCGTTCTACTTCGCGATTACCTACCTCTTGAATCTCGTCGATGCGTATGTCGGTGCCAGCCTCTACAACTTTGACGTTGGTGACAATCTCTCCGGCGGTGCGTCGCTCAAAATCAGCATCCCTCTTCGCTAAACCTATCTCAGAAACCTCTTGGGAACGATGAGAGTCTCACGCCAAGACGCAAAGTCGCCAAAAACTTGAATTTCTTTCTATCCTTTGCGGTCTTCGTGTCTTGGTGGCAGGACTTGCCGGCCGCGTCTCTAGCAAGCAACGAAGGCGATCTATCGTAGCAGGTCCGCAAGCGCCCCAGGGAGCGTGGGGAATCGGAATTCAAATCCGTCCTTCATCAATTTCTGAGGAACGACTTGTTGTCCGGATAGGACTACATCAGC
>JACVXU010000228.1 GCA_015661185.1 Bacteroidota bacterium
AAAACTACAATTTGAAATGGCACTAGAATGCATCAGCCCCGTACGATCTCCTCACACATCCTCTCTCGTTTCAGCAATATCCGATTCGGCATGAGCACTCGCCACGGTGGGGTGAGCCCTGAACCTCTGGGGATGAACCTGAGTTTTCGTGTGGGGGATGATCAAAAGCATGTTGAGGAGAATCGGCGCCGGTTCTTCGGAGCGCTGGGGCTCGATCCTCATCGTCTCGCAGTGCCTCTCCAGTGTCATTCAGATCATGTCCAGATTGTGGTCGGACCCGGCGAATACGAGTCGTGTGACGGCCTCATAACGAATACAACTGATTTACCGCTTGTCGTAACCGTGGCAGATTGTCTGCCTGTCGTGTTGTTCGAGCCTGCGAAAGCCGTCCTCGCCCACGTCCACGCCGGCTGGCGTGGGTCGGCACGCAAGATCGTTGAAAAAACCATTGCGATCATGGGAAGGGAGTTTGGTGCATCTCCTGATTTGATGGTGGCATACCTGGGTCCTTCGGCGGGCGTGTGCTGCTATGAGGTAGGCGGAGAGGTGGCGGAAGTTTTTTCACTGGATGAAATCGAGCGTCGGAATAGTGAGATGTTCTTGAACCTGAAGAAAGCGAATGTGAATCAGCTTGTGGCATGTGGCTTGCGGCGGGAGAATATTGAAGTCTCGAATTGGTGCACGATCTGCACTCCCGGTCTTTTCCATTCTTACAGAAGAGACAATAACCAGTCTGGTCGGATGATGTCCGTTGCGATGATAATGCCATAGCAGGAACAATGGATTATGTGTGGAATCGTTGGATATATCGGCACTAGAAGCGCAGTCCCTGTCGTTCTGAATGGTCTCAGAAGGCTTGAGTATCGCGGTTATGACTCCGCAGGCGTTGCTCTTCTCCACGAAGGACAAATCACCGTCGTAAAGCGGGCAGGGAAAATAGCCGAATTGGAGGCTGCGCTGCGGACCTCGATTCCGGAATGTACCGTTGCCATCGGCCACACGAGATGGGCGACTCACGGCCAGCCTAACGAATCCAATGCACACCCTCACATGGATTGCCGGAATGAAATCGCCGTCGTTCACAACGGTGTGATCGAAAACTATGCCGCCTTGAAGCGAAAACTCCATGATGCCGGCCACGTCTTCCGATCTGAGACAGACACCGAGGTCTTAGCGCATTTGATCGAGCAGTTCTATGTCCGGGATACAAACCTGGAACAGGCAGTTCGTCGGGCGCTCACTCAGATTAAAGGGACGTATGGGCTTGTCGTTGTCGCTGCGCGCGAGCCTGATAAACTCGTGGTCGCCCGTAATGGCAGTCCTCTGGCGATTGGCATCGGCGACAACGAGCATATTGTCGCATCGGATGCTTCCGCCATAGTCGAACACACGCGGCGCGTTACGTATCTTGAGGATGGTGAAATGGCCGTTGTGACCTGCGGGAGTTTCAGCATATCAACTCTTGCAGACGTGCCGGTTGAGAACTTTGTCCAGGAATTGACACTCAACTTGCAGGAGATTGAGCGAGGCGAGTACGAACATTTCATGCTCAAGGAAATCCATGAGCAACCTGATACGATTCGAAACGCAATGCGTGGTCGGCTCATCGTCGAGAAGGACGAGGTCAAACTTGGCGGCCTCGACCATGTGCGTGATACGGTCTTGGGAGCGAAGAGAATAGTCATTGTGGGATGCGGTACCTCATGGCACGCTGCGCTCGTGGGTGAATACCTGATGGAACAGATCGCCGGTGTGCCGGTCGAAGTGGAGTATTCCTCGGAGTTTCGCTATCGGCACCCGATCATTGGATCTGGTGATATCCTCTTTGCCATCAGTCAGAGCGGCGAGACTGCGGATACGCTTGCCGCCATGCGGGAAGCGAAGGTGAAAGGTGCGACAGTTCTTGGGATTGTCAATGTGGTCGGAAGCACAGTTGCCCGCGAATCGCAGGGCGGGGTCTATATCCATGCGGGACCTGAAATCGGAGTCGCATCGACGAAAGCATTCACGTCTCAGCTTACAGTGCTTGCCCTTATTACGCTGATGATAGCGCGAGCAAAGGGTGTCTCGAGGGAAAAGCTCTCGTTGCTTGTGCGAGAACTCCACGAACTCCCTGAGAAAGTCGAGCAGGTGCTTCGAACCTCTGACCGAATAAAGGAGATCGCCCAGAAGTACAAGGGGGCGACCAACTTCCTGTACCTCGGTAGAGGTGCAAATTTTCCTGTGGCTCTGGAAGGTGCGTTGAAACTCAAGGAAATCTCCTACATTCACGCCGAGGGATATCCTGCGGCTGAGATGAAACATGGACCGATCGCCCTCATCGATGAACAGATGCCCGTGGTAGTCATTGCTCCGAAAGATGCAATCTACGAGAAAGTAATCAGTAACATCCAGGAAGTGCGTGCACGAAAGGGGCGAGTCATCGCAATCGCGAATGAGGACGATCACGAGATCGAACACCTGGCAGAGGATATCGTTCGCGTACCCAGAACGTATGGCTTTTTTGGACCGATCATCAATGTCATACCGCTGCAGTTGCTGGCGTACTACATTGCTGTCGCCCGGGGAGTCAACGTGGATCAGCCACGAAACCTGGCGAAAAGCGTCTCTGTCGAATGAGATTTGATTTTCCTCGAAAACTTAGTATCTTCTACATCCCTTTGTAGAACATCCTTAAGGAGAGAGCGATGAAGACCGAAACTCGATTCAAGCCTACAGACTGGGCCGTGATTCTCGGAGCATCGAGCGGTTTTGGCGGGGCTGCTGCAATCGAGCTTGCCAGGCACGGTATGAACATCTTCGGTGTGCATCTGGATCGTCAGGCTACGATGCCGGCGGTTCAGCACATCATCAAAGAAATCAAACACACTGGTGCGGAAGCCATTTTTTACAACATCAACGCGGCCGATTCTATCAAGAGGGAAGAGGCGCTCGATGATTTCCAGGAGCGGTTTGCCAAGGATTCTTCAAATACCGTGAAGGTGTTGCTGCATTCACTGGCCTTCGGAACACTCAAACCGTTTATCGCAGCCAAGCCTGAAGAGGCCCTCACGCAGGCGCAGATGGAAATGACGCTCGATGTCATGGCGCACAGCCTTGTGTATTGGGTTCAAGGGTTGCTTTTCCGCAAGCTCATCAAGAAAGGCGGACGCATCATGGGATTGACAAGCTCCGGTGGCCACAGCGTCATACCGAACTATGGGGCGGTCTCGTCCGCAAAGGCAAGTCTGGAGTCTCACCTCCGACAGCTTGCCATGGAATTGGGCCCCTTGGGCATCACTGCCAATGCGGTGATGGCTGGCGTCACCGACACTCCTGCGCTTCGCAAAATCCCCAACCACATCCGAATGCGCGATGTTGCACGGGCAAAGAACCCGGCCGGCCGGTTGACAACGCCTGAAGACGTCGCGAAGGCGATTGTGTTGCTGGCTGACGAGAACGCCTACTGGATATCCGGAAATATCATCGGTGTTGACGGCGGTGAAGATGTAGTGAGTTATATCGGTCCCAAGGCATCGATCGAGTAATCCCCTCCACGTTTCAGCGTGATCAACTCACTGTCGAAGGAAAACTATGTTCGAATTCGAACTAACTGATGAGCAAAAAATGCTGCGGGAAATGGTGCGCGATTTCACCAACTCCGAAATCAAGCCAATCGCTCGCCGCATCGATGAAGAGGAGAAGATCCCAAGGGAACTCATCAACAAGCTTGGTGAGCTGGGCTTCATGGGCGCGGTCTTCCCGACGGAGTATGGCGGGGGAGGGTTCGGTGAGGTGGGATATTGCTTGCTTCAGGAAGAGGTCGGACGTGGATGCCTTTCGACTTCGACGTTTCTTGGAGCTCATCAGTCGATTGGAGCTAACGCGATCTATATTGGTGGTTCTGAGTACCTGAAGAAGAAGTATCTGACACCGCTGGCAGAAGGGAAGATGATTGGAGCGTTTGCATTGACCGAGGCCCTCGCCGGTTCTGATTCTTTCAATCTAAAGACCAGGGCGCATTTCGACGGGAATGAGTGGATCCTCAACGGTGAAAAACTCTGGATCACCAACGGATCGATTGCCGATGTCGTTTCCACATTTGCACGCACGGACAAGGGCATCACAGGGTTTGTTGTTGAAACGAAATCGCCCGGATTTCACGCTGGTCCTCCCGAGAAAAAAATGGGAATTCGGGGGAGTGTGACTTCTGCAATCTCTTTTGAAAATGTTCGTGTCCCAAAAGAAAATGTGATCGGTGAGGACGGCCGTGGTTTCCTCATCGCGATGAAGACGCTTGATGCAGGACGTCTTGGTTTGGGCTCCGCGTGCGTTGGCGCTTCCAAAGAACTCTTGGAGCTCTCCACGAAATACGCGAAGGAACGGAAACAGTTTGACGTGACGATTTCTCAGTTTGAAGCGATTCAGTTCATGCTGGCGGAAATGGCTACGCTCATTTATGCGATGGAATCGATTGTCTATCGCACTGCAGCGGCATACGATGAGGGGAAACAGGTCTCCCGGCAATCGGCGACTGTGAAGCTCTTCTGCTCAGAGGGGCTCATCAAGGTCGCGGATCGTGCCGTCCAGGTCCACGGCGGGATGGGCTATTCAAGAGAGCTGCCGATTGAGCGATTCTATCGTGATGCGCGTATCAATCCCATCTTCGAGGGAACGAACGAGATACAAAAGATTGTGATCGCGCGGGACATACTCAAAAGAAATGGAATCCTGAGCTAGAGTACGACGAGCAGCTTCGGTGAGGTCTCGAGTTCTTGATCTTTCGGAGAAAAATCAATATAATGGGTTGAGTTTGGATCGCGACAAATGTCGGAATCAGCAAGTTAGGGAATTCGGATCCCGACAGAAATCGTCGGGATCCTGAAAATTCATCAAACTTAGCTTCGCCCGTCGGGCTCGCTAAGTTTGTGAATTTTCGGACAGGTAGCTCAGTTGGTAGAGCAATGGACTGAAAATCCATGTGTCGGGGGTTCAATTCCCTCCCTGTCCACACGTAAAACGCCGGGCGATAGCTCGGCGTTTTGCTTTTAGGCGCAGTCGTGAGCGCAGTCCCGTCCGTTCCTTGGACGGGACGTAGCCGTAGCCGAAGGATACATTCTGAGCAAGGGAGCGAAGCGACCGAGTCGAAGAACTGTCCACTGACCAAAGCCAAGCGAAAGCTTGGCTTTGGTCGTTTTCGCCCTCCTGACCGGCCCAGCCAAGAGTCTCCTTGTCGGCAGCGAAAACCCCAATCTCGGACAAGCTCCAACCGTTTCGGCCATTTCAAAAGATAATTGGCTTTCTCATCTCTGAGAAGACAATGGCGACGGTTCTCCTCAACGAATCCCCAATTCGGCAGCACGATGGGCGGTGATAATCGGATCGTTTGTACGTAGTTGTACGGACACGGCCTTGTACGTACTTTCCTGATATTGATTTTCAGGCAAAATTAGGTTAGATGAGGGTAGATCTCAGTGATCTTGACCAAAGAGGTGGGTTCCCGGATCGGCAGTGCAATCGCGCCGGCTGACGGAGGGGCGTACCCTGGAGAGATAGCTGCAGAGATAGCACCGAGCCATTTTGCCCGCCAACGATAGTGTTTCTTGAAGTTTTGAACGGACTGTCATTGCTGTTCTTATCTTCGATTACAGTATCGACAACAATAGCATAGCTAAGAGATCATACTATGATTGCTTTCATTGTGGAATGTCGTGTTCCGCGGGGAGGCGAAGTCGTGATGATTTTGAAGCAATGACCATCTAGATGGTCAACCCACATTCCCTC
>JACVXU010000229.1:0-587 GCA_015661185.1 Bacteroidota bacterium
TGGTGTATATCCCTGCAATTGCGTAACGCTAATGTCCGCTCCGGCATCGATGAGAACCTGAGCAAGCGCGGCATTGTGCGGATTTGCCAGTGCGGAGTGGAGGGGTGTGACGCGCTCGTCGGTGTGAGAAACCGCGTTGAGAGCGGCTCCCCGCCCCAGAAGGAGATGAACGATGTTCACGCGCCCAAAGAACGCTGCGAGATGCAGAGGTGTCCATCCGTCGGCAGAGTACGAATTGACTGCGCCCGGATCTCCTTGCAGGAGCTGCTCCACCCGATCCTGAGTACCAGTGGCTGAAGCCTCGAAGATGTCGAGTCGCGCCCCTTCGTCGATTAAAAGTTTCGCAATGTCATTTTTTCCGTTGTAGGTGGCGACAAGAACAGCCGAAAGACCGGATGCATTTCGTGCATTGACCAGAGCGGAATCAGCGGAGAGGAGCAGACGAACCGTGCCGGTCTGGCCCGACTCGATTGCGGCGAAGAGTTGCTGCTGTGTCGACATGCGTTGCTCCAACTAGATGCTACGACGGTGGTAGTTGACCGAATGTGAGCTTGAGGTGAATAATCTCCGGTGTGTTGCCGATTCGC
>JACVXU010000229.1:595-6293 GCA_015661185.1 Bacteroidota bacterium
CCACTGGAAACGTAGAAATGCGTCTGGCCCGTTTTTCTGTACCCCCAGCTGAGTTCATAGATCGCGTTGGTGATTGCATTGAATGGCCAGAGCTGGCCGTGATGAGTATGGCCGGAGAGTTGAAGGTCAACACCCTGTTCCACTGCCTCGTGCAGGCCAAAAGGCTGGTGATCCATCAGGATGATCGGGTACCGTTTGTCGACACCGGTCATAAGCTGGGCCAGCGGTTTCCTCTTCTTTCCTGAAAACTGTGAGATACTCCGGTCTTCTCTTCCAACGAGCACGATGCTTCCATTGACATTGATCGTCTCATCGCGCAAGACTCTGATTCCGTGATCTGTCAGATATTTGCATGCCTCTTCGACTCCCCCGATGTACTCGTGATTACCCGTTATCGCATAGACACCGTACTTGGCTTTGATGGTCCGAAGTGTCTCCCCAAGGTTCTGCTTGATGACCGGTGCGAGGTCTTCGTCCACAATGTCGCCGGGGAACAGGACGAGGTCGGCATGCAGATTGTTGATTTTCTCCACGATGCCATTCAATCGTCCGCGACCAATGATGGTTCCGAGATGAATATCAGATGCGACGGCAACGTCGAGCGTCTTGACTGAGTCCATCTGTTTCGGGATGTGCACCTGCAGAATCTTCACCCGGGGAGAACGCGCATTAAAGTATCCGACCACTATCGCCAGAACCACGAGGGAGAAAACGCTGAGGGCGAGAACGGCTTTCGCTCGAGCAATGTTCTCCGTGACAAACGAGGGGAAGAACGGCGCTATGTGGTTGATCAGACGCAAGATATCTATGAGGAGTGCCGCCAGGGTGAAATAGGCGAATGCGGCGAACCAAAAGCTCCCGACCCACACAACGGCCGTGCTGAAGGGAGTAAGGGCGATCCGCTCAAGGAACCTTCCCGCGATGAAAGAAAGTGCAAGGATCCAGAAGACAGCCGCGTAGGGGACTCGAAGATGCGAATCGGTCGGTATCGCCTGCCACCCGCGGAGGAAGACGTAGAAATTGATCAGGCCGTAGAGGAGAAAGAAGATCGAGAAGAATATGATGAAGTTAATGCGGTGCATAGCGTTTTCGTTTGTTAGTGCGGTTCAATGCTGCAATCGTTTCAGGAGTTGGATTTGTCCGGCATGGTAGATGTCGTGAGAGGCGATGCCCGCGATGATCGCCAAGTTGCTCACTTTGCTCCCTTTCGGAATGTGGGTCAGCTCTCGGTCGCTCAACTGAGCTACTGCTTCGAGAAGCGAAACGTGGCACGATTCGAGCAGCTTGATGTCCTCTCTCCAGGCCTGTTCGGTGAAATCGGTCGATCGCTGGAACCAATTGCTCCCTTTCCACGGAAACGATCCTTTCTTTTCCCCGAGGATTCGTCTGCGGACGATGTACTTCCAGTAGGCACAGTGCACCACGATTTCCCAGATGGTATGTCGGCCGGTTCCGGGGCGCCACGCCGCTTCATGTGCCGAGAGGCCGCGAATCGAGCCGCGCAAGTTTGTTCCGTGCCAGGCCTTTTTGTTGTAGGATTGCCCGATCAGGAAAAGAAGCCCTTCGAGTTGCGGCGATTGAGCCTTCGGTTTGGAGATCGTGCGTTTCATGTGACGTCTCGCGCAAGGAAGTTGGACATTATGACAGAACAAAGGAGATCGTTACAGAGTTTCACACTAGAGGCGTTTGAGGATGGCGATGGAAATATCGTCGTATGCCCGCGCTTCGCCGATGAAGCGGTCGACTTCTTCCAGAAGCCGATCTCCGATTTGCTGGGCCGAGTATGTGGCAAGCTGGGGAAGCAAGTCGAGGATTCGTTGTTCGCCGAAAAAACTCCCATCGAGATTGCGCGCTTCAGTAAAGCCGTCCGAGTAAACGATCATCAGCTCGCCCGTGCCGAGTTCGACGCGTTGTTCTGTGAAGGTGGCTTGAGGGGAGAGACCAAGGGCCATTCCGCCTTTCTCCGTCTTCTCGATCCGGCCATTTCTGAGAACAACGGGAGGAAGATGCCCGGAGTTGACCATTCGGATCAGACCTGAGTCGGGTTGCAGTTCGGCATAGACGACCGAAGCAAAAAGGTTTGGCAGACTGTCGCGGCAGAAAATGAAATTGAGCTTTGATGCGAGTTGGGATAGTGATGCGACATCAGGGACAAGTGCTCTGATTGTTGCCTGAAGCTTGGCGGTCAGGAGTGCCGCGCGGAGACCTTTGCCTGCAATATCACCCAGTGTCACGCCGATCCTGTCCGAAGTGATTTGGATGAAATCGACAAGGTCGCCGCCGACCTCGTTGGCAGACCGGGTAAAGAGCCATAGACTCCACCCCGGAACCTGAGGTGTTCGCTCCGGCATCAACGCATTCTGGACGGCTTGGCCTGCTTCAAGCTCTTCATGTGCCAGAAGCTTGTCTTTGAGCTCGAGCATGATGATGAAGAGCAGTATGAGAGCACCGATGAAATGAAATCCTTCGAAGTTTGCTCCAATCCCGTCGGTTCTCACGCTGATGTTTGAGATCAGAAACAAGATCGCAAGAAGAAGTAGAATGCGACGTGCAGGCGTCAGCTTCAGGAACAGTCCTTCCAGGAACCACCAGGCTATGAAGAACCACCGTTTCAACTGCTTCATGTCCTTGAGTCGTTTCTGTCGTTCCTCGGTAAGCATGAAATCCTTCAGCTCGCTGAAGTCGCGTCGGAGCGTACGCTCGAAATCGCCGCGACGAAAGTCATCTATGATAGTCTTGCCGAGGTTTGGCTTTGGTTCGGAGGAGGAGTTGCCTGAGGTCATAGCTTCACGGTGTCAGGAAAGGGCGAACAATGGATACCATAAGGACGAGATTTCGTCTCGAAAGTTATAGGCGCTCGCCAAATTCACGAAACGTTGCGCCAAGTGAGCCCAGCAAGTGCTTTGTGAGTTCTCCTGCCCTGTGGACATAGCCGTTGTCAAGCAGGAGGATCCCGAGGCCTATCCCAAGTCCCACGAGGAACTCATACTTCGCGTTCGTCAGGATGGCCTCAAACAAACTGGAAGCCAGGGGACGGAAGAATGTCTCATCCAGGAGACCAAGGATAAGAGTGGCAATCGAGAATGCTATCGCAAAAAGAGTCGCGAGAACCAGGGGTTGGAGGTTTCGGTATCTGACAGTCTTCATATAGAAGCCGATGAAGAAGATGTAGAGAGCGGCAGCGAGCGTAGCAAAGAAAATGAAATCCCTCAAGAGTATTGCCGATCGGAGGTCCCTGAAGAGTAACCCGACCTGTACAACAAACAATACCAGGAGTACGGCGAAAGCGTTTCTTCGATTGACCCGCAACGTGTAAAAGAACACCGAACCGACGATACCGAACATGATGAACTGCGATGTCAAGAAGTACGGGTGAAAGACGCGCCACTGAAAAACGATCAGGCCGACGACGAAACAACACGCTATCGACACCAGTGATCTTCCGAGAACAGTTGCTACGATGGCTGCATTGGAACGCATACGAGCCTCCTATCTGAGTTATTCTCCTTCTTCCCCTGTCTTCTTCTCTCTCGGAGTGTACTCCCTGTCAGCATCGTCACAAGCCTTCTTGATTGCCTGGTTCACGGCGTCTCCGAATGGGCACGTGAGAATCTTCCCATACCAGTTGGTTTCCGTGACAAGCTTGCCGATGGCCTTGTCGACACCCATATTCTCGAACGGTGTTCCGGGTCCTTTCAGTACCCGAACGCTTGCCGTCAGCTTGACGCTTCTTGTTCTGCCGCCTCGTCTAATGAGGAAGAATGCGAGATAGATTCCGGGCTGGTATTCTTCCCAGTAATGCGGCTTCGATGCGATGATCCGCTCCTTCAGTCTTCTCACATCGAGATCAGAGAGCGGTGTCTTGTTGTGCAAGCAGACGACGATGTATTCTTTGAGATTCGCGAGCATTTGATTCCCCTGCGATGGAGTACACTCACCTCATACCGTTGTCAAAATGTGCCTCAACACTGATGAACTTAGCGACGTCAACGAGATACGGTCCAGTCTCAACGGGAATTGGAGATTCCTTGACTCTTAGATAGTACGTCCCTGGTTGAAGCGAAATCATGAATTTCCCCTTCTCGTTTGTTGTTGCTTCCAGCACGATTCTCCGTTGGGCATCCAGTACCTGTATGGTGTTAACCTGCTCGAGTGGAGGAGGAACCCAACCGATCGGGATGGGTCCCGGTTTTGAAATCAGAAAGACCTGACCCTGGATCCCGGTGTCTTGATATGGTGTCGTTCCGAAGTCCCTGCAGCCATCCCACAGCGGAAAAAGAAGAAGACATGCCGGGATGAGGGGGTGAAGTCTCATAGTCGTCATTTACAGATGTGAACAAGAGGCACTGCGCGGCCTGGTGTCTCGACCCACAAGTATCTTGAATAAGTCAGCGGGCTTAAAACACCTCACTGCAGCGAGACTGAGACATCAAAACATATTGGTTCTTCAACGTATCTCCGAGGCTCGACACTAGCACCGCAGCGATTGGAGTAACGCGTGAAGAGCTTCAGCCATCGCGACCCCGTACTGGCCTCCGGGCTGTCGCCTGAAAATCCTGTAGCTTGTCGCGTCAACCGTCGATTGCCAGTCGACCTGGCCGTCGTCTCGCACCGTTGCAGTGATGGGGTCGAGAAACATCGGCCAAGCGGAGAGTGACGACCCGCCGCTGGCCACAAAACGCCATCCTTCCGATGTCTGCGCCAGTCTGCGGCCTGCTGCCATCACCAGTGATGCCGTCGACCACAAATTACGCTTGGCAGACAAGACATGCTGCCACGCGGCACCCTTTCCATCTTCCCGGAGGGCGCGAATGATGTCTCCACGTCCATTGCCGGTGAATGAGTAGGAGAACCAGGCTCGAAGGGCGGGGGACAAGTCGTGCAGCAGGGATTCATGAGAGGCCTTCCAGTGGGTGCCGTACTCATGGTCCTCGTCGAACGCTCCACGTTCTGTCGCGCAAGGATACCAATGAACGGGCAATCCGGAGTTCCATACTTCTTTGTATGCGATGAGATCGAGGTTGACATTCCATTCGGTCTTTGTCTTTGCAGTTGATCCGGCGTTCATCAGAATTGCCTTTGTCCGTGCCCGCATCAATTCCGGCTCACGAAAGAATGCCGCGGCGACCACGCGTGCCGAACCAACCATCGATATCACTACTGGCTCGGTGCTGGCACGAAGGATGCTCAGGAGCAGTTCAATGCCTGATTGTTCCACCGGCATATGGTCGCGCCCGGTGTCCCCGTCATGTCTCAGCGGCTCAGAAGGTCCAACGGCGATCGGAATTGGCCGTCCAAGCAGGTAGCTTAGTTGCATGACCGGGACAAATCCAGGGTCGCGGGAAATGTCGAAACCCTGAGGAGACGCGTGCAGGAATCTCGTCGTGGTGTCAAGGATTACGCCCCTGAGGTCGAGCTCCGGCAATGCCATCACCGTCGCAAGATCAAAATGATCGTCCGGATCCTGGGGAGGGTGATAAAGATCGGTGATATGGATGAACGGGATTTTCAAAGTTCCCCCTTGACGCGTCGGCCCCTCCGCTATTGCATCTTCCTGATTCGTATTTCGATCCCTTTTTCGTCTTTGAGCAGGTTTATAAGCAGGGCGGTGTCAGTCTTTCCGAAATGATAGGGATACAGAATCTTCGGTTGAATCCTCTTCGCTGCTTCAGCGACCATCTCGGGCGTCATGGTATAG
>JACVXU010000043.1 GCA_015661185.1 Bacteroidota bacterium
AGAAATTCGAACGAACTTCCTTCCCAGTGCCCGCGCGATCGACTTTGCCAGAGATGTCTTGCCTACGCCCGGCGGCCCGACGAAACACATGATCTGCCCTTTCATTTCCTTCACGAGATTCAGGACTGCAATGTGTTCCAGAATCCGCTCTTTTGGCTTTTCGAGCCCAAAGTGGTCTTCGTCCAGAATCTTTTTGACGTGCTCAACATCAAGGTTGTCTTTGGTCCGCTTCGACCATGGCACAGCAATGAGCCAATCGAGGTAGTTCCGTGTCACGGAAAATTCAGGCGACATTGGAGGCGTCTTCTTGAGCTTGTTGAACTCCTCCATCGCTTTCTCCTCAACCTCCTTCGGCATCTTGGCCTTCTGGAGTTGCTCCTTCAGCTTTGCCAGCTCCGGCGATGCTTCGTCCTCACCGAGCTCGTCCTGTAAAATCCGTATTTGTTCCTGAATGAAGAACTTGCGTTGCGATTTCTGAATATTGTCCTGAACCTTGGTATCAATCTCGCGTTCGATCTTGAGGATGTCGATTTCCGTTGTGAGAATCTTCGACAGCTCATAGAGCTGCTCGCGGAGATGCTGCGTCTGGAGAATTCGCTGTTTCACGTCCACGCTTTGGACGAGATTTGCAGCCATATAGTAGAGCTTTCGATGCGGCTCTTTAATCCCCTCAAACGCCATTAATACCTCGGGCGGAACGTTTCGACTGAGTCTTACATACTCCTGGAAAAGTGTCGCTGCATGTCTCACAAGAGCGTCGATGTCGTGCCCCGATGGCACGTCTGATTTGTTGATGAGGATCTCCGCTTCGAGGAACGCCGTGGTGGGCAGAAACCGCTTCACGGTGGCCTGAACAACTCCGTCGACCAGAATCTTCATCAACCCATTGGGAAGTTTCAGCATCTGAATGATCTTGGCGACCGTGCCATGTTGATAGACATCGTCCGCCGTGGGCTCGTCTATTGAGGCGCTTTTTTGTGCAACCAGAAAGATGTTTTTGCCGCGCTCCAGGGCTTCGTTTGCAGCGCGGAGGGAACTCTCCCTACCAACAAGCACGGGAAAGATCATGTATGGAAAGAGTACAACGTCCCGCAGGGGCAGAACGGTGAGGGTCCCCGGTATATTGTCAATCGTCTCTATGGTGGTGTCGCTGAGTTTGGTTGGTGTTTCGCTCATAGTCCTCAATCACCTCGTTGTCCGTCCCTAAAACAAAAAGAGTCCCGGGTGTCGGGACGTTGATCAGGTGGACAAAATATACCCACAAATGGAAGTAGAAGCAAGACGACAACCACACGTGTTTACGGCACCGCCCGGTGTGTTGCGTTGTTGATTCATCCTTCAAAATTACTTATCGTGCACACATCAACCCCGCCATGTCCTCAGAAAAACTTTCTTATCCACGGTTTCAACGAGCCAGCGACCATTCTTTGCTGGTGACGTTTGGTGAACGGATTTCTCGCAAACATCACCGCGATGTCCTTCAGCTTTTCGGGTTGCTGCAGTCGGCACCGAATCGCGCAACTCGAAATATACATCCGGCGTACAGCTCAGTGCTGATCTCATTCAATCCGCTGGTAACACGCCCGGAAAAATTCGATTCGTATGTTCGACGTCTTGTCGATCGGTTGGATGATATTGAAGTGTCTGCATCGCGAGGGGTGGAAATCCCCGTCTGCTATGATAAAACGTTGGGGCCCGATCTGGAGTTCGTCGCGCATCACAATGGGTTAACTACAGACGATGTTATTCGGCATCATTCGTCTGTGGAATACTTGGTTTATTTTATTGGTTTTTCGCCCGGATTTCCTTACCTGGGCGAGCTTCCGTATCAACTTCGAACACCGCGGCTTTCAACGCCACGCGTAATCGTACCCGGGGGGAGTGTTGCCATCGGCGGCAACCAGACCGGCATATACCCCATCGCCTCTCCGGGCGGGTGGCGCATTATTGGCCGGACGCCGCTAAAGCTCTTCGATCCGCTACGCATGCCACCAACCACTCTGGAAATTGGCGACATGGTTCGGTTCAAGCCAATCTCGGTTCTTCACTATCAATCACTCTTGGGGGCGGTTGATAAACCATGAGAACTCCGTCTCATCCGAGAGCTTCCATTCTCGCGGTTTCTCCAGGCTTTCTCACAACGGTGCAGGATCTCGGTCGTGATCATTGTGCCCACTGGGGGATTTCTCCGTCAGGCGCAGCAGATCCCGTTTCTCTGCGCCTGGGAAATCTCCTTGTAGGTAACCCGCAAAACGCTCCTGCCCTCGAGATGACGCTCATCGGCGGCTCGTTCAGATTCGAACAACCGTCCATTTTTGCTCTCGCCGGATCAGACATGGGTGCCACATTGGACAACGAGGAAATTCCTGCTTGGCAATCTGTGCGAGTGAGGCCCGGGCAGACGCTCCGTTGTGGCCCAATGAAGTCGGGTGCGCGATGCTATCTCTGCATCGCGGGCGGAATTGTCGTTCAACCCGTTCTTTCCAGCGCATCCACACACCTTCTGGCGGCCCTCGGCGGATTAAGCGGCAGATCACTAAAAGCCGGCGATGTGCTTCAATGCGGCGCTCAAAGAGCAGAACCGCCAACGAAAGCTCGGGCCGTGAACAAGAGGGTTCTTGAGATTTTCTTCGAAAACGGGCCAATTAGGGTTACAGCCGGACCCCAGGGTGACCTCTTCTCTGCAGATTCGCAATTGAGGTTCTCAACTTCCACTTACACGGTCAAAGAAGAGTCGGATAGAATGGGCCTTCGACTGAAGGGACCCATTCTGAGGCGTGTGGTCGATGGAGATACTACCACGGAGGGCATCTCCCTCGGCGCCATACAGGTACCCCCCGACGGCCAACCGATCATCCTGTTCGTGGAACACCCGACAACCGGTGGCTATCCAAAAATCGCAAACGTCATTTCCGCTGATTTGCATCGTATTGGCCAACTCCGTCCCCGGGATCAAATCAATTTCGAATTTGTGAATCACGAAAATGCGATCTCCTTGCTGAAAGAACAGGAAGATCTGCTCTCGCCTCAACACGCTCTTCAACCAGTCCGACAATGATCATGTACTCGGATCTCAAGTCCATAACGCGGGAACAATGGAAGGCGCTCGTAGCTGCCCAGCTTGGGTGGCTGCTGGATGCGATGGATGTCATGTTTTATGCCTTTGCGCTTGGCGCGATTCAGCAGGAATTTGATTTGTCGTCCGCGCAGGCTGGTGCCCTGGCTTCTGTGACGCTTGTTGCCTCTGCCATTGGAGGGGTTGGGTTTGGTGTTTTGGCCGACAAAATTGGCCGAGCCAGATCGCTCATGTTCTCGATTCTCACGTATTCCGTTTTCACCGCGCTTACTGCGACCTCCGGATCGCTCTGGGAGCTTCTTCTGTGGCGATCGTTGGTTGGTTTGGGAATGGGGGGCGAGTGGTCGGCCGGCTCTGTGCTTGTCTCAGAGACATGGCCATCGAAACACCGCGGAAAAGCTATTGGTCTAATGCAGGGCGGGTGGGCAATTGGTTACATCTTAGCCGCCCTGCTTGCCGCTGCAATACTGCCGAAGCTCGGATGGCGGGCATTGTTTCTCCTGGGTATTCTACCTGCTTTCTTTACGTTGTGGATTCGTCGAAATGTCCATGAACCCGAGATTTGGAGATCGAGAGTCAACGACCCGGCGGTCGCTCGTAAATACGCGTCGCTTGATTTCTTTCGTCCTCCACTTCTGAGCCGAACGCTGCTTGGATCGTTGATTGCGATGTTCGTTCTTTTTGCATACTGGGGGTTGTTCACGTGGATGCCCTCTTTCCTCGCGCGGCCCTTCGAGCAGGGTGGCGCTGGACTTGGTATTGTCAGAAGCTCCGCTTGGATTATCCCGATGCAGATCGGGGCATTTTTCGGCTACACCTCGTTTGGCTTTTTTGCTGACAGATTTGGACGCCGTCCGGTGTTTGCATTTTTTCTCGCCTGCGCCGCTCTTCTTGTGCCTCTCTATGGTCAGCTTGCCCGGCATGAGGTTGCCCTCTTCTTTCTTGGTCCTCTGATTGGGTTTTTCGGTCACGGCTACTTCAGTGTCTTTGGTGTTATGCTATCCGAGCTCTTCCCCACGCACGTGCGCGCCACCGCACAGGGTTTGGTGTATAATGTTGGCCGCGCGTTCAGCGCCCTTGCACCATTCACTGTCGGGGCTCTGGCAGATGTGTACGGAATCGGCAGCGCACTCGCGATTACTTCGGCTTTTTTCTTGATCGGCGCCGCCATGATCTTTTCACTTCCCGAAACCCGAGGTCAGGAACTCCAATAACGACGGGATTAGAATGGGTTCAAGCAGGAACACGGTCGATTTGAATTCCGATGTCGGGGAACGAGCCTCAGCATTGCTGGATGGTTCTGAGGAACAACTTCTCCGCCTTGTTTCCTCCGCCAATATCGCGTGTGGTGGTCATGCGGGTGACGCCACATCGATGAAGGCGGTTGTTAAGATGTGTCTGGCTTGCGGGGTAAGTATAGGAGCTCATCCGGGGTTTCCCGATCGTGCCCGATTCGGTCGCACAAAGATCGACATTCCAGCATCAAGGCTCGAAGCCAGCGTGAGAGAACAGGTGGAAAGCCTCTTGGATGTATCGGCCGGCATCGGAGCAACCGTCCGACACGTAAAACCCCACGGTGCCCTCTACAACGCGGCTATCAATGACCGTCGGTTTGCTCAAATCATCGCCAACGCAATTTCCTCTATTGATAGAAATCTTGTGCTGGTTGGAATGGCTGGGTCGTTGATGTTGGATGTGTGGCGCTCCGCCGGATTTACTGTGGTGGGGGAAGCTTTCGCTGACCGTCGGTACGAACCCGATGGGGCTCTTCGCTCCCGCTCTCTTGGGGACGCCCTTATTTTGGATCCCGACGACGCGGCAACGCAGGCCGAGAGGATTGTGTGTGATGGGGTCGTTGTTGCGGTTGACGGATCTCGTTTGGCGGTCCAGGCTCAAACAATTTGCATCCACGGCGACACAGAAAATGCAAGTGCACTTGCCTTAAAGATCCGCGCCCGCCTTCTTGGAGCTGGCGTTACGGTAGAACCCTTCTAGCTCATCGCCTCATTCAGGAACCGAACCAGGGGTGTCGCGGCCTTGTAGACCCCGGCAACCTCCGCCACAAAGTTCTCCTTAAAACATTTTGATTCCGGCCATTCGATCCATACGAAAAATTGTTTGTGCTTGAGCCATTCTGCCATCGGGTGGTCTGGTTCGTATCCCTTGGGGACTCGCTGGAGCTTTTCTCCTTCCAGCTTGCCGAAGATCTTTTTAAACTTCGGAAGGCGAACGATCGACAGGAATTGGTCAGAATGACCTGCGATTGCGCTGCGAATTTTTTTCAGCTGATCGTTATCGGGCATGTATATGCCGCCGCCGATGTAGACTTCGCCTGGTTCAATATGCAGGTAGTAGCCGGATCCTTCCACGCCTTTTGGCTTTCCCCGCAGAACGAAATGCGCCGCTGCGTGGGTTTTATACGGGGTCTTGTCTTTGCTGAAGCGAACGTCCCGATAGATTCGGAATAGCGAGCGTTTAGGGTTTATGTCAAACTCCGGAGCGAATCGTTGAAAGTGAGGATGAAGTGCGGCGATGAGAGATTGCATGGGGAGCTTCACTACGGATTCATAATCCTCTTTGTGCTTCTCAAACCATAGGCGGTTGTTGTTTCGCTTCAGGCGTTTCAGGAAGTCAATTCCCTCGCGTGGAAAGCCGTCAAAGGGTGGAAAGAACTCCAGGTCGGAAAGTGGTGTTTTGTTTCCTGGTGCCATTTTCGGTTCCTCTCGGTCTACAGTGCTTTGTATTCCTTGTCCTCAATTGCGGCCCGCACAAATCCGTCTGCCCGTTCTAGTCTTCGCCTTGCCTCGTCCTTCCCCACGCGCGCCTTGATCATAACCAGGGCGGTCTTCACATGTCCATCGGCCTTTTCAAGATAGCCCGAAGCCTCTTCGTACCCAACGCCCGTGATTGTCATAACCACTCTCTTCGCTCGTTCATGCAGCTTCTGATTGGTCATCTGAAGGTCAATCATCATGTTCTCGTACACCTTCCCCAACCGAACCATGGCCGTCGTCGTAATCATGTTCAGGACGAGCTTCTGTGCCGTCCCCGATTTCATTCTTGTTGACCCCATAATGACTTCAGGTCCGACCTCCGGGCAAATTCCAATGTCGATGGCCTGCGCCAGTTCCGCAAATTCCGGCGAATACAAGCGACTTCGGGGATTTGTTGTCACGTAGAGCGTCTTCGCACCAAGCTGCTTTGCCCGTTTCACGGCGCCAACGACATACGGTGTTCGCAGGCTGGCAGCTATTCCGCATACGACATCTTTATCGCCTACGTTTTTCTCGTCAACATCGCGTGCTCCGTTCTCCTCTTTGTCCTCCGCCCCTTCCTGGGCGCGAAACATAGCCTTCTCACCGCCGGCAATCATTCCCTGAACCATCTCAAACGGCACACCATAGGTCGGCGGGCATTCCACCGCATCGAGTACGCCGAGCCGTCCGCTGGTTCCTGCTCCCGCATAGAGCAGGCGTCCGCCGTTCTTGAACGCGCGCACCACCAGGTCAACGGCCTTGCTGATACTGGGCAATTCCCCTTCGACTGCGAGCGCCACTTTTTTGTCTTCGGTGCTTATGATCCTCAGAATCTCATCGACCGAGCGCGCATCAATATCCATGCTTGCCGGGTTTCGCTGCTCTGTACTTAGGTGTTTCAGCTGCTCAAAGAGTTCCTTATGGTCGGCCATGATTCATTCTGCTTTCTGCCTGGAGGCGCTTGCGAACTCCACCAACACGATCTTCTTCTCTCCCCCCTCAGGTTGATGAGAGCCTTTCAGTGTCAGATCGATAACGGTCGTGTTGCTCACCTGTGGTTGATTCTTTATCTGTCGAATTTCTCCCTCGAGGTCGCCTCCTTTAAAGGCAATGAGGGTTGGCTTTTTTATTAGTCTCCTCGATTTGTCGGTTCCGAAAGCTGGAAGCGGGGAAGTCATCGCACCCTCGGGTTTCAGGAATGGACCCGACCAGCGAACAAGATCGTCCAACGAAGCAACTGCCCGAGCGACTACGACATCATAGTCCCGATTGTATCCTTTCTCTTTGCCAACGTCCTCAGCGCGACCCCACACGGCCTTTGTTTCCTTCAGACCGAGAGCACTCACCATGTCCTTTACGGCATTGATTTTTTTCTGTGTAGAATCAAGCAGCGTGAGTCTGAGGTCTGGCCGGACAATCTTGAGTGGAATACCGGGGAGTCCTCCTCCGGTACCAAGATCCAAAACACTTGACCCCGCAGGCAAATCGACTTTCAAAAGAAGGGATAGGCAGTGAAGAAGGTGGCTGGTCCAGATATTCTCCTCGTCGCGCCTTGAGATCAGATTGATTTTTTTGTTCCACCCAAGCAGGAGCGCGGCAAACGCCTCGAGAGATGCGAGTTGTTTACCGCTGAGGTGCAGGCCGTTCTGCGCACAGGTTGTGCCGAACCAGACAATATCCATTAAAACCTGTAACCCTTTTGTTTATAATGGTTTATGGTTGTGGTTTCACGTGAAACGATTAACTTCGCATAGATACCATCAGAATGGAAACATCCGACGGGGTCACACCGCTGATGCGCGAGGCCTGGCCGATTGATTCTGGCTTCACCTTGCTCAACTTCTCTCTTCCTTCGGCCGACAACGACTTGATTTTCGTGTAATCGAAATCGATTGGAATATTCTGGTTTTCAAATCTCTCGAATTTTTCGATTTGTTCGTTCTGCCGTTGTATGTAACCTTCGTACTTCAGGTCGATTTCAATTTGTTCGATTATCTCTCTCCGCAGCTTTATATCTGGCAGCTTGGTGATTTCTTGCATCGCTGGCTGATTTGTCACAGAGTCGAGGCGCTCAATTTCCGCAAGCCTGACCCCTGGTCGCTTCAAGATTTTTGACAGTCGTTCCCGTTCCTCAATTCGACCCTCGGAGATTCTTTCCAAGTACGGATTTACAACTTCGGGCGACATCGAATGTTGACCCGCCATCTTGATAAACGCCGCTATCAATTCTTCTTTCTTCTTCAGGTTCCCAATCATCGCATCGTCTACCAATCCCAGTTCGAAGCCCTTGTTCATTAGACGACGGTCGGCATTGTCCTGACGAAGTACCAATCTGTGTTCTGCCCTCGAGGTGAACATTCTGTACGGTTCATCCGTGCTCTTGTTCACCAGATCATCAATCAAGACGCCGATGTACGCCTCTGATCGCTTGAGGATGAATGGCTTTTTCTTCTGTACCGACAACGCTGCGTTGATACCGGCCACCAGGCCCTGAGCGGCGGCCTCTTCATACCCCGAAGTGCCGTTCACCTGACCGGCAAAAAAGAGCCCATCGACCAGCTTTGTCTCCAATGTCAGTCTTACCTGATGAGGCGGAAAGAAGTCGTACTCGACCGCATACCCCGGTCTCAACATGTTCACTTTCTCCAGGCCGACAATCGATCTCAGCCCTTCGAGTTGGATCTCCTCGGGCAGGCTTGTGGAGAATCCGTTGACATAGACGACGTTTGTATCGTATCCCTCTGGCTCCAGGAAGATCTGGTGTCGATCCCGATCTTCGAACCGAACAACCTTGTCTTCAATGGACGGACAATACCGTGGACCAACCCCCTTGATGGCTCCTGTAAAAAGCGGGGAGCGATCGAACCCCTTTCTCAGGATCCTGTGGGTCGCTGGGTTTGTGTAGGTCAAATACATCGGGATAAGTCGGTTGGTGATTGCGGATGTTGAGTACGAAAAAGCCCGTGGTGGGTCATCGCTCTGCTGTTCCTCCGCCTGCAACAAATCGATGCTGGATAGATCGACTCTTGGCGGGGTACCCGTTTTCAACCTCCCGCTCACAAAACCAAGCTTCATGAGGACTTCAGTAAGACCTTTCGACGGTGCCTCCCCATACCGACCCCCCTCTCGGTTCTTCATTCCAGTGTGCATTAGCCCGCGAAGGAATGTGCCCGCGCTCAGGACTACCGCTCTGCAAGCAATTCTCCTTCCACTTGCGGTGACAACCCCAATAATCCTTTGTCTCTTGCCGCCGCCGAAGCCTTCTGTTTCAAAGCTCACGATTGAGTCTTCCAGGATCGACAATCCTGTTTGATTCTCAAGTCGGCGCCTGGCTTCCCGGGAATACCACTCCCGGTCACTCTGACACCTTGGAGACCAAACGGCCGGACCCTTCGACCGATTCAAGAGCCTGAACTGAATACCAGTGGTGTCCGCTATCTTCCCCATTTCGCCTCCCAGGGCGTCAATCTCGCGGACGAGGTGTCCTTTCGCCGTTCCGCCTATGGCCGGATTGCACGACATCCTACCGATGGCTTCTTTGGTCATCGTAACCAATACAACACGACAGCCCATCCTCGCAGCCGACAGACAGGCCTCTATGCCGGCGTGCCCACCCCCAATGACAACAATGTCGATGTTTGTGAGAATATCAATCACTTTTTACTCTACGTTTCACGTGAAACAGCCCCTACTTTCCAATGCAGAAGTTGGCAAATATCGAATTCAAGATGTCCTCTGTGGTGACCGCGCCGAGGATCTCCCCAAGAGCATCCAGGCTGGCACGAAGATCCAGTGCAATGAACTCTCCGCTCTTCCCAGACAGTGTAGATTCCCTGGCTAAGACAAGGCTTTCTCTGGCTCTTTGGAGGGCGGAATGATGGCGCGCATTTGTGATCATTATACCGCTTTCTTCTGTAGCAACAGAACCACCAAGGGCGAGTTTGACGAGTTCTTCTTCGAGTCGTGCAAATCCTTCCAGCGTCTTCGCAGATATTTGCAACGCTTGGTGCTTTGAAAAGGCGTCCGCTAAGGCTGTGAATATGGACCCTTCTGGTGGCGACAGATCAACCTTGTTTATTGCCACGAGACACGCCGCACCCCTGGCTTCAACTCCCAAGATGAGCTTCTGTGATGAAACTACCTCAGCCGGATGAAGGGGTCTCGTACCGTCCAACAAGAGAAGCAGGATGTCACAGTTCATAAGTCTTTCTTCAGCCCGGCGCACTCCTTCTTGCTCAATCGGATCGGTCGATTCTCTCAATCCGGCTGTGTCGCTCAGGTTGAATAGCAGGCCGCCAAGCGAAACAGACTCTTCGATTATGTCCCTGGTCGTCCCGGGGACGCTTGTTACAATTGCCCGGTCTTCTCTCAAGAAGGCGTTCAGCAGACTTGATTTTCCAACATTTGGAGCGCCAGCTAAAGCCACGCTTACACCGTCTCGGTATACCTTTCCGACCTTGTAGCTGGAAAGGAGTTCGTCGACCTGAGAAATCGCCGCCCGCAGTTGTTCGGCCACACGGCTCTTCTCTGTAAACTCATATCCATCTTCAGCAAAATCCAGCTCAAGCTCAATCAGACCTATACTGCTCAGGAGTTTGTCCCGAAGTTCTGAGAGTTTGGCAGAGAGAGCCCCGTTAAGTTGAGAGAGGGAAGTTTGGTGGGCTCGTTCTGATCGCGAATGAATCAAGTCTGCGACAGCTTCCGCCTGGGTTAAGTCAATCCGGCCATTGAGAAATGCCCGCTTTGTAAACTCACCAGCCTGGGCGGCTCGGGCACCAAATCCGTTTATTGTCTCCAGTATTCTTCTCGTGACAAATTGCCCACCGTGGCAACTCAACTCAACCGAATCTTCTCCTGTGTAGGAATGTGGGCTTCTGAACACCACGGCAACGACATTGTCGATTGGCTTGCCAAGATCGTCAGCAAAGCTACCGTAGTGCGCAGTGTGGGATGGCGCGGCGGCAAGAGGCGTTTTCCCTTTGAAGCCTCGGTCGGCGATCAGGAAGGCCTCCTCGCCACTGATGCGAATAACGGAGATTCCCCCATCACCGATTGGGGTGGCGACTGCGGCAATTGTATCTGTTTCGCGGGCCCACAACACGTCTTATCTCGCGGTTAGTTAAGAGGGGTTGGAATGTACAAAATCGCGGACCGATTTACAACCGTGGCCAAACAACAAAGCCCCGCCGGTTTACTGGCGGGGCTTTTGATTAGCTTATTTCTGCGACTATTTTTTCAGCCGCGGCAGATTTTTGCCGAGCTTCGCGAAAACGCCGCTTGATTTTTTCTTTTTCGGCTCAACCTTACGAAGTGGTTCAGCGTCGCCTTGGCGATTGACCATGACTTGCTGACCAATTGACAAAACGTTGAAAACGAAATAGTACAGGTTGAGCCCCGAGGGAAAACCGTTGAACAGAAGTGTCATCATGATGGGCATCATCCAGACCATCGCCTTTTGTCTCGGATCCTTGATGGTCATTTTCTGTTGAACGAACATTGTAATCCCCATGAGCAGGGCTAATCCGCTCACATCCCGAATACCAAATAACGGAATCTCGAATGGGAGAGTAAAAATGCGGTCCGGGATCGACAGGTCCGTAATCCACCACACGAAATTTCCCTGCCGTAACTCGATGGCTGAGAGGAAGACGTTGTACAGGGCGATGAGAATCGGAAACTGAAGCAAGACCGGCAGACATCCCCCCGCCGGGTTTACGCCGTACTCTTTGTACAGGTTCATCACCTGCTTGTTCATCGTCTGCGGGTCGTCTTTGTATTTCTCCTTGATCTCCGCCATAAGCGGCTGCAGCGATTGCATTTTCTTCATCGACCGCATGCTGCTTCGCGTAAGCGGGTGGAGCGCAATCTTGATGATGATCGAGAAAACGACAATAACCAAGCCCCAGTTCGGTATGAGGTAGTGGAGGAAGCTCATGAGCGGCAGCATCACGTATTCTGAAATCGGCCGGATGAGCCACGTCCATCCCAGTCCAACAATATTTTCAAGCCCCACGCCGTACGACTTCAAAAGACTGAGATCGGCCGGACCAAGGAAAACCCTGAACGACCCCCCTTCTTCCCGCCCTCCCTTAAACGGCATTTTTAATGCGACACTGTACGATTCAATCGCCCCCTTGTTGGCCGCCTCGGTGTGCACGCCTTCCAGATAGGCTCCATCACTTGTCCCTTCATTCGCGATGATGGCGAGGGCAAAGTACTTGGTTCTCATCGCAACCCAATCCACGGCGCCGGAAAGATTCTTCTGAGGCCGGTCGTCAGGGCTTGCCGCGTTAATTTCTGTGAGCTCCTTCCCCGCGTACGCATATGCGGCGGCGAAGCTCGACTCATCGATGCTGTTGTGCTCCGCGTATCGCAACCCGCTTTCCCACACAAGCTGGTACTCATAATTCGCAATAACATCGGTCATCTTAACGAGCTTGATATCGACGCCGAGTCCATATTCACCATTCTTGAATCTCAGCGTTTTAACGATTTGACCACCGCTCGTGGCGGGCAACGCAAGGTTCAGGGTGTATTCTTCGTCTCCTCCGATTAACCGATGAGCTGGCTCTGTAAGGGCGACATCAAAATACAAATCATGCGTGTTTATCAGCCGGCCGTCAGACGTCGCGAACAGCAGGCTCAGGTCGCCGGCCTTCTTGTAATCAACGAGTTGAACCGGGTGACCGTCCCAGGTCTTGTACTTCTTCAGTTCCCATCGCTTGATAAGTCCACCCTTTAGGGATATCTCCGCGATGTACAGATCGGTCTCGATTGTAATTGTGCGATCGACGCGTTTGTCCCGCCCAGCGAAGAACTTTCCAAGAGGGTTGGCCTGCCCCGTTTCCTTCACCTGAGCGCGCGGTGTGTCCAATCGCTTTGCAGAATCCTGCCTCGCCGTTTGTGTTGGAACCGATTTGGCTTGCTCTGCTTGTTCTGTTTGCTTGGGAGAATTCACCCACATCCAGACAACAAGCAGGAGGAAGATAAGGATGTAGCCGAGTATTGATTGACGATCCATTGTTTGTCCCCAAAACGAAGTGGCCTACGGCACCGGGTCGTAACCCGCGTGTTTATGAAATGGATGACACCGTGCGATGCGCTTCAGCGCGTACCATCCGGCAGCTGTTGAATGGAAGAATTGGTGAGAGAAGCGGCTGATACAGTCGGATGAAGGAAATGAGAAGGCGTTTCATGGTTTTTCCGAACGATGCAGACGCAGCTGCTTCAGGAGGTCAACTATTGCCTGATCGATTGCTGCATGTGAGCCTGGAGCTCGTGATAGTCGCCCACGTACACGCAACATAAAGACAACGTTCATGGCATGTGTCGCTGTGATCGAAGGGTTGGTAAGGAGGGCCTTGTTCTTTCGATACGCGTCCTTCATCCACCGCCGGGCCCGATTGCGTTCAACTGCGTTCTGAACGTTTCTGCTGACAGAAAATCCGACTCGCAGCGAACCCCGCGGCTGTAGTGCTGTTGTAAAAAAACAGCGGACCGCACCTTTTTGGAGAGACCGTCCTTCTGTGATAACGCGTGAAAAGGTCTGATAGCCCCGAAGGATCTCTCGTTTCGTCAAGGACAGCCGAGACGGTTTCACTGCTCGCTATGACGATTACTTCTCGTCGCTTACGGTGAGCCGGTGTCGGCCCTTGGCTCTTCGGCGGGACAACACCTTTCGCCCATTCTTCGTTGCCATGCGCGCTCTGAATCCGTGTTTGTTTGTCCGCTTGCGCTGATGTGGCTGGTATGTTCGTTTCACTTAGATACTCCGCGACATTGTGTTACACTATTACAAAGCTTTGTAATGTACCACTATTTGTCCGAGAATACAAACCCTTCTTGGTCCGGGTAACGACTTGTGCAAGGAGAATCCCCGCTGCGCATTTGTTTGTGGCTCGTTTCTAATTTGCATCACGAATTGTAATTTTTCTACTTGCACTCGGGGTTCTGTGGTATTATACTCAAGAGGGTGTCTTGTGTTCTACGTTCGGTTGATAACGTGTTGACAACTTGGTTGGCGTCCTGATCTTTGGTTTTTCCCTCATAAACGGTGCATCTGGTTTTTCGTTGTTTCTGTTGATAACTATGTTCTTAACAATGGAATCGCCTTTTCTTTGAATCTGTTGAAGGCTTTGAGTAATGTTTACAAGTTGAAGACCGCCCTAAGATCAACAAACAAGAGTTTTCCACGGTGTTGACTCGTTTGTTCACTTCTTGTTAATAACTCGCGTTTATTTTTGCTAATACGGTTCTAATGGTTCCTCAAGAATCTATGGATTTGTTTCCGGCCAGCTCCGACGTAGCGGGATCTAGTGATGATCTGCAACGCGTTTGGCAGCGCTGCCTCGCAAAGATACAAAGCCAGGTTACGAGCCTGGGTTTCAAGACCTGGTTTCAGCCTATTATCCCGGTCAAGCTCGTTGCCAAGGAAATCACCGTGCAGGTCCCGAGCCAGTTTTTCTATGATTGGGTAGATCAACATTATAATTCGCTGATACGTGAGACAATAACGTCTGTTCTTGGAGACGACGCGAGGCTGTATTACTCTATCGCCTCCGAAGACAGCGAGCCCGCGGTTGACACCCCACTGGATGTGCCTCAATCGATGCAATCCTCGGACGCGTTGCGCTATGCGCAGCCCACACTTCCACAGCCCCAACCCCTTTTTCCGCCCCGAGCCGCTTTCCGGCAGACAGAACAACCGATAGCTCAAAGCAACCTGAACCCCCGATACACTTTTGAGAACTTCATTAAGGGTGATGGCAATCAGTTGGCTCGAGCTGCCGCGCTTGCTGTCGGCAACAATCCCGGGGGAACCTCCTTCAATCCCCTGGTTATCTACGGTGGCACCGGTTTGGGTAAAACCCACCTTATGCATGCCCTTGGAAATCATGCAATCGGCCTTCGCAAAGCCAAGCGGGTTGTTTACGTTTCAAGCGAGAAGTTCACCATTGAGTTCGTTGAAGCAATTCAGTCTGACCGGGTAAATGCGTTTTCATCCTTCTACCGCAGCATCGACCTTTTGATTGTTGACGACATTCAGTTTTTCTCCGGCAAAGAGAAAACACAGGATAACTTCTTCCACACGTTCAATACCCTCTACCAGCTCGGCAAGCAGATCGTTCTTTCCTCTGATGTGCCCCCGAAGGAATTGAAGGGTCTTGACGAGCGCCTTATTTCCCGCTTCCAATCCGGCTTGACTGCGGATGTCCAGCCCCCAGACCTCGAAACAAGAATTGCTATTCTTCGAAAGAAGAGTGAAGATAATAGCTTTGAATTAGCTCAAGATGTCGTTGATTTCATAGCCTCAAATGTTACCAGCAACATTCGTGAACTTGAGGGGTGCCTCATCAGCCTTATTGCCCGGGCTTCGCTGGACAACCGAGAAATAACGGTTGACCTCGCAAGAGAGGTGTTGCGAATGGTCGTTAATGAGTCAAAATCTCCCATAAACATTGACCAAATTCAGCGTACGGTTTGCGAGTTTTACGACATGCCTGAAGATCTGCTTCGAGCCAAGACCAGAAAGCAAGAGGTCGTGAATGCCCGCCAAGTAGCTATGTATCTGTCCAAAGAGTTAACAAATTCATCGCTCAAGACCATTGGATTGCACTTTGGCGGCAGAGATCATAGTACCGTAATCCATTCTTGCCAAGCTGTTCAGGACCGTCTTAAGAGTGATTCTGTTTTTAAGCAGAACGTTGACCAGCTACGCCGGCGGGTTGAACTGGGTGGTCGCTAGCAGCTCCCTACTGTTCATGTTTGATTCCACGAAGGGCTTATCTACCCTTTTTACTTCGACACTTGCCTCACGTTCTTGATATCTTGTGCCAAACCGTGTTGATATGAGTTTATTCCTTGTTCACTCTATGAATCAATTTGAGATTACAAATTCAATTCCAAACGAAGGTTCACATCCCTGCTTATAATCAACAGGTTGTTAACGGTAGCTTTTCCTTTTCTTATTCTTTAATGTCCCTTTCTTCCGCCGACATTTATACATCCGGTTTATTTATTAACAGTATCAACGGTCTTATTATAAGTATTATATCTTATCTTCCTTATATATTATTAATAAGCGGGAGATATGATCGTTCAATAATCATTCTCAGTTTGTAAATGCCCAAAATTTTTGCTATTTTCCTCACATCAACGCCCAATTGCCCATCTCGCCAAAGAAGGAGATAGGAATGAAATTCACCGTACCAAGCAATGAACTGCAAAAGGCACTGGCAAAAGTCAGCGGTGTTGTTCCATCGAAATCAACGCTCCCTATTCTTGAAAACATACTCTTCAGGCTTTCCAAAAATGTGCTTCAACTGGCTGCCACGGATCTTGAGGTCTCAATGCTAGCTTCTCTTGATGTAAAAGGCAGTGAAGATGGGTCCATTGCAGTGCCAGCAAAACGGTTAATGGAAACAATCCGGGCCCTGCCGGATATTCAACTCGTTTTTAACGCCGATTTGTCGTCTAACAAGGTAAAGATGATAACGGAGATGGGTGAGTATGTGTTGATGGGTGAATCAAGCGAAGAGTTCCCCACCATTCCACAAGTCAAAGGGGACGATAAAATTACGCTGAGCGGAGACATGCTAAAAACCATGATTCATCGCACCCTGTTTGCGGTCAGCAGCGATGAATTAAGACCGGCGATGACGGGAGTTTTACTGCAAGTGAAGGATGGGGATCTTCGGACGGTGGCGACGGATGGACACCGGCTTGTCAGGATTCAGTACACCGGCCTGAAGCAACCAAAGCTGAAGTGGGATATTATTGTGCCAGCGAAGGCGCTGAACCTGGTCTCCCGGTCTGTTGAGAACGAAATAAACACGGTTTCCGTTGATGCAACGCATGTGCAATTCACGTTCGGCACAACAACGTTGACATCGCGCGTTATCGAAGAGAGTTATCCAAACTACGAGTCAGTCATTCCACTTGATAATGATAAAAAGCTTGTTGTAGCGAGAGATTTGCTCCTTGCTGCGGTCCGACGCGTGGCGCTCTATTCCAGCTCAACGACGCACCAGGTTCGGTGTTCACTGCGGAAGAACGAAATGCGCGTGATGGCTGAGGACATTGATTTCGGTGGAGAAGCAAAGGAAAAAGTTCCTTGTGACTATAGTGGGGAAGAACTGGAAATTGGTTTTAACTCGACGTATCTGATTGACATCCTTTCACACCTCGACGGCGAGGAAGCTGAATTCAAACTGGGCACGTCCGTTCGCGCTGCAATCATAACACCAGCACACCAGAAGGCGAACGAAGATTTGCTCATGCTTGTCATGCCAATGCGGCTGAACACTTAACAGTCTGCGGTTGGGCGGGAGACTTTGTGAAGGTAGCCCCATCTCGCGAGTCGGGAGCGGGGCTATTGCATTGTAAGCGCCATCAGAGAATGTGAAGATCCGCGAACTCCACGTACAGAAATTCCGCAACCACACTCAAACCGACATTGTCTTCGGAGGGGGGATCAATGCGATTCTTGGTGAAAACGGCGAGGGGAAGACAAATCTGCTCGAAGCAATCTCGTACCTGTGTCTGACAAAGAGTTTTTTTGGCAGCGCGGATGGTATTGTTCTTCAAGTAGGAGAAACGCGGTTCGAAGTTTCCGGTGAGCTGGAGACCGATTCGGGACTGCGGTATCACGTGGCGGTTGGCTACAATCACGCGGATGGCGACAAGAGGTTTTTCATCAACAAATCACCCTTGGAAAGATTCTCGGAAGTTGTCGGGCTCTTTCCGGTCGTGGTTCTATCGCCAGAGTCGGGTGCGATCACAACGGGAGGGCCGGTCGATCGGCGGCGCTTTCTTGACTTTGTGATTTCACAAGCGAGCAAAGTGTACCTTGAGGACCTGCTCGAGTACAGGCGAGTGTTGAGACAGCGGAACAGGGTGCTCTTTGACGGCAAAGTCAACCGGTTGGACTGCTCAGATTTGCTGGAGCCCTGGGACGAAGAGCTGATTGACCGGGGCGCGCGAATTACACGACGGCGTGGAGTCTTTCTCAAAGAATTAGACCCCATCATCCATGACTCCTATAGTCGGATTGCAGGAAGAGCAGAAAAGCCAACGATACACTATCAACCCTCGGTGGCGCATGAAGAGGGCATATCGGAAGAAGATCTCCGGGGCCGTTTTCGGCAGGACCTAAAACGTAAGTCATCGGAAGAAAAACGGCTGGGGTTAACGCTCGTCGGGCCGCACCGGGATGAACTGGAACTGGCCATCAACAACCTTGGACTTCGATCACACGCGTCGCAGGGGCAGCACAAAACGTTCCTGATCGCTCTGAAAATGGCGGAGTTTCTCTACCTTCAAAACAAGCGTAACGAGAGGCCCATTTTACTGCTCGACGATATCTTCACAGAACTTGACAGTCAGAGATCGGAGCGTCTGCTCGCCCTGACCAGGTCGGTTGGACAGGCGTTCATCACAGCGACGAGCGACAGAGTGTTCTCCGCTGATTTTGACTGGGCCGAGACGAACAAAAGGTTCTTTGTGTGCAAAGGAACGGTCGGACATGCGAAAGCGGCCAGCATCACGAATTAAGACCCTTGGGGACGCGCTCGATGAACTCGTTGAAACCCTTGGCATCAAGAAGAAGCTCCAGGAGCAGAATGTCTTCGTGCTTTGGGATAAGGCGGTTGGGGAACGAATAGCCGGCGTAGCAAAGCCGACGCGGATCTTGAAAGGCACACTCTTCGTCAGCGTCAAAACCGGGGCGTGGAGGAATGAATTGAGCATGAGGAAACAGGAAATCGTGGGCCGGTTGAACGAAATTCTGGCCGACGAAATTGTGAAGGATATCAAATTTCAATAGGGAAGCACATGGCGGTTGACACAAAAGAATTGAAAAAGAAGAAAAAGACAGCGCGGTCGTCAAACGGCGAGCGCGCGTACACGGCAGACGACATCACAGTGCTGAAGGGGCTTGAAGCGGTGCGGCTTCGTCCCGCGATGTACATTGGCGATACAAGCGCGCGCGGACTTCACCACCTTGTGTATGAAGTCGTGGATAACTCGATCGACGAGGCGCTGGCAGGATACTGCAAGAACATTACTGTAATTATTAACGGTGACGGATCCGTGAGTGTTGAAGATGATGGTCGCGGAATTCCGACCGACATACATCCACAGGAAAAGCGCTCCGCGCTCGAGGTGGTGATGACCGTTCTCCACGCCGGGGGTAAGTTCGACAAGAACACGTACAAGGTGTCCGGTGGACTGCATGGCGTCGGTGTGTCGGTTGTCAACGCTCTGAGCGAGTGGTTGGTGGTGGAGGTTCGCCGAGACGGGAAGGTGTTCTCACAAAAATACAAAAAGGGCGATCCTGTTGCACCAGTCAAAATGATTGGAAAGGAAGAGAAGGGAAAAACGGGAACGAAGGTCACGTTTCTACCCGACAACACAATCTTTAAGAATCGCACGTTCAAGTTTGAAACGGTTGCCGAACGCCTGAGAGAACTCGCCTTCCTGAATCCCGAAGTGGTGCTTCGCATCGAGGATGGAAGGACGAAGAACGGGGAAGAAGAGGTCTTTCACTTCGAGGGGGGGCTCCGTGAGTTTGTTCAGTACATCGACGCGACGCGACCGGCGATTACAAAAAAGCCATTCTACGCAACGGGCCATGGTGAGGATGAAAGCGGCAGGATGGTTGAAGTGGAAATCGCCCTTCAGTACAACACCCAATTCAGTGAAAACGTCTTCAGTTACGTCAACAACATCAATACACATGAAGGGGGAACGCATTTGGTCGGGTTCCGCACCGCCCTCACGCGGACGATCAACAACTACGGCTACAAGAACGGACTCATCAAAGAGTCCGGAGTTCAGCTTGTCGGCGACGATTTTCGGGAAGGGTTGACGGCGGTCCTCAGCGTCAAGGTACCGGAACCACAGTTTGAGGGGCAGACGAAGACAAAACTCGGGAACAGCGAGGTCAAGAGCATCGTTGAGTCCGTTGTTGGTGCGCAGCTACAGGATTGGCTGGAAGAAAACTCGCCGGACGCGAAGCGGATTATCGATAAAACACTCCGCGCAGCGGAAGCCCGGGAGGCGGCAAGAAAAGCACGGGACCTCACGCGCAGGAAAAATGCGCTGGATGGCGGCGGGCTGCCTGGAAAACTGGCCGACTGCTCTATCAGCGATCCGGAACACTGCGAGCTGTATCTGGTCGAGGGAGATTCTGCCGGTGGAAGTGCGAAGCAGGGACGGGACAGGCGGTTCCAGGCGATTCTGCCGTTAAAGGGAAAAATCCTCAACGTCGAAAAAGCACGACTGCACAAGATTCTGGAAAATGACGAGATCAGGGCAATCTTCACCGCAATTGGCGCAGGCGTTGGCGAGGAATTCGACGCGTCCAAGATCAGATATGGCAAGATCATTATCATGTGCGACGCGGACGTCGACGGATCTCACATTCGAACGCTTCTGTTGACCCTTTTCTTCCGGTATATGAAGGTGCTTGTCGAACTGGGCCATGTCTACATTGCGCAGCCACCGCTCTACAAAGTAAAGAAAGGCAAGCAGGAACACTATGCCTTTGACGAGGAGGAGCGGGATGAAATCATCAAGAGAATCCGGAGCGAGAAAAAGAGCACCAAAGCACAAAAGGAGGAGGAACCCGCGGTGCCGGCGGTGGGCGAGGAGGGGGCGGTTGTTGGCAGCGACGGGATCATAATCTCGCGTTTCAAAGGGCTTGGCGAAATGAATCCCGAGCAACTCTGGAGCACAACGATGAACCCGGAGTCACGGACGATCCTTCAGGTAACAATTGAAAACGCAGCAGACGCCGACCGAACGTTCTCGATCCTTATGGGTGACGAGGTGGAACCGAGGCGGGAGTTCATAGAGAAGAACGCGAAGTATGTAAGAAATCTTGACGTGTGACCATCAATAGTACGCAGTTTTCACGCCATCTCTAAACGGGAATACGAATGGTAAGCTTGAACGAGAAGATTATACCGGTTGACATTGAAGAAGAAATGAAGGGCTCCTACATCGATTATTCGATGTCGGTGATTGTCGCGCGGGCGTTACCCGACGTGCGCGATGGCCTCAAGCCCGTTCACCGTCGCGTGCTCTATGGCATGCAAGATCTTGGACTCGCAAGCAACCGGGCGTACAAAAAGAGCGCGCGCATCGTTGGCGAGGTCCTGGGAAAGTACCACCCACACGGCGATTCGGCGGTGTACGACAGCATGGTGCGCATGGTTCAGGACTTTTCGCTTCGTTACCCGCTTGTCGACGGACAGGGAAACTTCGGATCGGTAGACGGCGATTCACCGGCGGCGATGAGGTACACAGAAGTTCGTCTCTCGCGCATTGCAGAGGAAATGCTGCGGGACCTGGAGAAGAACACGGTCGAGTTTACGCCCAACTTTGATGACACACTCAAAGAGCCATCAGTTCTTCCTGCGCTTTTTCCAAACCTCCTCTGCAACGGCGCGAGCGGAATAGCGGTTGGCATGGCAACAAACATTCCGCCTCACAATCTCAGAGAGGTCATCGCGGGTTGCCTTGCATACATCAAGGATGAAGAGATCACGAACGCCCAGCTAATGAAGCACATCATTGCGCCGGACTTCCCGACGGGGGGCATCATCTACGGGTATGAAGGGGTGAAGGACGCGTATACAACGGGCCGAGGGCGTGTTCTGGTGCGGGCGCGTGCAAGCATCCAGACCGGCAAAGGCGATCGTCAGCGCATCGTGGTTTCCGAGCTTCCTTACATGGTGAACAAGGCATCGCTGATCGAAAAGATCGCAGACCTCGTCAACGATAAGAAGCTTGAGGACATTGCCGACGTGCGCGATGAATCCGATCGTGATGGTATGCGCATCGTCATTGAGCTGAGGCGGGACGCGAACGCAGAGGTTGTTCTCAACAACCTGTACAAGCATACATCGATGCAGACAACCTTCGGTATTATCATGTTGTCGCTTGTGGATGGCCGGCCGCGCGTGCTGACACTGAGAGAAATGATCCAAAAGTTTGTCGAGCACCGAAACAACGTCGTCGTTCGCCGATCAAAGTACGAGTTGGACGAAGCAGAGAAGAGAGCTCACATCCTCGAGGGATACATCATTGCCCTCGACAATATCGACGCAGTCATCAAGCTTATCAAGCAATCGAAGGACGTTGAAACGGCAAAGCTTGGATTGATGAAGAAGTTCAAGCTGTCCGAGATTCAGGCGAAGGCCATTCTGGACATGCGGCTGCAGAGGCTGACCGGCTTGGAGCGGAAGAAGGTTGAGGATGAGTACCGGGAAACAATCAAGCTCATTGAGAAGCTTAAGGCAATCCTGAAAAGCAAGCAGCTGCAGATGAAGATCATCGAGGATGAGTTGATGGAAGTGAGGGAGAAGTACGGCGATGATCGGCGAACAGAGATTGTGTACAAGGCCGAGGAGTTCAGCATCGAAGATATGATCGCCGAAGAAGAGGTGGTCATTACGATCAGCCACACGGGCCTTATTAAGCGTTTTCCGGTGTCGGGATACAGGCGGCAGTCGAGAGGGGGAAAGGGGGTAACGGGGGCGGCGACGAAAGAGGATGATTTTGTCGAACACATGTTCATTGCGAGCACGCACAACTACATCCTCTTCTTCACAAACACGGGGCGGTGCTACTGGCTGAAGGTTTTCGAAATCCCCGAGGGAGGGCGCACAGCAAAAGGGAAGCCGATCAATTCGCTGCTGGCAAAGGGCCCGGAAGAAACCATCAACGCCTTCATCACGGCGAAGGAGTTCGACGATCTACACTATGTCTTTATGGTCACGGAGTCCGGCCTTGTTAAGAAGGTTCTTCTCTCGGAATTCAGCAACCCGCGCAAAAGCGGCATTACAGCGACAACACTGAGAAAGGGAGACACACTCAAGGACGCAAGACTCACCGATGGAAAACAAGATATTATCATCGGGACGAAGGAGGGCATCGCGATACGCTTCCACGAAGAAGAAGTGCGGCCAATGGGCCGGACCGCAGCCGGTGTGCGAGGAATCAATCTTGGCAAAAAAGACAAGGTCGTGGGCGTCGTGAACCTTAGGAGGAAGGGAACAACAATCCTAATTGCCACTGAGAGCGGGTATGGCAAACGGAGCGAAGAGGGCGAATATCGCGTCAGCCATCGTGGCGGCAAGGGCATCATCACAGTGAAGACGTCAGATAAGACGGGCCTCATGGTTGCGATCAAAGAGGCGGTTGAGACAGACGACGTCGTTGTGGTCACGACAAACGGAATGGTTATCCGGCAGCATGCGTCGGATATCCGGGTTGCGGGCCGCAATACTCAGGGTGTTCGTCTCATCAGACTTCACGAGAAAGATGCTGTGGCAGATGTAGCGATTGTCATGGCCGAGGAAGAAGAAGAAAAACGGTTGGCGGAGAAAGAGTCTGAAAAGAATAGCAACGGGATGAAGGACGGCAAGACGAACCCGCCTCCCAAGGAAGCAGCACAGAAAGAAATGAAGAAGGGATCCGGCAACCCGAAATCGGAGAAGAAAAAGAAGAGATAATGAAATCTCTGGTTGTGTGCTGCACGCACCAACCCGATCATCCCCTACATCGAGGAGAAAGCAATGGAGTTCCTTGCGGGTGTCGCAGTTCTGGCGCTGTTCGCCGTTCTTTCTGAATATCGATTCAGAAAATCGGACTACCTCATAGTCTACGAAACCAAAGCCGGCTTGGCGACAAGAAAGGGCCGGCTCTATCCCCGGCACTTCAGCCTGCCGATTCGTCGCACAACACACTCAATGCAATTGACCGTGGACGCCTCGGCGAAAGGCAGCCTCGAGATCCGAGTGAAAATCGGGCTGACCGTTGCAGCCAGCCCCGACCATCTTTCGGCGCTCATCCGGGCAGGAGGGTGGAATGCAGACGCGGTGGCACGAGCCGCAAAAGACATGGAGGCTCACTTCCAGGGGTTTGTGAAATCCCACACAGAGCAATACGAAATCGAAGCCCTGTCTCTCGAGAAAATCCGTGAGCACCTGAATGAGAAAATACCCATGAGCAAGACCTCGCTCGGTCTGGAAGTGATCTCGTTGACCATTCTTTCATTCGAGCCGGTCAACCAGCAGATCTCGGAGGCTTTGAGGCAGCAGGAGCATGCACGCATTCTTGAACAGACGGAGTCGCTTAACCAGAGGGCGCGCGTGGCAGCGGCAAAGGCAAAGCTGAAAGCGGATGAGGAAATTGCCCTTCTGGAAAATGAACTCGAGTTGAAGAAACACCACCTGAGGAAGGGCCAACTCGAGCGAGAGTCTGCTCTCGCCAACATTCGCGTGGACGAGGATCTCAAACAGAGCCGGAAAAAACTCGAATTTGATAAAGCAGAACTTGATGTCCTCAGAAGCAGTCCGGAGCTTCTCATGCTTACCCCTCAGGCAGCGCGCCTGGCAGAAGCAAGCCAGGGACTGAAAAACGCGCGCACCATCGTATCACTTTCTCCACAAGACCTGTCACAAGGGTCGGAGTTGTTGGGCACCCTACAAAAGATCTTGCTGAGTGCAATCGATTCCTATCGTACAGAAGCGAAAAAGGCGAAAGCGAAACGGCCGGTCGAGTAGAGCATCAACCGGCTGGGATTCATTTCTCGCCAAACAGTCAACTGCACTTCATGCAAACACACACCACGGATCCGCTTTCCTTGTTCCGGCTCGCGCCGCTTAAGGCCGCCAGGGTTTCTGAGATCAGCGAAACCACGGCCTCCTCCGCAGCGAGCCCGGAGGATCGCGTCAACTTTCACATTGGTAACCCCGTTCAGGACAAGAGGCTTACCTCGGCCTACCTCCGGGTGGCACTCGGCATCGACATACGCCGTGAGGATTTGAGCGACGATCAAGACGAACAAATCCTGAGACACCTGGATTGGGAGCAACAGAACGAGCCGAAGCTGGCATTCCTCAAAAACCTCATTCATAAGAGCGCTCCATACACACCCCGCGGCGGGTTTGCACGCAATAATCCACACAACCTTGTCAAGGTGTTTGCTGATTGGCTGCAAAATCAGCAGGAACCCCTGTCGTATGATCTGGGTCAGAACACCGGGCGAAGAGAGATCGTCCTGGCCTCGGGTGGCGCGGAGGAGTCGATTCGCGTTCTCTTCCATGCATTATCATCATTTCTGATAGAACGACCCGCACACATTTTCCTACATCGGGCTAACATCTCTGTTGATGAGAGAGCGTACAATGGACTGGCATTCGAACAGCTTCCGGATGATGACCAGCAGACACTGAGGATGTTGACCGACCATTTTGCCCGGTTGCCCCGGCTACCCGCGTTTCTCATCATGGGGGCAATTCCCGGTGAAGAGACCCGACGGTCGCTGCGCCAGATAAGCCTGGATTCACCCCTCTTCTTCATTGAGGTCAACGACGCTCAGAATCATGTTTCACTTGCACGCGAGGCAAAGCTCACACAACGAGTGGTGAGGATTCTTACGCCGGGCATTTTTAGCAAGAACCTCCACCAGCTCTCTACAGTGTTTCTGGTCGGTAATGCGGACATCCTGAGCATATTCGAATCAACCCACTTCCAGCTGAAGGGAACACCCTCGGCTTCGGAAATTGAGCTTCTTGCATATCTTCTCCAGAGCGAGAGCTACAAAAAATCGTCTGGAGCTGATGATGGAGAAATCACGGTTGAACCCTCCTATCAGTCTATCTCTGTTGCGGGTCGTCACGCTGATGCTTTCCCGGTCTATGCTCGCCTGCTGGATGACCGCCTGGGCAGCTACGTTGCCCGGGTAGCGGACAGCCTGGAAAACCGAATCAACAAGATCACGGGCAAACTTGACCAGGTAACCGAAAAGCTCAAGAGCTTTCGTTCGATGGCCCCGTTTGATCTGTTTGCTCAGATGGATACGGCCGCCTTCCTTGATGAGCTCGTCGGACACATCGATTCGCCAGAATGGCAGGACGAGTTGCAACAAAGCTTGCTTCACGCGTTTCTGAAGCATCACCCCGAGTATCGCTTATCGCAGAGCGTCGTTGTGAGTGGGTCATCGCGGACGGCCCTCGGGTTGCTGGGATTCCACTGCGGAATCAGCGAGGTCGTGGTGCCAGACCTCAGTTGGAGCTACGAGCACTGTTTTCCCGCGGTCCACCCGGTTCCGCTGACACCAACGTTTGATCTGGACGTGGACGCAATGATCGGTGCGGTTCAGAAACGGCTGGCATCAAACGAGAGGTGGAGGGAAACCGGCGCCGTTGTCATCAACAATCCGCATAACGCAACGGGCCGTGTATTTGATGAAGATGGAATCAAGAAGCTGATCTTGTGGCTCCTGAATCATGGCGTCTGGGTTGTCGACGATCTTTCGTATCAAGAAGTGGCTCCCTCCCTTACGCTGCCCCGAATCAAGACTGTCCGGCAACTTGCGGAAGAGTTGGTGTCCAAAGGGAGGTTATCGGAGGGACAGACAGCAAGGGTTATCACGGTCCATTCGGTTTCGAAGACGGATTCCTTGGCCGGTGCCCGCCTGGCCGTTGTCGAAATAAGGCATGACGGGCTCTTCGATCGCTTTGTGAGCGCTCACCGCCACATTCGACCAAACCTCGGCGCCATTGCGCTTACCTACCTGTTCTACCGAAACGAGACGGAAACCGCACTTGCCTATTGGAGACTCCGTAACGAGATTCTTCTCAAACGCTCAGAGGCCCTCCTTGAGGCGGTCACCAGTCTGCCGCGGGACCGCAATCCATTCGATATCGAAATTGTTCCCCCCACGGGCAGCCTGTACCCGCTGATGGTCACTCATCAATTGCCCTCCGGGCTTTCGCTCGACTGGCTGGCGTCGGGCCTCGCACGCCAAGGGATAGGGATGCTGCCGCTCTCCACGTTTGCCCGCACGGAGCTAGGCTTCGATACCGGACGCAAGACGTTCCGCCTGACGCTCGGTGGTGCGGATGCGGCAGAAGTTCTGCTCAAGAAGACGCGGCGCGTTCTCATTGATCTTAACCGACTTATCGCGGAAGAATCATCCCGCTATAACCGTCTTTATCCCGCTCTCTTGACGGGTCACCATCAAACAGAGGATAGCGAGCCACCATACCTCGAGCGGTGGAAACACATCGAGGAAGAGATCATCACCGCGTGTCGCAGCATGAATGTAAGGCAGTTTCGGAGGATCGGTGATGTTGAGTCGGATCGAAAATTCCGCGAGGAGTACGTACCGGAACGTCTCACGGTGTTTAAGCAACGTTGCAGGGACCGGTTTCATCAAAGCGATGAGCTGATGCACATGGCTCGATCCGATGTCGGCAAATCACTGATCCAACGGCTTGAGCGAGAACTGTACAAAGATTCCCTTGCGCGGCGCGATGCCGTTTTTCGAATGCGCACGAGCGACCGGACCGTCCACCCAACCCAGATGTACTCGATCCACACAGAAGGGTGCTTTGAAGAAATAATTGGCAGAGCTGTACACGGTGGGGTCATTTCTGCATCGAGTATCGAAAAGGCGGCGCGAAGCCTCCTGGAAGAATTTTTGGGACTCAACGTGGCGATCACTTCAAGCGAAGAGTCTGAAGAACTCATCCTTGATCTCGGCGCATTGATCGCAGCGGAGAACGCCTCGCTGCTTTCGGACGGAGACACCACCAGGCCCATGATGTCTTTCTGGGGAGATTGGGATGGCAGCAATCGGCCTTCCGGCCAGGGTCACCGTCTGGTGGGTGCAACCCTGATTGCCAACGTCCGTAACCTTGCAAACCTCCTGTCGGTCCTACTGGGTGCGGACAAAAGTATCAGGATTGAGACGAAACTCGCCGCCGAAGTTCGGAGATTACCCGAGAGTAATCGACGCTTCACAAAAATTCTGAACGACATCACCGACCTCACCCATCAATTGGAAAAGCGGTATCGAGGCGTTCTTCCGTTCAGTGTGCGGCCGGGTGCGGTTCGAAACGTTGGGATGAAATTGCGGCTTGCCCGGGATCCTCTGACGCTCTTGTGGCAACACAACGATCGCCTGGAGCGGAAAATGGTTGATCTGCGCCAACAACGCAGGGAGACCCTTGAGTACTATTTTGCCCTCAACAAACAGCTGCGCAAACAACTCTTTGCCCTGCTTCCCACACTTCAGCAGAACCTTGGGCATGAAGGGGTTCTCCGGGAGGCTGTCCGCTTCCGTGATTTGCTGCAACGGATGGTGATCACGCCACGCATCGACCAGGCGATGATCACCGCTCAAGACGCCTTTGCGATTGATACGACCGTTCACAACATCTACGAAATCAATGAAATTGCGGCACGACATGGCAACCCCGGGGTAATCCTTGCGCTCCAGGTAAGCATGTCGACGCAGGCCGAAGCCCTAATTACGCTGGACAGGAAGCTGCGCGCGCGTCGCGAGTATTCATTGAGAAACAACCCTCAACTCGAACTTCCCAGGATCCAGCTCATCCCGCTCTTCGAAGACATTACTACTGTCCGGTCGATTCCCTCATACCTGGCAAAAATCTGGGACTACGCCTTCCAGAGTCGCCACGTCAACCAGGACACAGCCGATCGGTTCGCAGAGATCCTTTCCGAGGTATTCATAGCGGGTTCTGACTTGAGCCAACAGGTTGGACAGGCGGCGGGTGCAGCTCTGTACCGGCAGGCAAAACATGATGTTATGCTCTGGCTGGCGGAACACCGGGTGATTGACCGGGTGAGAATCAAAATGGGAAGCGGAGAGCCCATGCAACGGCAGGGGGGATATTACACGAACGTATCCGGCGAGCCGGCATTCATGAAGACAACAATTGCGCGGCACCTCATTGCATCACATCTCCACGCCGCCGCGCGAAAGAGCACAGAGTACGCCACAACACCGTTGATGGGAATTTTCACCAGCGGTGATCTTCGCACACTTCAGAGCACGATATCGGAGCAACTCCGTCACCTCCCGGCTCAGGAGATGGCAAGTGTTTTGTACCACTTGAGGGAATCTCAGCGGAGGCATCGTAACGACCTAATTCGCGCGGCCGAATCTCTTGTAGAGAACCGGCTTCTGCAGAAGAAGCGGGGAGCACAGGAACTTGAACGCCTGACCCTGGGCACCAGGGATTCGGTCTATGACCAATTCATCACACTGCTGACGGAAGACTTCCGCCAGATTCTCTACGGCAGGGAAGAAGACGTTGTGGGTGTTCACATTATTTCTTACTTCATAGCGCGAACGATGCCTCAGCTCCGGGATAGGCCTACGATTCGCCCAACCCCGGGAGGGGGGACCGAACGCGGACAACGGATTCTCGAACAAATTGCGAAGATCATACCACTCTCCCGCCATGGAAGCCGCCTGAGAGCCATCGCTCACAACCAGGCACAGACAGCTGTGCTGGGATTGAACCAGCTGACAGCGGGGCTTTTTCGAGCGCTGGATCGTTTCACCCAACTCGAATTCAAAGAGGGGGATTCGCGCTCGCTGATATCGGACCGACTATTACCGCATCTGCCCGTGTACGAGATGCTTCACACACTCCGGTTGTACCATGATCCGGAACTGACTTACTTGAAACGGATGGAACCGGCATTTCCAGCCGGCACGTCGGCTTTCCTTGCGGTGAGGGAAGACAACGACAGCCTTCCGAATTATGTGGGGCTCCTTCAACAGGAATTGTTGCGTCGGCACGGCCTCGAGGTCAACGATTTCTTTGAGAACGGCACGTTTATACCAGGGCTGCTGCCCACCCTGCGACCGGACCTGGCGGTGCTCTTTCAAGGGGACCTCTTCAACACAGATGTCGAAAAACTGTTGAGCGCTTCAAGCCGTCCGGCGGATGAACAATGGCGCAAGGATGTTCGCCGGCTTCTTGCAGTCCCCGGGGAAATCCGTTCATGGCGGTCGAAAATCTGGGAGCTCCTGGAAAATCCTCTCACCCAACGCGTCCAGAGCTTTGTCGAGCTCGCGGTCGCATTGAACACGCTCTCGTTGAATCAGCCTTTGAAAAACGCACCCAGCCCGCTTCGCGCCATGAAGTTGTCATCTGATCTGTCACACTTCTTTACGGCGTCAACCTCGACTGACGATATGCGGCAATGCCTTGGGGCGGCACTGAATTATCTTGGAGCGTTGTCGGAAGGAATGGTTGAGGTGCCGGTCGCGATTGTCCGGTCGCTGAAAGAGGTTGAGAAGATAGCGAAGATTGAAGAGCAGGCCTTGTCACCGGAAAAGCAGCGGCTTCTGCGCTTCTATATGCTTCAAATCGCGCGACTTGCCGGAGAGAACGGGTAAGCAAAGG
>JACVXU010000044.1 GCA_015661185.1 Bacteroidota bacterium
ACTGCAGAGCTGCGGGATCTCCGGGAGTCGCTGGAGAAGGTAAGCGGGAAAGATTTGAGGTCATATTTTGACGATTGGCTGTTCACCACGAAGCGACTCGACTATTCCATCGGCGATCTTGAAAGCAGAAAAGGAAACGACAACCAGTACAGGACAACGATCACTGTATCGAACGATGGCGATCTGAACCTGCCGCTCATGGTTGTAGCCAGAACGACGTCCGGACAGGACGTTTCCGTAGAGTTTCCGATATCCGCGGAAACAAGTCGTTCCCAGGAAATTGTGACGGAAAGCGAAGTGGCCTCTGCTGTGCTTGATCCGGGATGGTATGCATTTGACGCCGACAGAACAAACAACGTCTACCCCCGCCAATGGTCGTTTGACTTCCTTGTCTCAAAGCCGAGCGTACACAACGTCGGCATCGAATACGGTCCCATCCTGACCTTTGGACTGACTGACCGGCTGCGGTTGGGAGGCTGGTTGTCGAATGTGAATTCGCTGGCGAGCTTCCGAAAAGTCCAGTTTCCCCTCGAGTGGCGCGTGGCCGGATACTACAGTCTCAAGAGCAAAAGGGCGGGTTACTCTATCCGTCTGAATTCATGGCTCGGTATGCCGTCGAATCGATGGACATACGGGACACTGCTGGAGAATGTAAAAGGGACGCAGACATTCGAACTTCACGGGAACTACCGGTGGAAAGAATCGAGCTCGTTGAAAACCTCGCTTGAACGAACTCGAATCTATGACGTCACGTACTATGATGAGAAAGACTTTGAAGCCGGAACGTCCTCCTCCTTCTCGTTGGAGTTCGAGAACAATCTCCGAGGCTGGTACACCTTATCCAAACTCAGGGTTGGTGCCCGGAGTCTCACTAGTCAATATCAGTTCACGCGATTGAGCCTTGACCTGAGAACCACGCCGTCATTTCTTAACGGGCTCCAGTTTCGGTTGTTTGCGGGAATCGTGCGAGGGACCTTCCCGGCGCAGGAAGCTTTGTATCTCTCTGGTGATGTGCGGTCTTCGAGTGTGGCATACTGGTTTCTGGATCCGGACCGGAAGATTTCAACGCAAGAGCACCTTCACACCTCAGGAGAGGCAAATCTTGTCGGCTACTTTGGCACTCATCAACGCGGAAACAACGCAGTCTCTTGGAGTGCCGAATATCCAATTCTGCCTGCCTATCGCCTGAAAGCGTTCGTCGGCGGTGGAAGCGTATGGAACGAAGGGTCACCGCCTGTGCGGTGGAACGCCGGGCTCGCTGTCGATCTTGGCGGGATAAGGATTGACTTTCCGGTTTACATCAGCCGACCAATGCCTGGAGAGCACACATTCGGTTTTCGGTGGCTCATAGAGATCAAATTTTAGCAGAAGGAGGAATAGGAGATCGATGGAGAAGACATTCACCGTCCAGCAAAACCTTGAGCTGTTGGGGAGGTATCGCTACACCGAGATTCAATTCATGGAATTGATGGGGAGTTGGGCCTATACGATGGTCGATCCAGAGATCAAAATCGGGTTTGGCCGCCACATGTTTCAGGATTCGGTCCATGCGGACCTGATTGGAAAACGAATCCCTGAATTGAAGGGGCGATCTCAGCACTTTCATTCCATTCCTCCGAGCGATGAGTTTGTGAAGCTGCTGGAAAAAATCTGGAGAGATTCAGACGAACTCTTACGGATGGTCGGTCTGTATCGTGTGTTGAAACCCGAGCTTGTCAGCGTTTATCGCCGCCATATTGATCATCTTGAGCTGCCGGCAGATGAACCATCAGGTTACATCTTGCGACTCATAGCCGATGAAGAGCAAGACCACATAGAGTGGGCAGAGAAAGTCATTGAGCGATTATCAGCCAGCGCAAATCGAAATGACGAAATCGGCGAGTGGCAAAAAAGCCTCTCGAAGGACCTGCAGGAAGCCGGAGGAATCTGGGGCGATGGGAAAAAGCCGGGAACATACGTGTTCAAGAAAACACACCCATACAGCAAGCTTCCCGTGCGCGATGGGCGTTGGATCATCATGCAAAATCCCTCCGAGTTCAAGGAAAAGGACTGGTCGTTCGACACAAACGAAGGAAAACTCCACCTGCTCCATGATCTTCTCAACAGCGAGTTCATTACGGTTGAGAGGATGGGCAGGATTCTGGCGGATTGTCCCGAGATCCCCTGGCAGATGAAGCTCGACATGGCGCGCCAGGCATGGGATGAAGCGCGTCACGCAGAGATTGTTCAGCGTCGGCTCGAAGAGCTTGGCGGGCATGTCGGGATGTTTCCGACAAGTTGTTTTGGCTGGGAGCAGGATGTCAATCGCCTGGATCCGCTTGAACGCCTGGCGTTGTCGAATATGACGTTCGAGAGCGAGAGCTGTAAGCACCTCCGTGATTGGATCGCGAAAGCCAAAAGAACCGGTGACTTGCGTTCATTGCAGCTGGTGGAGTTTCTTCTTGCCGACGAGGTGAACCATGTGCTCTATGGTGTCCACTGGATCGATGAGCTGACCAAAGAAGATCCCGAGCGCCGGAAAAGGGTGATGGCGTATCCCGATCAGGTGCTCGCAGACCAGCATCCCGTTGGTGTCTATTTCAAGGAAACAAAGAACGCCTGACCGGAACACGGTCGGGAGGTACAATACATCCCCAAGGATTAAGGCAATGAAAGTCGCACAATTCGAAGATATCCAGGGCTTTTGCATAGGCCTCTTTGACAATAGCCGATGGGTCAACTACTCCGACGCGGAGGCAGCATACACATCGATTACACAGAAGGTCGTCGTTGAACCGACGACGACCATCCTCCAGCTTCTTGAAGATGGCAGATTTGATCCAGCCGAATTCAAGATTGTTCTGGAATTTGTGAAGAAACACAAGCTGGAGAAACAGTACCTCATCAGCAAAGATGCGGTGCTGAAAGCCCCCGTTCTGCGTCCGCCGAAAATTGTCGCGCTCGGGCTCAACTATGCCCTCCACGCCAGGGAAGGAAACGCGGCCGTTCCCAAAGAACCGATCATTTTCATGAAAGCCGGATCATCGGTCATCGGACCGGGCGAAACGATTTTGCTCCCAAAAGGACTGGGACGAATGGATCATGAAGTCGAACTGGCAGTGATCATTGGACAGCGTGCAACGGCGGTAAAGAAAAAAGACGCCTGTGGGTATATTGCCGGATACACCGTCCTGAACGATGTGACGGCGCGCGAACTGCAGACGCTGGATCTCGAGAAAAAACATCCATGGTTCAGGTCGAAGAGCTTCGATACATTCACACCTCTTGGCCCGTGGATCGTGACCGCCGATGAAGTCGGTGCCCCAATCGAGCTTGGACTCGAATGCAGCGTGAACGGAAAGATGCGCCAGAAATCGAACACAAAAAACATGGTTTTTGATGTTCCGACGCAGATTGAATTCATCTCAAAATTCATCACGCTGGAACCCGGAGACATAATTTCAACGGGCACGCCACACGGCATCGGGCCGATCGAACATGGCGATGAAGTGGTGTGCCGGATTCAGCACATCGGCGAACTCAAGAACCCGGTTCGGGATCGATGAAGATTGATCAGATAACGCTGACGCACGTTCGTGTACCGCTGGTAGAGCCTTTCAAGATCAGCAGCGGTGAGATCGGTGAAAAAGATGCGATCCTTGTGGGCGTGTTCAGCGAAGGCCTCGTGGGATACGGAGAATCGTCTCCCATGTCGGGAACATTTTACTCTGATGAGACGCCGGAGTCGGCGTGGAATTGCCTTACGGATGAACTGATTCCCCCCGTGCTTCGATCTGCTCCCGGCTCGATCGGAGAAGTGAATTCATTGCTCGACCACACGAAGGGAAATGCCTTCGCCAAGGCAGGGGTGGAGACAGCCTTTTGGGATCTGGAAGCGCAGAAAGTCAGGAAGCCGTTACATGCTCTCCTCGGAAGCGACCGTAAACAAGTTGAATCGGGTCTTGCTGTAGGGATTTATCCGACGATTCGAGAGCTGCTCCTGGCGATCGAGAAATATCTCGTCGAAGGATATAAGCGCGTGAAGATCAAGATTCAACCAGGCTGGGATATGAAACCGCTATCCGAGGTTCGGGGGGAGTTCGGCGCTATCTCGTTGATGGTCGATGCCAACTGTGCGTACACACGAAAGGACCTTGAGCACCTCAAGGGGCTTGATGATTTTGATTTAATGATGGTTGAACAACCGCTTGCGAAAGATGATCTGGAAGGACATGCATCTCTCCAGTCCATTCTGCGAACTCCGGTTTGTCTCGACGAAGGCGCGAAGGATCTGCCGACCGTCAGAAGAGCCATCGAGCTCAAAGCATGCAAGATCATCAACATCAAGATACAACGGGTCGGTGGACTTCAGAACGCGAAAAAGGTGCACGATCTCTGCGCGGAGCACGGAATTCCCGTCTGGGGAGGCACGATGCCGGAACTCGGCATTGGCGGAGCTCAAACAGTTCACCTTGCCATGCTTAGCAATTTCTTGTTCCCGACGGACGTTGAATCGTCCAGGAGATGGTTCGTCGATGACATCATTGATCCGCTTCTGGAAGTGCAAAACGGATTGATAACGCTTCCGGAGGGTATCGGCAACAGTTACAACGTTGATTCCCGGAAGGTACAGCAGTACAAAGTTCGCGAGGAAAGCTTCAGATAGTGCAGGCAACAATATCTAGTGCGAGTTCTAAAAAGTGATCTTATATCTATTGAGCCAATTTGCTGATCGTTCAAAAGTTCCAACGCAGAGACGCGGAATTCGCCGAGCAACGCGGAGTATTTGAGATCACTCTGCGGTTCTCCCCGCCAGAACGCATGGCGGGCTGGCGCGATCTCTGCGACTCCGCGTTGAGAAATACAATATTTCTTTTTGGTGGTGGCACCAGATAAACCGCAGAATCGAGGGAGCCTGTTCGCTTGAGAAGAATTCTTTCATTCATTTGCCTGGTGATGATGGTCGCACATATGAACGCGGACGCGCAACAAAGCGGCTGGGTTGAATCAACACTTGCATCGATGACGCTTGAAGAGAAAGTTGGACAGCTGTTTGTTGCAGATCTCGTAGCCGTTTATTCGAACCGTGAGAGCCCCAGCTTCCAGCTTGCGAAGAAATTTGTCCACACGTACCACGTGGGGGGCTTCATCCTCGCCGGCGGTACCGTTACGGATATCGCAATCGTTACAAACGCTCTTCAAGGAGAATCAAAACTGCCGCTGTTGATCAGCGCTGATCTGGAGGGAGGCCTGTGGTTCAACCACCCATATCGCTGGATCATGGGCCGCGGTCCTGAGCTTCCTAGATTCGTTGCCGGAGGAGGAACCCCGCTGCCGTCGTGCATGGCAATTGGAGCAACGGGCAACCCGCGGTTTGCATACGAATTCGGTCGAATCACTGCGCGGGAAGCCCGAGCCGTCGGCATTCAGTGGATTAACACGCCTGTTGCCGATGTGAACAGCAATCCTCACAATCCGATCATTAACACCAGGTCGTTTGGCGAAGATCCGGCACAGGTTGCTATGATGGTTGAGGCGTATGTGCGTGGAGCTCAGGAAGAAAAGGTGATTGCAACACTGAAGCACTTCCCCGGCCACGGGGATACAGAAGAAGACACACACATGAAGCTCCCCTCGCTACCGTTCGATCGCGCGAGGCTGGATGCGGTGGAGTTCGTTCCATTTAAGGCCGGCATCAAGGCGGGCGTGAAAGCGGTGATGACAGCGCACATAGCGCTCCCCAACATCGATCCGGAAAAACGTCCCTCTACACTCTCACCTGTTATCGTGAACGAATTGCTCCGCGGGCATCTTGGCTTCAACGGGCTCGTTGTCACCGATGGCATGACCATGCAGGGAGTGACCGATCACTTCAACGCCGCTGAAGCTGCGATCCGATCAATCGAGGCGGGCGTCGATGTAATCCTTGTTCCGGCTGATCTGGCGCAGGCCTACAATGGTTTGCTTGGTGCCGTCAGGTCGGGTCGAATTTCAGAGGCACGACTTGAAGAGTCCATTCGTCGTGTGCTTGCTGCAAAAGCATGGGTGGGCATTGATCGCCAACGACTGGTCAACGTGGATGATATCACGAGTATCGTGGCGCCTCCGCAGTCAGAAAAGATCGCCGACTCCATGTTCAGCGCTGCCGTGACGCTTCTTCGGAACAATGGCACTGTCATTCCTTTGCCCCCGACGTCACGCGTTCATATAGTAACTGTGACTGATGAACCGAATCTTCAAATAGGAGATGCGTTACTCGCTGTGCTGGATCCGAAAGTTCGATCGGTTGCACTGTCGCACCTGTGGAACGAGTCATCCCCCGACGCAATCAGCCGCATAAATAGCAAGGTTCAGTCTGCCGACGCAATTGTCCTGGGTATCTATCTTTCGGTAGGATCGTGGAAAGGGCCGCTCGGTTTCTCTCCCGAGCTGCAGAAGTTTTTTGACAAGATCACCTCATTGAAGAAACCTGTGGTGACAATCACATTTGGCGATCCGTACGTGATCGAGAGACTTCCTACGACCGAAGTCATGCTTGCAACATACACTGGAGTCCGAAAAGCGGAAGAAGCGGTTGGTAATGTGCTGCTCGGCAAGGCCGAAGTGAAGGGGAAACTCCCCGTCACCATCCCGGGCAAGTTCAAACGAGGCGAAGGGATTCACCTGACACCCGTTGCACGCTAAGAGATCGAAAAATGTCCCTGACAACAAAATTTCTGGGTTTGACGCTGCAAAGCCCGATTTTCGTCGCGTCTGGTCCCGCCAGCCACGACGTGAATCAAATACAACTTGCTGAAGAACAGAAAGCGGGCGCCGTGGTATTGAAGACCGCATGCTCGGACAAGTACGAGCACATGCGAGCTTGGCCCAGACCGCGCTACAAGTTGCTGGATTGGGACAAGCAAATCGCAGGACGTTCGAAATCCTTCAGTCTCTACTCGTACGAACAAGGATACAGCGGGACACTGGAGGACTATTGGGAATTCATCCGCGTCTGCAAGAAGCAGGCCACGATACCGATCATCGGGAGCATCTTCGCCGATGACGCGCTCGATTGGCAGGAAATGGCAAAACAGGTCGAGCAATGTGGCGCAGACGCCATCGAGTTGGACATTTCCTCGCCGCATAAGCCCGGGAGCGTGGCATTTGAAACGACCTTTGTCGCTGCGATTAAGATTGTTGTGAAGTCTGTGAAGATCCCCGTGCTTGTAAAACTAGGTCCCGGCCACGAAGTTGTACAGCAATGTCTGGCTGCCCAGGATTGCGGCGCTTCTGCGGTGAGCCTCTGCAATCGGATGCGCGGGTTCGATGTCGACATCGAAAGCCAGCGCCCGATTCTCCACGGGTACTACGCAGGAATCGGTGGCCCATGGGCGAAGTACTACACGCTCCGTCATGTTGCAGAAGCTGCACAGGAAATCAAGATTCCCATCAGCGGGACCGGAGGTGTGATGTCCGGTGAAGATGTCATCAAGTATGTGCTCCTCGGTGCATCAACCGTGCAGATTCTCTCCGTGATCATGATCAACGGTTGGGACTCAATCTCACGGATCAACGCTGAGATTGAAGAGTATCTTACACGAAAAGGGCTGAATTCGCTCGAGCAAATATGCGGAAAAGCTCTTGAAGCGATGACATCTCCCGAAGACATTATTCGCTGGTCGGGGGAACCGAAATCAGGAGCACGCAACGATTGGAAAGAAAAGGGGACGTAATGATCATTGCTGTGTGCGGAAGCAATCTGCGCTCAAATCTCCTGAACCCGTAGTGGGAAGCGAACAGATAAAATATCCCGGATTGCCTCCACTTCCACCACCATTCGTGAAGGAATTTCCGCCGATTGCAGTGGTTGTGGAGGAAAAGTGCATTGCGTGTGATCGCTGTCCGCCACTCTGTTTCTTTGATGCGATCATCATGGAGAATCGGCCTGAACACAAGCACAAACGAACGGCCGTTGTCGTTCCAGAAAACTGCACGGGCTGCGGGTTGTGCTTCGAGGCTTGCCCCGTTGATGCATTTCTCTGGACTCCCGACAAAACTGCGGGGAGCGGACCATTGAGAGCCGCGCAAGAAACCGACAAGGATTTGGACGTATGAACGTTGTTGACCTGACACATCCCATCAGCACCGAACTGCCGGTGTATTTTCCATGGCATCCGAAAACGGACCTGGAACAAACGGCGACATATCAGAATAACCGTTGCGAGGTTCGCCGCTTGAGCATCGGCACGCACAGCGGGACTCATATCGATGCCCCGAGCCATGTCTTCGAAGGAAAACCAACGTTGGATCAGTACGACCCGGCGCTCTGGTATGTGGATGCACAGGTCCTCGATTTTACGCCCCGTGAGCCGGGCGAAGAAATCACAAAGGACGAAATCGAGAAGAAATTTCGCAAGAAGGGAGTTGGAGTCCTCCTGAAAACGGGGTGGGATGTTCGATTTGGACAGAAGGATTATTACGCAACGTATCCACCAATTTCCAACGAAGCGGCCGAGTACCTGGTCACGATGGAGATTCCTGTGCTCGCTGCAGATACGCCGTTCACTCTCGATGTGCACTATATCATCCTGAAGCATGGAATACCGTTGATAACGAATCTGAATAACACCGCCCGGCTCACAGAGGGAATGATCAAGCTGATTGCTGCTCCGTTGCTCATCAAAGGTGGCGACGGGGCGCCGGCGCGCGTGCTGGCGGTTATTGCCTAGTGCCACGTCGAGAAAACAATATCGCGTTTTCAATGACTCCTGGTTCTCAACGCAGAGACGCAGAGGACGCCGAGCAACGCAGAGTTTTTTGAGCATTGCGCTCTGCGATTCTTCGCGGTCTCCGCGCCTCCGCGATGGAAATTACAAATCGATTTATTTGAAACGGCACGAGCGTGACAACGGATCCAGTCGTATCGCTTCTTTCAGACCTTGTGGCCATACCGAGCATGAACCCGATGGGGAGGGGTCGCACAGGTCCGGAATATTCGGAACAATCGCTTGCGGAATTCGTTCGAGCGTTCCTCACGAAGAATTCGATCGATTCCGAGCTGCAGCAGGTTTTACCGGGGCGGCCCAACGTTCTGGGGCACGTTGACGCCCATGCTTCTCAAACGCTTATGCTTGAGGCACACCTCGACACGGTTCACGCGGACTCGATGACAATTGAACCGTTCACGCCGGTCGTTCGTAACGGCCGGCTCTTCGGTCGGGGATCGTGTGATACAAAGGGATCGATGGCGGCGTTTCTTCAGGCTGTGATTCATGCGTTGAAGACACCCGGGCGGCTGCGGTACAACATTCTCCTGCTGTTCGTCTCTGACGAAGAATACCGGTTTACGGGAGCTCAGCACGCAGTCAAGAAAGGGCTGAAAGCAGATTTTGGCATTGCCGGGGAACCGACTCAGTTGAAGATTGTGAGGGCACATAAGGGCGTGACTCGATGGAAAATGATGACGAAAGGCATCGCAGCGCATTCAGCATATCCTGAACGCGGAAAAAATGCAATCTATGCGATGTCGAATGTCATCAATCGACTTGACAAATACGCCGCAGAGCTCTACTCGGGCTCCCGTCACCCCGTGCTTGGCGCTCCTTCGCTTAGCGTGGGAGTGATCGAAGGCGGACAGGCGGTCAACGTCGTCCCCGACCGGTGTTCGATTGAAGTGGATCGGCGAACATTGCCGGATGAAACGATGCACAGTGTCATTGGGCCCATTCGAGCGCTTTTGCAGGATCTTCCTGATTGGGAGATGAAGGAGCCGCATTTGTCCGTTGCCGGGATGGAGGTCCCGGAGCATGCTCCTGCACTTGAAGCTTTGGCTGGCTCCATAAAAGCCATGCAGGGTGGCGTTACGATAGAAGGAGCGCCGTATGCGACGGATGCAGGGGTCTATAACGCCGTGGGAATTCCGACCGTCGTGTTCGGTCCCGGAGACATAGCCCAGGCGCACACCGAGGCTGAATTCATCGACCTGCGTCAACTGGATCAAGCAGTTGCAATCATTGAGAGGCTTCTGACAACGTGATCCTTGGATTGGACATCGGTGGCACGAAAACAGCAGTTGTCGTCGGGACGAAGCGCGGTGAAATTCTTTCGCGTCTGCAGTTCGCAACCAATTCAGAGCGCGGGTTCGAGATAGTCTTCGGAGAACTTTCAACGACCATTGCGCAGGCAATGTCAGAATCACCGGAGCCCGTCAAGGCGATCAGTGTGTCGATCGGGGGACCGCTCGACATTCTAAAGGGGGTCATTCATTCCCCGCCCAATCTTTCCGGATGGAACAATATCCCGTTGAAAGATCTTCTTGTAAAGCGGTTTTCCCTTCCTGTGTTTGTCGAACACGATGGAAATGCAGGGGCACTTGCTGAGTTCTACTTCGGGGCAGGCAGGGGGTGTCGCAATATCGTTTTTCTGACGATGGGAACGGGGCTTGGGGCTGGATTGATTCTTGATGGGAGGGTGTACAGGGGAACGACTGACACGGCAGGAGAGCTGGGACACATCCGCATAGCCGAAGATGGTCCGCTCTGTTATGGAAAATCGGGATCCCTGGAAGGATATGGAAGCGGAAGGGGCATGGCGAAACTCGCGGGTATGTTGTTTCCGTCCCTGTGGAATGACTCGACGACAGTATCCGACGTCTACTCCGCATGGAAGCAAGGCTCTCCTGAAGCGCAGCAGGTGTTTGAGAGGGCCGGATTCTATCTGGGACGCGGGTTTGCGATGATTGCTGATCTTATCAACCCCGAACGCATTGTTCTGGGAGGGCTCGGTATTCGGATTGGAGATGCCTTCCTGCCGTCGGCAGAGAAAGTCTTTCGCCGGGAGGCCTTGCCGCAGTCCAGCGCCGCATGCAGCATCGTACCGGCTCAACTTGGAGAAGCAATCGGCGACGTAGCATCGATCTGTGCAGCACTCGATCAGGGCGGAATGATGGAGAAAGTCGGGTGATGGGGGGAAGTTGCTGTCAATCGTTATCGAGAACATCGGAGAGGGCTTGAATAATGAAAAGAACAACCGGATTCATGGCGATCACGCTCATGTGCTTCTGCACCGCATTGTCGCAGAAGTCCCTGTATCTCGATGAAATAAAAAAAGCGACTACTCGTGGCTGGCAAGAGTATCCAGCTCAAATTGAACAATGGAAAAAAGATTATAAGCCGAGTATTCTCTGGGGATACAATCCGCCGGGCGGTCCCGCGTACCTTGCAGGCGCTCTCGGGTTCTTGTATGAAGAGACGAAAGACGTAAGCTACGCAAAGAAGGCGGCAGAGATACTCGCCTCCTATGGCGACCTGCGAAATGCATATCCGAAAGACTACGCCAAGACGCGGGCCGAATATGTGAACGGCATTCCGGCCATCTCCAATTTCTTCTTTATGCCCCCGTTCATTCGGGCATATGTGAGAATCAGGGATTGCGGAGTGCTCGATGCGAACACGCGCAAGAAGATCGAGGACAATGTTGCAGGCAGCGCCGATTTTATCTTCTATTTTCCCGAATGGGGAACGCATAACAGGGCAATGTTACGCGCAGAAGCACTTATGTATGCCTCTCTCGCTTTACCACAGCATCCTCATGCTGCAAAGTGGAAACAGATGGCACAGGTTCTTGGCGGCGATAACCTGAAACAATGGGAAATCGAAGACGCGACCGTGTATCACCCGGTATGGCTGACAGCGCTCTATTCCTACGCTGATGCAGCGGGGAGGAAGGAGCTATTCGATTCTCCCCTGACGAAGTACTATTCGCAGTACTTTCAAAAACTCATCGGTCCACATGGAACACTGCCGGAATTTGGTGACGCACGCTGGCCTTCAGGCTGGGAAGGACTTCGCTGGGTGGCGATTTTCGAGAAGGCTGCGGCCGTCTACAAAGACCCTCAACTAAAATGGGCAGCAAAATCGATCTTCGAATCGTACAAGAATCTCGCAGCAACGATCGGCGTTGGAGAAGCGTACTACCTGGCTGATGCCTACCGCTGGACAGATGAGTCTGTCAAGCCCCAGAAGCCAAGCAGCCTGTCGCAGGAGGTGCTTGAGGACATTGTTGGCAAGAAGATTGTCTTTCGAAATGGGTGGGAGCCGACAAGCACATACATGCTCCTGAACTATCGGGATGAAGGAGATGGAGGGCTGCTCTATCGCGATTTCCTCCGGCAGACAATCTCGGTTGAAGAGGAGAAAATGCATCATGGGCATGCCGATGAAAACAGTATTCCGCTCTTGATGAGCGGAGGATCGGTTCTCCTGCACGATGCGGATTACAGGAACGATCTGCCGAGCGGACCGTATGGAGCGTGGCGTCAGGATTATTTCCACAATCGGCTCATCGCCCGTGCAAACAAGCGTGACAGCCGCCAGGGACTGCTCGAGTTTGTTCAAAACTCCGGCGCCTATCATGCCGTCAAGACTCAAAAGATCGACTTTCTTAACCTGAAGGAAGTTGACATGAGCCGGACACGGCTGGTTGATCAGGATCTTGGATATCAGTCAGACCGGGTGATCACCTACCTCAAAGAAGAAGGATGGTTTGTCGTCGTCGATGCGATCAAAATACTTCGAACCGGCTATTTTACGTTTGCGAATCTGTGGCATGCGCAGAACATTCTGGATAAGGGAAAAGACTACTTCGACACTGTAACGGATTCGATTCAGGGAAAACAATTCCCAACGACCCGGTCGCTCCTTCTCACATTCCCGGAGGCATATCAAAAGACCCTCGGAGTTGAGCCCATCTCCAGGAGTTACCAAAAAGAGAACGCGATGTACCAGACAGTCTCAAGTCAGTACAAAGCGGGTGACACAGAGCTCTTTGTCACCGTTCTCATTCCGCATGCCCGGGGAGAGGATGTTGGAAAATTGAAATCGAGGGTAAAACTCGTGGAGGTCAGCGCACCGTACAAGGCCGTCGGGCTTCAAATTGATCGGGGCGAGCGTACATCGTACCTCTGCGTAAAAGTCGATCTCGATATGGATATTGCCCGTGAGAATATCCGCCCGCGGTATCTCTACTCGTTTGGTAAGATCGGGTACGGAGAGTTTGAAACAGATGCGAGCTATCTCTTTGCGACGGTCAACAAAGGAAGTGTGACATACTCTGCCTCGAACGTTTTGAAGGTTCTGTACAAGAACAAGCCGCTGTTCGAGGCCCTTGCAAACACGCATCCGCTGCAGCTCGATGGAACCGTGGAGAGAATTGGATTCGTGAAATGGAGATATTGGGAAGACACTGTCGAGAACAAATGAGTCTCAGAAGCCTAAACTGACATGATCGTCACGATTACATTGAACCCGATGCTCGACAAAACAGTGTACATCGAGCAGCTTGAACGAGGCGCAATCCATCGGGCGCAGAGAATGGAGATGGTCGCCGGTGGCAAGGGGATCAGTGTTTCCCGCCAGCTGAAGCATCTGGGGCTTAAGACAACAGCGACGGGCTTTCTGGGGGGAGAAGTGGGGGGGATAGTGGCCCGGCTCCTGAGCGAAGAAGGGGTAGAACACGATTTTGTCATGACGGACACGATGACACGGGATGGGGTTACTTACCTCGAGCCCGACGGAACATGGACAGCAATGTTTGAACCCTCTTTGCGGATTGATGTACGCTTTGTCCACGAATTGAATAAGAAAATTGAAGCACTTGTCTTCAATAGTACCTGGGTTGTGTGCGGCGGAAGCTCACCGGGTCATGAAGCAGATGACCTGTTCTACGAGGCAATCGTCAATGCACACAAAGCCGGTGTGCCGAGCGTGCTTGATTCCTATGGCAATGCTTTCGAGCTCGCGATGAAAGCACAACCGACGCTGGTAAAGCCGAACAAGCATGAATTCGAGATGACATATCGGCAATCTCTTGTCACCGCCGCCGATCATGTCAACGCGATCCGTTTTCTCCTGAACAAGGGGGCCCGCTACTGTGTGATGACCGATGGTGGAACCGCTTTCTATGCCGGCGTTCAGGATCATTTTTGGAACATCATACCGCCAAAAGTAAAGACAATAAACCCGACAGGCTCAGGTGATGCCATGATTGCGGGGATTCTCTATGGTTTCCGTCAGGGATGGAAGTTCGAGCGATGCCTTGCATTTGGTGCGGCTGCAGGCGCAGCGAATGCACAGAAGTGGGAAGTTGCCCATTCAACGCTGGAAGAAATTGCAGCTTTGGAATCTGAAGTTGTCATGCAAAGAGTCTGAGGACAGGAAGCGCCATGAACAAACGACTCGAGCACGCTCTCAATTGTGAAGTTCAGGATCAGGTTCCTTTTCTGCCTGCCATCTTTGAGCACAAAGCGTGGTTTGTCGGCGAAACGCCGTCGCGAGTGGCCCGCGATGCTCATCTTCTGACGACAGCACTCCTGGCGGAATATGAGCGCGTCCAACCGGACGCGTTGACAATAGGCGTCGATGTCTACAATGTTGAAGCCGAAGCCATTGGGTGTTCGGTGATCTACTACGAGGGGGATGACAACTCTGTCCCCGCTATTGGATCCGAGGGAGCGGTCTTCCAGGGATCGGAAGATGTCACATCTCTCAAGATGCCTGATCCGCGCAAGGACGGAAGAATGCCATTGAACCTGGAAGTGGCGCGGAACATCGTGAAAGTGCTTGGAAAAGAAGTCCCCATCCGCGGCGCGGTATCCGGGCCTTTTTCACTGGCTGCACACCTTGCCGGACCGGAGAACTTTTTCATGCTCACCGTCACGCAGCCAGACCTGGTGAACAACCTTCTGCATTTCGCCTCAGAAGTGATCAAACGGTATGGCAAAGCGTTTGTGGAACTCGGCTGCGGCGTCGTCATTTTTGATTCCGTATTTCCGAGAGCTGGGTGTGCAGCATGTGCCGTTGATTATCGGGGGAAACACGACGAAGTTACTCGATGCCTATCTGGAAACAGGGGCGAACAATATCCTGTGCGACACAAAGGCAGATGCGAAGGAGTTCTTGAACAAATGTTCGACGGCCCGTCGCGCATTCCGGCGAAACATTGAGTCATCTGATTTCCTGCAGGTGAGCTCGGAAGAAGTTCACCGTCGCGCCCTGAAGAGCCTTGAAGAGTCAAATCGATATTCGGGGTTCATACTGGGTTCTGCGATTCTCCCCTATGGAACGCCGTTGTCACACCTGAGTGCGATCCGGGAAGCAATTCAGGATTTCAGGAAGGGATCGAGGACTGCGTAAGCCTCGCGTTCAGCCGAGCGCATTCTTCATCATCAAACAAACAAGAAGACAAAACTATGAAGGAACTACAAGAACTCGCTCAGTCGGTGGAACAGGGACAAGTACAAAAAGTCTCCGGACTGACGCAGCAACTGCTTGATTCCGGTGTGTCGCCGCAGACGGTTCTCAATGATGGCCTGATTGCCGGGATGACTGTGGTGGGAGAAAAGATGCGGAGCGGGGAAATGTACTTGCCGGAGGTGCTTCAATCGGCCAGCGCAATGCATGGGTCTCTGAAAATCCTGAAGCCGCACCTTGTCCGGGAAGGCGCACAATCCCGGGGAAAAATCATGGTGGGAACGGTGAAGGGGGATATGCACGACATCGGAAAGAACCTCGTCAGTATCATGCTTCAGGGAGCCGGGTTCGACATTGTTGATTTGGGGCTCAATGTTCCGCCGCAAAAATTCGTTGAGGCGATTACCGCTCATCAACCGGCGATCCTTGGATTGTCGGCAATGCTGACAACCACGATGCTGAACATGAAGACGACGATAGAGGCAATCAATGCTGCCGGACTCCGGTCAAATGTGAAAGTCATTATCGGCGGTGCCCCGGTGAGCCAGAAATTTGCGGATGAGATTGGCGCTGATGGGTACGCTCGCGATGCAGTCCTCGCAGTAGATAAGGTCAAGCAGCTCTTGGGCGTTACCGCATAACCAATCGATCACAAGGAGGCAATACATGTCGGTGTCTTTCAGGGCGTTATCTGTTCCAGATCCATCGGGCTTGATGTTTGGCAGGGCTCCGAAGCCGGTCTCGTGTGGTTTTGGCCTGGAACTGGGGAAAGGGCAAGTCTATCCTGAGCTCAACTTCACGCTTCCAACGATGGTACTTGATGAATCGAACTGGGCGGCGGTTGTTGCCCACTATGAAGAAATTGGAACGAGTATTCAGCGTGCTGCGAAGCGATTGAAACTTCCAGGATTGATGGTTGAGTTTGAGCTTTTGCCGCCGATGACCGAGCATCCGTCGTGGGGGGCCGAAATCACTGCCATTTTGCACCGTCACCTCAAACAGGCCCACAAGGATTTTGGCCTGCCGTGCGCTCTCCGCGTCACACCAACGGATATCCGTGACGTTACCAGGCCCCCCGATCTGCGATCAGGCAAACCGGTTGAAGCCCTTCTGCAATCGTTCGAGCAGTGCGCTGCGGCAGGGGCAGATGTTCTCTCGATCGAATCGGTGGGGGCAAAAGAGGTTCACGATGAAGCGCTTCTCTATGGGGATCTTGACGGGGTGATCTTCGCGCTCGGAGTTCTTGCGCCGCGGGACATGGACTTTCTCTGGAAGAAAATTGTTACGGTGTGCTCTTCCCATAAGGTGGTCCCTGGTGCCGATTCGGCGTGCGGTTTTGCGAACACGGCAATGCAGCTTTCATCGCAGGGAATGCTTCCTGAAGTTCTCGCCGCGGTTGTTCGTGCGGCAAGCGCTGTCCGAAGCCTGGTGGCCTACGAGTGTGGAGCGCTCGGTCCGTCGAAAGACTGCGCATATGAAGGTCCGATCCTGAAAGCCATCACCGGGACGCCAATCGCCATGGAAGGAAAATCTGCAAGCTGCGCTCATTTCAGTCCAGTCGGCAACGTTGCAGCCGCAATGTGCGATCTCTGGAGCAACGAGTCGGTCCAGAATGTCCGGCTGCTTTCGGGACCCGCGCCAGAGGCATACCTTGAACTGCTTGCGTACGATTGCCGTCTCTTCAACCAGGCGCTTAAGTCGGGAACGGAGCGTGCGTATCAGGACCTGCTTGTGGAATCAGACGTACATCTGAGTCCGCAGGCCTATATTTTGTCGCCCATCTCAACAGGGAGAATAGCGTCCGCGATCGTCAAGGAATCAAGCCACTATGCCATGACGCTTGCTGCTGCGAGGGAATCCGTTTTGATTTTGCGCGAGGCCGGGCAAAAGAAAGAGCTTGATTTGAACTCTCGTGAGATCGAATGGCTCGAAAGAATATCCAGGGATCTTGACGCCCTTCCTGTCGATGAACAACAGCTGTTGGTATCAATGCAGGAGCGATACGGCCATCTTTTTTCCGCAGCGAGTTATGGCCTCTGAATCGAATCTTGTCCCATCATCGCACACTTAGTCTGAAGGACTGCTATGCCCACTATCATTGAAGCTCTTGCGCAAACCAAAGTCATTCACACCACCTCGACATCGATACAAGTCGAGCAAACCGTGGCACATGAACTCCGACAGATCCTCGGAGGTCGGGCGGACACGAAGCACGCGTCGGGGTTGATCGCCCCGGCAGGAAGTGTGCGGGTGGCTGTCGTTCAGGAGAGGGGAAAATGGCGCTCGATCCATCCTGCACTTGACGGAACAAAAGACTGGATCATGGTGCGGATGAAGAGCGGATCGGGCATTGAACTGCTTGCGTCCCGCCCACACCTGTTGTACTACGGCTTCACGATGTTGACGGAGGACTGGAAAACCCTGGAAGCCGGGGAGTTTACGACGGGCAAGATACTTCATCCGTCATTCCGGAATCTTCGACCCGTGTATGACCTTTTCCTCACACAGCACGCCAGGACAGTGCGTAACTTCAACCGGGAGGAACACGTACGCAACCTTGCCAGACTCGGGTTCTCCCACGCCGAGGTCAATGGGCTTGCGTTCGCAGTTCCGTTTGAACGCGGACCGAAGGGGGAATTGCTCCACCGGTTCTACACCTACTGCCCCTCTCTCGATCAGTTTGTTTCGAGCCGCTTGAATAAGGGGATCTATGACGATGACTATCTCCAGGCAAACCTGAACTTCCTGAAGACGAACGCTGCGCTGGCGGAGAAATACGGACTTTCGCCCGGTATTGTGTGCTTCGAACCGCGATCGGTTCCCGATAATCTTCTTGAGCGATATCCGATGTTGCGCGGCGCTCGCGTTGATCATCCAATTCGAAGCTGGCACCCGCGGTACAATCTCTCGATTGCTCATCCGGTCGTGCGGGAACACTATGCGGAAATGATGGAGAATCTCCTCCGGGAAGTGCCGGCCCTGGACTACATGTCGGTTTGGTCGAATGATAGCGGGGCAGGGTTCGAGTATACGAACTCGTTATACGTTGGACGCAATGGAAGCGGTTATGTCATTCGTGAGTGGAAAGGAGACACGGAAATCGCAGAGGCGGCGGCAAACAATCTCGTGCGCTTTATGAAAACACTGCGTGATGCAGGGCGCAAGGTGAATCCGAAGTTCAGGACCCTCATACGCCTTGAACCGTTCTGGGTCGAACACGATTACATCTGGAAACAATTGGATGATGGGCTCGATGTCGAAGTCTCCTCGCTCCTGACAAAAGGATGGAAACTGGCATACCAGCACCCGAAGTACAAGGAAGCGCGGGAAATCCACGGCACGGCACTCCACAACAGATTCGTTGATGCCGAGAAACCCGTCATCGAGGAGCTTCGGAAGAAGAAATCCGAGGCAGACGTGTACTTCAACCCCGGTACAGTGTGGAACCACGAGCCTCTCCTGGGAATACCGTTCCCACAGCTTGTGCATGACAAGCTAGCGGATATGGCAAAGCAGGGAGTGACGACACCGTGTTTCAACGGGAGCACAACCCCGCCATCCTTTGCTCCATACAATATCAACCAGGAGCTGGTCAGAGCGTTCCAGGCAGACAGCAATCTTGATCTTGATGCCTTCCTGCACCGGAAAGCGGCAGAATGGATCGGAGAACCGCTGGCGGCAGACCTGGTCAAGGTGTGGAAACACTCTGATGAAGCATATCGATCATTCCCTCTTCCGATCTGGATCTATTCGTCATGGGGCAACTGGTACCGGCTCGCAACAAGGCCGATTGTACCCAATATCGAAGCAGTCTCTGAGGAAAACCGGGAATATTATGAGAAATTCCTGCTTGCAACATCTCACAATCGATGCAGAGTGGACTTCCGTTATGATGTCGGATTCGACCTCGTCGATCCAGCTCACGCACATCATTGTTTGAAACTGATCAATCGTGATTTATTCCCGGAAATTGAAGCAGCGTTGAAGCTCCTCCGGCATATGAAGACCATGGCAACGACGGATGCGGCCGCAGCATGCATTGAAGACACGACAGATCGTATGCGTGCACTGCACTGCTGGTATCGGACGCAGCGCAATGTCACTGCGTGGGTTGCCGGTGTGCACGGTTACCTGGAGACGAAGGACAGGAAGGTGAAGAAAGAATCACGGAAGCTCCTGAAAGAAATGGTCCTCGACGAAATCGCAAACACAAAAGAGCTCCTTGTGCTCTGGGAAACTTCGAAAACAAACTGGATGATCCTTTCCGATGTTGGTGAGACGACATTTATATACTACAAGAATTTCGGAGAGCAGCTGAAGCGCAAGATTGCCCTGATGAAAGGACATGAAAACGACGAGCCGTACGTGGATCCGGATTTCCAGTGGCGCGTTCCGGGATTCACCGATGTCAAATCGTAACTTGTCCGTTGTCGGTCAGGGGCGCGGATAAACTTTGGGAATGCACATTCTCATAGCGCCGGATTCCTTCAAGGGATCGCTCACCGCCCACGAGGCGGCATCCGCCATTGAACGCGGGGTGCTTCAGGCGTTGCCCGATGCGACCATTGTCAGACATCCTATCTCTGACGGAGGAGAAGGATTGGTCAGTGTCGTTACGCCGGTCCTTCGCGGCCGCATGATGACGACAAGTGTGAGTGGTCCGCTCCCCGGTCAACGTGTGGATGCCCGGTGGGGATTGTCCGCTGACGGATCTGTGGCGCTCATCGAGATGGCTGAGGCGGCCGGATTGCCGCTCGTTCCTCTGGACCGACGGGATCCGAAGATCACGACGACGTACGGAGTCGGTGAGCTCATCAAGGTGGCGCTCGACGCGGGGATTTCGTCTGTCATCATTGGAATCGGAGGAAGCGCAACAAACGATGGTGGTGCCGGAATGGCGGAGGCGCTCGGAGTCAGATTCTTCGACTCCTCGGGCAACCCTGTCGGACGCGGGGGCGCAGCACTGTTGAATGTCGCGGGAGTAGATATTCGAGGGAAGGATCCGCGTCTCAACAGCGTGGAAGTGCTCGTCGCATGCGACGTACAAAACACACTTTGTGGGGAGCTGGGCGCTTCGGCGGTCTATGGGCCTCAAAAAGGGGCGACACTCTCCGACGTAGCGCTGCTGGACAAAGCGCTCGAGCGATATGGTACCATGATTCGGTCGGAAATGGGTATTGACGTACTCGAAATCCCGGGGGGCGGTGCCGCAGGAGGATTGGGGGCCGGCCTCGTTGCGTTTTGTGCAGGTACGCTGATGCGCGGCATCGACCTCGTGCTGCGGGTGACGGAATTCGAAGATCGTCTGCATGGAGTCGACCTGGTCATTACCGGTGAAGGGAAAATCGATCGCCAGATGCAATTTGGCAAGGCGCTCTCCGGTGTGATTGAGCGGGCACGACGGTGCGGAGTGCCCGTGGTGGCTGTCGTGGGAGCGATTGAAGGACCGCGTGAGCAGTTCATCAACAACGACTTTCTTGCCGACCTCGAATCACTGGTCGATGCACAGACATCCGAGACAGACGCGATCCACAATGCGTCGATGCTCCTTTCAGAAAAGACGAAAGTATTGCTTCAACGGTATTTAAGTCGTACTTAGTATGTTTGAAGGAGCAAAGGAATCCATCATTGAGGGGGACTTTTGTCAATTACGACGCCGTTGAAGCACTCTCGTTTTCTCGATACCTTATCCGTTGCTTTTCTCGCCGCCGTGTGGGGCATGGCGTGGCCAATCACCAAGATTGGCCTTCGTGATTGCGATCCGATCCTTTTCGCAAGCCTCCGCAGTATCATCGGCGGCATCTTCCTATACTTCTGGCGCATCGGAAGAAAGGACAAAGAACCCTTTGACAGGCACACGTTTTGGGTGGTGTTCATCTCCGGGACATGTTGGGTGGGGATCCCCATGGCTCTCACCTCCTGGGCGCTTCTCTACATCAACGCTGGATTGGGGGCAATCATCCAGAGCACAACCCCGTTCTTTGTGGCGATCTGCGTGTATTATATGTTGGGTGAGAAGCAGTTTACATTTGCCAAAATCGGAGGCCTTGTTATCGGCTTTCTTGGCATTGTAGTCCTGTTCTCGGACAAGCCGATCATGGACTTTACGGATCTGACGGTTCTTGCCGGTTTCGCTATCTTGATTCCTTCGGTCCTGAACGGATTCGGACAGGTCTATGCCCGAAAGCATTTCAAGGGAAAAGACCAATTCGGCTTCATGACGGCAATCCTCCTCATAGCCGGACTTGAGACCCTGCCGTTCGGTTTTCTCGGCGGGATGCCCAGGATGGATTTGACGACGGATCTTGTGCTCTCCACTCTGTATCTCGCTATCGTTGCATCCGCCATTCCGTTCGCGGTGTATTTTGCGCTCCTCGTTCGCGTCGATATCGTTTTGTTGTCAATGGTTGGATATGTCATACCCGTGATCGCTGTTGCCGCGGGAATTGTATGGTTCGGTGAGCGAATGTCGCATACCGAAATCGCAGGGTCGGTCCTTGTGCTCGTGGGAGTTGTTCTCGCTACGCAATATGATCTTGTGAAGACGAAATTCCTATCCCGGAAAACCTCGTAAAGGGTTCTCTCATGACTCGCATTGGCCTGGTCGATCTCGACACGTCGCATCCGAAGACCTTCACGAAAATCCTCAACGCCATGCCGGGAGTCAAAGTCAATGCACTCTGGGACGGGCGCGATGTGTGGCCGGAAGGCTACGACGAGCGTTTTGCGAAGGAGAACGACATTCCACACGTGTGCAAGCGGCTCGAGGACATGATCGAACACGTCGACGCTGTCATGGTACACGGGGTGAACTGGGACAAACATGTTGATCGGGCATATCCTTTCATCGAGGCCGGAAAACCGGTGTTGATCGACAAACCGATGGTGGGAAAAGTCCGGGACATTTACACTCTCCTGGAGCTTCATGTCGCCCACGGTACGCCGGTCTATGGAGGCTCCGCTCTGCGCTATGCACAGGAGATCGGCATGCTTCGCTCTCAAGCCGACCGGGTTGGTGAAGTGTTGACGGCAATTGCGACCGGTCCGGGTGACTTTTTCAGCTACGGCATTCACACGACAGAGCTGGCGCAGGGGATGGTTGGCACCGGGGCTAACTACGTCGAATACGTTGCTGAGAACAAATCATCCTTCATCGCTGTAACCTACCACAACGGATTCGTTCTGATCCTGCAGCTGCAGCAACCATTCCATGAATGGTCAATGTGTTTGTATTCCACGACAGGCATGCATACCATGCGAGTGGATCCAACCCGCATCTACGAACCGTTCCTGCAGAACTTCATCAATATCGTGAACAAACAAGACGTATCCTTCTCTCTCGAAGCACCGCTCGAGGCGGTGAAAATTCTTATTGCCGCAAAACTCTCCCGCCAGCACGGCGGCAAGATCTATCTGTCGGAGGTCCCCGCGGAAGAGGGCTTCGATGGAGCGGCGTATGCGGCTGAATACGCTGCCGCGAAACGTCGGGGGCTGTAACCCTTGAAAACAAGCGATAAGAGGGCAGTTATTCTTGCCGGCGGAATCTCATCAAGGATGAAACAATCACCGGTCGAGCCGGGCCTGGAGCCGGAGCTTGTGCGGCAAGCCGAGGAGCGGACGAAAGGGATGATCGGTGTCGGTGATGGGGGACGGCCCTTCCTCGACTACTTGTTGTACAACATGAAACAGGCAGGACTTCAGGATGTCGTGATCGTTATCGCAGAACACGACTCTGAATTGCGCCAGTACTACGGTCCAAAGGATCGTGACAATGAATTCCACGGCCTTTGCATCTCCTATGCGATCCAGCGCATCCCGCCCGGCAGGAAGAAGCCAATCGGCACATCCGACGCGCTTACACAAGCGCTCCTGAGTCGACCCGATTGGGAAACCGGGGACTTCATCGTCTGCAACAGCGACAACCTGTATTCTATCCGCTCCTTCACAACGCTGCTTGAGTCCGATGCACCCAATGCGCTCATTGACTATGACAGGTCGGGACTGGAGTTCGATCAAACGAGAATCTCCCACTTCGGCATCACAAGAAAAGACAAGGACGGATTTTTGGTGGAAATTGTCGAGAAGCCGAAAATGGAGCAACTGGAAAGCCTGCGATCAAGCGACGGAACACTTCGTGTCAGCATGAATATTTTCCGATTGAACTATTCCATGATTTTCGGACCCTTGAGAGATTGTCCTGAGAATCCTGTCCGCCAGGAAAAGGAACTTGTCGCGGCGGTGACGAATATGGTTAAGACAAATCCGCGATCGCTGAAGGCACTGCCCCTCAAGGAACACGTTCCGGATCTGACGTACAAGGAAGATATTCCCATAACGCGGGAATATCTCCGAAAGCATTTTGCTACTATGGAGTGGTAGCAGCCCCGGCATTTCATTACAATCAACGCCAACGACTTCAGTGCACTCTCTGCAACATGGCCCCTTGGAAGTACTGCGCGGAATTTACAGCTGTTCTTCCGGGGAGCTTTCATCTCACCGAGCACGCTACGAACGTCTCTACAGACTCTTTAGTACCCGTTTCCCGGGGTATGGATCGCACTTCATTGTTCGTGCGCCGGGCCGCGTCAACCTGATCGGTGAACATACGGACTACAACGGCTATCCCGTCCTCCCGATGGCGATTGATCGCGATTTCGTTTTCATCATTGCGGCTCGATCAGATTCCTCTGTTGAACTGCAGAACGAGAATCCCCTGTTCGGCCAAAGGACGTTCGCGGCCGGATTTCCAGTGGCCCCCTCTCAGCAGGGAGATTGGGCCAATTATGTGAAAGCCGCGGTTCACGGGGTTCTCGAGGCCGGCCTGGTGGATCCGAAGAACGCCGCTGGCTTTCAAGCGTTTGTGGGAGGCACAATTCCCGAGTCTGCAGGTCTATCCTCGTCCTCAGCCCTGGTTGTCGCTTCAGCCCTGGCGTTTCTCGAGGCGAACAAGACAAAGGTCGATCGCAAAGTTCTGGCGGATTTGCTTGCCCGGGCAGAACGGTACGTCGGCAGTGAAGGGGGCGGAATGGATCAGGCCGTGTCTCTGCTGGCGGAACCAGGCAAAGCGCTCAGGATTGATTTCTTCCCGCTGCGGACAGAAGCCGTCCGCCTCCCTGAAGAGATTACGTTTGTGGTGTGCAATAGTCTGATTCGGGCACCAAAGAGTGAAACTGTTCGTTATGCCTACAATCGTCGGGTGATCGAGTGCCGGCTTGCAACAGCGCTTCTTTCGAACGTCGTTGTAAAGAGGACGGGCAAGATTAACGCGGCAACCCGCCTGGCTGACCTCTCAGCAAGGCGTCTTGGGATGGCGCCGGGAGTTCTGAAAGAAATGGCATTGGAGGGAATTGGCGAGCTTCCCCTCTCGCTGAAGCAAATTGCGCATCGCCTTGGAGAGACAGTTGAAAAGGTGGAAAGGGAGAACTGCACATTGCGGGATGGAACTCTCTTGAAAGAACCTTCTGAAGGCTTTCGCGTTTGGAATCGATACCACCATGTTGTTACAGAAGCGGAAAGAGTGAACCTGGCTGCCAAAGCTCTGCAGGATGGAGATGTTGCTGAAATCGGGACGCTGATGAACCACTCCCACGCCAGTTGCAGGGACGACTACGAAATCAGCTGCCCGGAACTGGAAGCTCTGGTTTCCATCGCGCGCGACCATGGGGCTCTCGGTGCGCGCCTGACGGGAGCCGGCTTTGGCGGTTGTACGGTGAACGCAGTCTCTTCCGAAAGCGTTGAACAATTCGTACGAAGTGTGACAGCTGATTACTATCAGGGGTACGTAAAAGAAGAGAAGGGGAGAGAGTTCATAGACTATCACAACCTTCGTGATGTGATCTTCCCCTGTCGAGCCACAACGGGAGCCGGAGCCTGGCCGGCCGAACAACTCATCGGATAGTCCTCTATGCCTGTTTTCAATACCGTCAACACCCTCGACTATGGGCTCATCGGCCTGTATTTCGTCATCATCATCTGGGTTGGAATCTACGCGGCACGACAGAACAAGAACACGGACGAGTACTTCAAGGGAGGCGGGCACATCCCGTGGATCATTGCCGGGCTTTCAAATTGGGTCTCGGGATACTCCGCGTTCATGTTTGTCGCCGCCGCAGGGTTTACGTACCTCAACGGAATCGGAGCCGCCGTCATCTTTACGTCGGCGTTCTGGGCATATCTTGTCGGGTACGCTATCTTCGGCAAACTCTGGAGGCGTGCGCGGCTCAGCTCGCCGCTGCATTTTCTTACTCGGCGGTTCTCGCCTTCAACCACGTACTTCTATTCGATCACGGCGATTATCCCGCAGATTGTAGGAATCGGCCAGGGGCTCTATATCCTCTGCATCTTCATCTCGACAGCGCTCGGTTTCAATGAGAGGACGTTCGATCTTGGCTTCGCTGTCGTGAGCGGCTTTGAGCTGTCAATTATTCTTGTCGGGACCGTCATGGTCGTGTATTCGGTCATCGGTGGATTGTGGGCGGCCGTCCTTTCTGACACGGTGCAGGCTATCATCATTACGGTTATGACCCTCATCATCTTTCCGCTTTCGTTCTTCTATCTCGGCGAAGGGGGAGGATTCATGGCGGGATTTACCCGGCTGCTCAATGAAGCACCGGCCGACTATTTCAAACTGAGCGGCGACACGGCAAAGCCCCTTTTTCTTCTTGCCTATCTCATCAATGTGATGCTCGGATACAATGTGAGCTGGGCGCTCGTGCAGAGGTACATGAGCGTTGCGGATGAGCGCGACACGAAAAAGATGGCGCTCCTCTGCGCGTTCTTTTCTGTCTTCGGTCCGCTCCTCTGGATCCTTCCGGTGATGGGATCAAGAATCATCTTCCCGGACATGAATGCGCTGTGGCCTTCCTTTGCTGTTCCGGCCGAGGCCTCGTTCGTCAGCCTCGCGTTGATGCTCCTGCCTCACGGACTCATTGGCTTCGTCGTTTCTGCCATTCTCTCGGCCACACTGGGTCAGGCGAATGATGCATTCAACTGGCTTTCTGCCACGATCACGCGGGATATGTACGTGCCGTTGAAAAAACGGTGGTTCGGTGATGAACCGTCTGACAAGAGTCAGCTCCGGGTTGCCCGTCTGACGATGTTTATTGTCGGCGGACTGGGCGTGTGGGTGGCTCTGTACATACCGAAGCTGGGCGGGGCCTTCCAATTTGCGCTTCAGTTCTATTCACTGACCGCCGCGTTCATGATGCCCGTCGCTCTCGGTATTCTCTATCGGCGAACACCCTGGTGGTCGGGAATCGCATCGTGTTCAGCCGCCGTCATCACGGGACTCACACTGATGATGCTGGGCGTCTGGAAGGAGGATGCTTTTGCAAGGAACATGATAAGTGAATCGATTGCAGCTCTTGTGGTGTTCTTCGGTTCGGCCTATTGGTTCAATCAGGATGATCCCAAGCATGCAGAATTGCGCAAGTTCGAGAAAGACCTGCGCACGCCTGCCTTCGGAGAGGGCGAGCACCTGCAGGCAAGTTCTCTCAAGGCCTATGCACTCATAGGAAAAATCTGCCTTATTATTGGACTTGTTTTGATAGCATCTGTTTTTACGCCATCAACCCCGATTGCACCTGCCTGGCTAAACATAATTGCGGGCGCGATGTGCACGACTCTGGGTGTGGCTATACTGTACCTGACGCGTGGACAACATGAGTCCCGGGAGGAGTCAGCATCATGAAGCGTATCGTTCGCATCAGCGCCGCTCAACTTCCGACTGTCATCGAAGGCAAGTCGTTTGAAGAGAAGCAGCGGAAGAACCTGGAGCAAATCCTTGAAATGCTGGAGCTCGCAGGGAAGCGAGAGTCGGATATCGTTCTGTTTGGTGAGTATGCCAATCTGCACCACAGGACGTGGTCCGAGGACAAGAAGGAATACGTTCCCGACCCAATCCCGGGCGCATTCACGAGCGCGATGGCCGAATGTGCGCGTAAGCTCAAAATGAACGTGGCACTGCCGATGTTTGGAATCTACAAGGGCGTACTTTCGAGTTACGTTGTGCTCTTCAACAGGAGCGGCAAGATCGTTGGATGTTACCAGAAGACTCATCCCACAATCCCGGAGCAGGGGATCGGGATCATGCCGGGGAATGATCTCACGGTCTACAAATTGGATTGTGCCTCCGTTGGGATCATGACCTGCATGGATATCGAGTATCCGGAGGTTGCGCAGGTGTTCATGCTGCGAGGCGCGGATTTGTTGCTCTTTCCCCATGTGCAGGGGAGTTGGGGGGAAGTTGACTGGGAAATCCGCTATCGTGCGCGGGCCATCGACACTGGGCTTCCGGTTGTATCGGCGTGTTATGGTTATCCCGAAGGAGAGTGGATGCCCGGAAAGATGATCGGCCGGAGCAGCGTGATAGGCCGGGATGGACTCGTACTTGCCGACATGGGGCGGAGCATCGGTTTGTTGACGTACGATCTGGACCTGAGCGCCAAGCGGATTACGCCTTTCTATTTCAATGAGAAACATGATCGTACACTCGCAGTGACGGCCTCACGGCGCCCGGAATTGTATGGCGATCTGGTGGAAGAGAAGGCGAAGAAAAAGGCGCTTCGGGAGATAAGCAGAACAGTAAGATCAAAAAGAGCGTAAGACGGAAGCCGTGAAAAGTAAGACGTAGACCGAAATTCATTTCGGAACCAGTGAGAGCCTTGGTGAAAAGAAGTGAGACGGAGATGAGAGACGACTAACCTCAACATCCATTATTGGATATTTGGTATTCGATGTTGCTTTTACACTCGTGAATATCCAATATCGAACACCGAATAATGAATTTCGAAGTTTGGCCCTACACGTTGAACCTTACAAACATGATATCTCCATCTTCTACAACGTACTCCCGCCCATGAACATGGAGTAAGCCGGCTTCCTTGACAGCGTGTTCTGAGCCCAGGCGATCAAGGTCAGAATACTTCAGGATCTCTGCTCGTATGAATCCCTTCTCAAAATCCGTATGAATCACTCCTGCAGCGGAGATAGCCGTCGTTCCCTTTTGGATTGTCCAGGCGTGGAGTTCCTTGGGATTTACGGTGAAGAAGGTAATGAGTTGAAGAAGGTCATATCCTTCGCGGATGAGCTGGCTTAATCCTGATTCCCTCAGTCCAAGCTCCTGCAGGAATATACCACGTTCTGCTTCTGGAAACTCGGCAATCTCTGCTTCGACCTCAGCGCTGATGACAACGACCTTTGCGGATTCTTTCGCCGCGATGTCTCGGACCTGATTGCTATAACCGGTTTCGGCGGAATCATGCTTTTCGTGGACGTTGCAGATGTACATCACCGGCTTGTTCGTGAGCAGGTGAAGATCGCGGAGCCAGAGTTTCTCGTCGTCGTGTGAGGTTGTGAAATATCTGGCAAGTCGACCCGCCCCCAGGTGGTCACGAACGCGCGGATAAAAGGCAGCTTCATCGCGGGCTTTCTTGTCGCCTGTCTTTGCGTGCTTCTCAGCTTCGGAGTGCTTCCTGTCGATGGTTTCGATGTCTCTGAGGATGAGCTCCGTCTCAACAATCTCGATATCCCGCTTGGGGTCGACAGCAGCATCGATGTGAATGATATTCGAATCGTCGAAGCAGCGGACGACGTGGGCTATGGAATCGACCGTGCGGATGTGGGATAGAAACTGGTTGCCGAGCCCTTCCCCTTTGCTCGCGCCGCGGACAAGGCCGGCGATGTCGAGAAATTCAAGCGTGGTAGGCACAATCCTGGCAGGCTGATAGATTTCTGTCAGGCGAGTCAGTCTTCGATCGGGAACAGCGACGACGCCAACGTTCGGATCGATTGTGCAGAAAGGATAGTTAGCAACCGCTGCGCCTGCAGACGTGATTGCATTGAACAATGTCGACTTTCCGACGTTCGGAAGACCGACTATACCACATGTGAAGCCCATGATCGGTCACGCCTCTATTTGTGCTCAGAGTACGGATGTTCTTCTGCTTATTCATCCGTACTAATATTATTCCAGGCAGCATCACAAAAGCAGTGGACAATACAAAAAGCTTGCATATTTATTCATATCGATGTATATTTATCCATCACAAGAAGGATAGGAAAAGTTGTCAACGACGATTTCGGCTTCAATTATTGGGGCTTCAGGATACTCCGGCGCAGAGTTGATGAAGATCCTACTGCGACACAAGCAGGTGAAAATTGAAAACCTCTTTGCGAACAGCTCCGTCGGCAAACGGGTTACAGATCTCTACCCGTGGTTTGGCGGACGCGTAGATTCAGTGTACGAGCAATACTCTGTCGACGCAGCTTGCACAAGCGACATTGTGTTTGTTGCGCTGCCGTCAGGTGAAGCGATGAACATGGTCCCGGAACTACTCGAGCGCGGCAAGAGAGTGATAGATCTTGGCGGCGACTTCAGGTTCAAGGATGTTTCCCTGTACGAGAAGTACTACAAGCATGAACATAAGGCAAAAAACATTCTGCATCAAGCAGTATTCGGATTGCCGGAATGGAACCGTCAACAAATCAGATCGGCATCCTTGGTCGCCAATCCGGGATGCTATGCGACAAGCGCGATCCTGCCGCTGGCGCCGGTTCTGAAGGAGGGTATTGTTCAATCCCATGGGATTAGCATCAGCTCGCTGTCTGGAGTTTCTGGCGCCGGGCGCAGCGCAAGTGTTGACCTTTCGTTCACGGAAGTCAATGAATCGGTGAAAGCATACAAAGTCGGCGTTCACCAGCACGCTCCGGAAATCAAAATTGCGCTCGAGGCAATCAGCGGCACCACGGTGTCGCTCACGTTTGTACCGCACCTGCTCCCCATTACCCGCGGCATCTACACCAGCATCTATGCTCCGCTTGCGAAGGAAGTCACACCCGGTGAAGTTCTTTCCGCGTTTCGAAAGCACTATGGAAGCGAGCCGTTCATACGGATCTCCGAAACGGCGATACCGGAGATCAGAAACGTCAGCTTCACGAACTTCCTAGATATCGGGTTTCGGATCGATGTCGACAACAATCAACTTATTATTCTATCAGTAATCGACAATCTTATAAAAGGGGCCGCCGGACAGGCGGTTCAGAATATGAACATTATGTTCGGGTTCAATGAGACGGAGGGACTTCTCTCGTGATAACAATTTCAATGGACGATTGTCAGGGGGGCGTGACCGCTCCTAAAGGATTTCGTGCAGCAGGGATGTATTGCGGCATACGGAAGGTCAAAAAGGACATTGCGATGATCGTGTCCGAAGTGCCTGCGACATCGGCCGGAGTGTTTACACTGAACAAAACACAGGCGGCCTGCGTGCTGGTGGACAAGATTCAGCTCAAGCGTTCGCCGGTATGTTCGGCGGTTGTCGTCAACAGCGGCAATGCGAACGCCTGCACGGGGGAGCGAGGCCTGAATGACACGTGGGAGATGGTCAAGACAACAGCCCAGGCGTTGAGCCTCCCGGAAGAGCAGGTCATGGTTTCTTCGACGGGCGTCATCGGCCAGTATATGCCGATGGACAAGGTTGTGCCGGCTATCGCTGAACTGGCAGCCAACCTGAGCACGAGCGGTAACGGCGATACTGCCGAGGCGATCATGACGACAGACACATTTCCGAAGGAAGCCGCCGTCCACTTCACACTTGGAAAAAAGGTCGTAACAATCGGAGGCGTGGCCAAAGGATCGGGCATGATTGCCCCGAACATGGCAACCATGCTTGCATTCATCACGACCGATGTCGCGATTTCGGGAGAGCTGTTGTCGAAAGCGCTGCGGGCTGCGAACAATCGCTCCTTCAATCGCATTTCGGTGGATGGGGATATGAGCACGAACGATATGGTGCTTGTCATGGCAAACGGTCTGGCCGGAAACGTTCCGCTGACGGAAAACTCAGAAGAATACCAACTTTTCGGGGCTGCACTTGAATATGTCCTGATTAAGCTGGCAAAGATGATCGCGAAGGATGGCGAAGGCGCCACAAAGCTGATCGAGATTATGGTGAAGGGGGCAATATCGGAAGAAGAGGCAGCTCAGGCAGCCCGCGCAGTTGCGAATTCAAACCTCGTCAAGACAGCAATCCACGGCGCTGATGCGAACTGGGGACGAATCCTGGCTGCAGTCGGGTATTCGGGCATCGATTTCAACCCGGACAACGTCGAAATCTCGTTTGGCGAGCTTCCAATTCTAAAGAAGAACTACGAAATCGTGCTGGACGAGGTGAAGGCCAAAGAGCTGCTGCTGAAGGATTCGGTTGTCATTGTGGTTGACTTGAACCAGGGGAGTCAGTTTGCCAGATTTTGGACGTGCGATCTGACCAAAGACTATGTCCACATCAATGCGAGCTACCGATCATGAACGACCCGACAAAAAAGGAGGAAGTCCTGATTGAAGCGCTGCCGTGGATTCAAACGTACGAAGGAAAGACGTTTGTAATCAAATATGGCGGTGCTGTGATGACGGACGAGAAGCTGAAGCAGACCTTTGCAAAGGATGTCACGATCCTCAGGAAAATTGGGGTCAATATCATCATCGTGCATGGCGGGGGAAAAGAAATTACCGAAACGGCGAATGCGCTTGGTGTCGATACCACATTCATCGACGGACAG
>JACVXU010000230.1 GCA_015661185.1 Bacteroidota bacterium
CCGATCCATTCTTTTTGCTTTTCTCCGATGCGAATCGCAATTGCCAGCGGAGCGGAGGCCGACCGTTTCCAGTAATCGGTGCTCACATCGATGCTGTTTGCAACGGGGTAGTAGAAGCTTATCCTCGACGGAAGGGGGCGGCTCTCATGGAATTCCGCTCCGACATACGGTCCGCCAACCTCAACCTGCCCGTACTTTTTGTCAAAAAAATATTCGAGCGGATCGAGATTATTTTTGTTGTCTTGGGCCTGCGCCAACATGGTCACCAGTGCAAAAAAGGCATATCGGAACAAAAGCCTCACTCCGTTATCCTTTTATGCCGCTTGAAGCCATGCTGTCGATGAAGTATCTTTGGAAAAACGCGTACGCCAGGATGACTGGAAGCGCGAGCAACGAGCAACGTCGTTGCCGCCAGTTGAGGCCCAAGCTGCGCCTCCGCTTCGCCGCCGATGACGAAAATCGTTACAAGTTGCGGCATCGTCATCAAGCTTCGCTCCCGGATCACCATGAGCGGCCAGAGCACATCGTTCCAGGTCGCCATAAATGTCAGCAACGCCACCGTGATGATCGTCGAACGGGACAACGGATAGATCAGTTTGAAAAGAATGCGCACTTCGGAGCAACCGTCGATGCGCGCTGCATCGATCAGCGCCTGCGGCAGACTGAGAAAAAACTGACGAAACACGATGATGCTGAACGCACTCATCATCGTCGGGATGATCAATGAGAGGTACGAATCGGTAATCCCCAGCTTCACCATCAGGATATACTGCGGAATCATTGTGATCTGAAACGGTATCATCATCGTGAATAAAATGAGTGTGTAGAGGATTTTCTTTCCGTGGAAATTCAATCGGGCCAAAGCATAGCCCACCATCGACCCAAACACGACCACCGACATCGTCGTTGAGAGGGAAACGAACATACTATTGACGAAGGCCCTGCCGATTGGAATTTTCGTAAGCACCTGCCGGAAGTTGTGGAACGACGCGTTGGAGGTCCAGAGCCATAGATTTGTAATCTCAAGCTCCGGCTTGAGAGAACCGGCGATCATCCACAAGAATGGGTAGGCAAAGACGACTGCACCGGCGAAAAGGAAAAACATTTTCATCATCGACTTGATCACGTCGCCTCCGCTTCAATCGTTTTTCTCTGGAGCACCACGACAAGCAGCATGATGACCGCGAACACAAAGCCAAGGGTTGCGGCGTAGCCCATGTGCCCGAAATAGAAAGCCTGATTATAGATGTAGAGCATTCCGGACATGGTGCTCTGCATCGGCCCGCCCCCTGTCAGAACATACGGTTCTATGAAGAGAGAAAATCCGCCGATCGTCGAGAGCGCAACGATCAACACAATTGTCGGATTCAGCATCGGCAGCGTGACATGGAAAAATTGTTTTGTACCGGTGGCGCCATCTAAGTCGGCAGCTTCGTACAAGTCCCTGGGAATATTCTGCAATCCAACGAGGAACAGGACGATATAGATGCCGACATTCTTCCACGTGGCCATGATTGCGATCGAAGGCATGGCGAACACTGAATCGATCAACCACGGTATTCGTGGGAAACCAATCCTCGTGAAGAGCGTGTTCAGCACCCCGTTGTCGTAGGAATAAAGGTTCTGCCAGAGAATCGTTACAACGACGCCCGAGACAACGACAGGGAGAAAGTACAATGCGCGAAAGACTCCTCGAAACGATATCTTTGAGTTCAACAAGAGGGCAAATCCCAGTGCGACCACGATCTCGAGGGGAATGTGGATGAAAAGGAATACGAATGTATTTCGCATTGCCCGGAAGAATTGGGGGTCGGAGAGGAGGTGGGACAGGTTCTTCAATCCGATCCATTCCATCGGTGTAATGATGTTCCAGCGATGAAATATCAACACGAAGGAAAATACAAGCGGATAGGCGACGAACAGGAGGAAGAACATGACGTACGGCAGGACGAACCAGTAGCCGCTTCGCTCTTTTCGTCGGGTCGATTTGAGAAAACCGCCGCGTTGACTCATTGGTTCCACTCTATGATAGAGCGACTTCGCGCCGCGGCATCGCGGACTGCTTCGGCCGGAGACTTGCGCCCATACACTGCGCATGCTTCATAGTCTTGCGAAATAGCGTCGAAGATTTCCTTGAGGTCTGGAACGGTGTCCATCCCGCGCGTATAGACCGTCTGCTCAGCAAACTTCACCATAGACGGATTCTGCGAGAAATAGGCTGCAAAGAGCCGATTCGTGAGCAAGTCGCCGCGTACAGGGATCTGATTCGCGATTTGCAGGAGCAGCAGGTCGTGTTCCGCCTCGACAAGAAACTTCACAAACTCCCACGCCTCCTTCGGATGCAGCGTTGTGCTGAAGATAGCAATATTTTTATAGTCGCCCGAGGTGTACACAGGACCCCGGTGGTCGTCTGGAACCGGAAGGGGGGCTACGCCATAGTGCAATTCAGGGGCGAGTCTCGTGATGACGGAAATCCGGTTAGGACCCGCAAAGTCGGTGGCTTTTTTTCCCATAAGGAATGGATCTCCCCCTTGAAAAAAAGTCCGTGGAAAATACCCGCGTGCATAACATTCCTGGAAAAACGAGAAAACGTTTTCTGCGTCGCGGTTCTCAAAGGCGACGTCATCACCCATGAAGAGGGTCTTGCCGTTGGAAGCTGCAATGTAAAATGGGTAGACGTCGAACAAACGCTGCCACCAGATCGGACGAATATCTCGCTCCCCCATCCAGACATCCACCTGTCCGTCGTTGTTAATGTCCCGGGTAACTTTCTTTGCCGCAGCGAAATATTCCGAGTACGTGCGCGGAACCGTTTCGACCCCGGCGGCTTTCAACATCCCTCTATTATAGAACATCATCACAGGATTCGTTTTCCACGGCATCTGATAATAATGCCCGTTCACGGCTTTGAAGGTCGCCAGAAGATCTCTCGGAACGCGTAAGCCGGCGATCGAATCGAAATCGGAAAACGTATCCAGCCCAACCAAACCTTCGGCTTGTGTGTACTCTCGCATTGCGCCGGGCCAAATATTGGAGCAAACATCCGGCGTGGTTTTTCCGGCGATTGCCGCGAGAAGAACTTCCTCTGTTGACTGGCTGACAGGAATCGGCTGCATACGCACCTGGATATCGGGATGCATCCGGTTCCACATCGTAACGACGCTGTCGGCGAGTAGAATTTCCTGTGGATTCGGTGCAGGCCAGTAGGTGAGGTGAACGACTTTTCCCGTTTCGCTATCCCCGGAGGCGCGCTGCCGCTTGCAGTCTAGAAAAACGAACGACGTAACGACACAGAGAAGAAGGGGAAACGTGCGGCTACTCTCAAAAGGGAGAAACCTCATGACGAATCAGTTCCAAGTTTGCCAGTCGTAGTCGATGGTAGGAAATGCTGGTCGAGGCAGAATTCCTCCTACCTTCACCGTATAGACATCGATTGTCCTCGGCTGATTCTCGATATCGAAAGGAAGCTGCTTCAACGCTTTTTCATCCACCGAAACTCCGTATTTCTGTTTCAACTGAAGAAGTTCGTGGAGCATCTTTCTTGTAAGCTCGTCCGTATAGTAGTCCTTCCATACCTCTTCTTTTATCGGTGGAGCATCTATCCCACCGCCCTTGGGAGTTTTATAGGATGTGCGGTGCTTCTCGAAATACGCGCTTAACAAAGAATCCGACCTCGGAATGGAGTCGACGATCCGTGCCTTCGCAATCTGGTACATCAGTTTTTCTTCCCACCATTTCTTCTCTTTGACAACTCGTTCCCTCTGCTGCAACCTCCGGGCGTATGCACGTTCCGTAAGAAGACGATCCCGAACCATTCGCCAGACGAGGTTTTCCGCTGATTGAAAAAAGGAAATTGGTGACGACGCAGCAAGCCGAACGGCGGTTTCCCGCGGCTTATACCAGCGGAGAAAATCAGCAAGCGTATAGTTTCCTGAGTTCATCTGAATGAGGGGTCGCGATTGATAAGAATCGAACCGTGATGTATCGTAGTCGGCCATGAACCGCTTCATCCGGTCGGCGAGCTGCCACGATGTGAACGCTTGCGCCGGAAGGACGATCCGGGCAAGGTGAAGGTAGAGCACTTCGAACGTCTCCCGCTGAATGACCGGATGGCGCCGAGTCATCAAGGCTTTCACATAATCATCGGAAAGGGAATCGGATTTGTGCTGGACGAGCGCACGGCGCACCTCCTCCCTGAGCTTTGCATTCTCAGATTCCGTGACGATGGCGTTTGTCCATCCGTCAACGACCTTGACCAGATACCATCCGTCCGGCCCCTGGATGGGCTTCGAGACCGTCTTAGGCGGAAGGCTCTCGAGAACGCGCGCGAACAGAGGATTCCGAATCTTCAAACGAAGCATTGTGGTCTCCATCGTGCGGTCGTCGACCTTGAGCGAGTCTGAAAGCTGTCGTGCGAACATCGAATCGAATGATGCGCCCGCTTCAAGAGCATCGCGCGCTTGCGCACATTGTTCCTTCGAGTGCGAATAAATCCATTTGACTGTTCTATGGATCCGTTCCTGCGAAACACCGTGATTGATTTCTTCGTCGCTGACGTGTGTGCGGTTGAGCACGTCTTCGTTGTAGAGTTCCTCGGTTGCAAGGTCGGCTTCGATCTCAGCCAGGGTGTTCTGAACGTCCGGCCGCGACCGGCCTCCTTGAGCGTAGCCTGCCAGTGCGAGCAATTTCTCATAGATCATGAAATCGAGGTAGCGCTTTCGAGAGTCTTTTTCCCGCTTGGGGAACGCGGGCCCGTATTCGTAGCTGAGCAGGAATTCCTGCGCGGTGATCGCATGGTCTCCGACCTTCGCAAGCACGACGGAGCCCAACCTCCGATCATCGATCGAGAAGCGCTGAAAATCCTTGTTAAACTGAGCTTGGGACCTGGACGGAAGCCAGAGGATGGCGATTGCGGGTATGACGAGACACCGCCACGTTGTATGCAGGGTCGGTCTGTTCACACTAAAAGCGGAAACTGAGCGAGAATACCTGGATATTCGTCAGCCGTCCTAAGTCCCGATAAGCGTAATCAAACATCACCGTTGCGCTGTTGGACAATAGGCTGGACGTGACACCGATCCCGAACGATAGGCCTCCTTCTGTTTGATCCAAGAAGAGGGACTGGTAGCCACCGCGCAAAAAGATATGATCGGCGAAGGAGAACTCGGAGCCAACATTCATGCTCTCATAATTGTTGCTTGGATGGATCGCGTCGAACGCGACCGTCCAGCGATAATTGTCGTCTTGCAGCACATTCGTCGAGACGCCGAACTGGAAGCGGAGCGGCAAGTCCCATGAGTCGAGCTCAATGTCGGTCGGGATGCGGTCGTTGGAGCCCTGCTTGTTCGGGTCGAGGCGGATGAACTGTCGCGTGTCGCGGCCCGAGAGCCTCATCGGCGTTCCGAAGTTCGAGAGTGAGGCGCCAATGACCATGCCGCCGAAGAGATCCGTCTTAAATTTCGTTCCTACATCCACGGCGAAGGCTGTGGCGCTTTCGTGCCAGATCCGTTGCTGGATGAATCTTGCCGTAAAGCCAATCGCGAAGCGATCGGTAAGCATGCGTGCATAGGAAAGTCCGGCAGCAAGATCGCCGGCGCTGAAGAATTCTCCCGTCCCTTCGGGCATCTCCACCGTCCTCACTTTCATATCGGCCATCGTGAGAGAGGTGAAGCTGAAGCCGAGCGTTCCAAAGTTGCCCAGCGGCAGAACGAAGCCGGCGAAGTCGAATTTTGTCTCCGCAATCCAATTAGTATGGGCAAGCAACGCTTCACTGCGGGGCATCGTGGCAATGCCCGCGGGATTCCAGTACAACGCCGTGGGATCGTGCGCGAGGCTCACGAACGCTCCGCCCATGCCAATCGCCTGTGCACCGACGGCGATTTCCAGGAACGACGCCGCGGTCGTTCCCGTCTTTGAGACGTTTTTTGCGACCCCTTGCCCATGGCTCGCAATCGGGATCATCACACTGACCAATATGATCAGCAAGCACTTCTTCATCAAGATCAGCTCCGGGTCCATTATTTCATAA
>JACVXU010000231.1 GCA_015661185.1 Bacteroidota bacterium
TCTATGGCCCCCAACTGACACGCTATCGCCGGAAGCTCATCAAGGCTCTGGCTGAGCAATCTGCCCCACCGGATGCCGAGAGGCTGATGCGCTCGTACAACACGCAGATCACTCTTTTCTATCTCGTGCAGACACTGTTCCTTCTTCTGATTCTCTTTCTCTCCGTGTTTGGGCCGGGAAAACATCCCGGGGTCATTTAAAAGGATTTTCCTATGAAGATTCTCGCTCCTGCTGCACTGCTCTTAGTTTCATCACTGATATTCACCAGCTGCCAGCCGCAGCCGCCCCCCCAGAAAGGATTTTGGAAGGGGACGATTTCTCTTGTCGATCAGAAGCAACTACCCTTCCTCGTCTACCTGGATCTCACTCCTCCTGCACCGTCGGGGTACTTCCTCAACGGGTCGGAACAGACCCCAATTCCAGAGATCTATCTAAGTGGAGATTCATTGACGCTTGTCTTCTCGGAGTACGGAGCGGTGATGCGCTCAGTGTGGAAAGGGGGCCGGCTAATGGGAGAGTTCCTCCGGTTCCGCAAAGACACAACGGCAAACACATTCGAGGCCAGCCCATTCTCAGGGACTGAGGAGGGGGTGAAGACGAAATCAAATCCCGACGTTCCCCTCGTCGGAAAATTCCAGGTGTTCTTCAAAAACCGTGATGGAATTGACAGCTCATCGATTGCGACCTTCTGGTCGCGCGGCGATTCCGTTTTCGGCACCATCATTGCCGCAGACGGTGACTACGGCTTGATGGCCGGAAAACAGGTTGGCAACTCCGTGCAACTCGGCCGGTTTTCCGGTTGGCAGGGACAGCTTATGGAATTAACCAGGACACAGAACCAGTGGGGCGGAACATTGTACTACCGGACACCTCCTTCAATTTCTCTCACCCTTGAGCCTCAGCCGACAATAAAAGCGGAGGTTTCAGATTCCAAAGAGACTTCAACTAAAGACGCACGCAAACCGTTCGCGTTTACCGGCGTTACCGTCATGGGAGACACAGTCACCAATCTCGATTCGAGGTTCAAGGGCAAGGCGCTCATCATCGATATCATGGGGACTTGGTGCCACAATTGCATGGACGCAGCCCCCTTGCTCCAGAAGCTCTATACGGACTTCAATAAACAGGGACTCGAAGTGGTGGGTCTTTCGCTTGAACTCAGCGGGGACCTCCAGACAGCGAGGAAGAACCTTCTCCTCTATGAAGAGCGCTTTGGAATTACGTTCCCTGTGTTGTTCTGTGGCTCTCTTGACAATGCGAATGTCGAGGCTCGCATCCGTTCGCAGCTCAATAATTTCTTCGCATACCCAACCACGATCTTCGTGGACCGGAACGGCATCGTGCAGTACATCCATGAAGGATTCAAGGGACCCGGTACCGGCGAAGAGTATCAAAGTCAGGTCGATCTTTACTACAAGACCGTGGAAAAAATCCTGAAGGCCAGGATGGCCCATCGATGACGCAGGTTCATCATGGCTCCTCGATCAAGCCGCCAATGTTGCCCGGACGGCCATTGGTCGATGGCGCCCGGAGTTTCTTCTTCAGATCAATCACCTACGATTAAAGGTGCATACAATGGATCACTCACTAGTCACCACTAACTTTCAACTAGATGGATACCGGATTGTGAAGAGCATGGGCGTTGTTCGGGGAATCATCGTCCGTTCACGCTCGGTGTTCGGCAACATCGGCGCCGGGTTCCAAATTCTCTTCGGCGGAAACATAACACTGTATACCGAGCTCTGTGAACAAACGCGGCGCGATGCATTCGAATTGATGATCCAGCATGCCGAGGCCATCGGCGCCAACTCGGTGATCGGATTCCGCTACGATGCAACCGAAATCATGGCGGGCGTATCGGAGGTTCTTGCGTACGGGACAGCCTGTGTTGTAGAAAAAGTTTGAAACACCCAAAATCGATCCCGCTTCAACACTTAGCCAACCGAACTCTATGGACATCCAGAACAAATCAGTCTTGGTACTTGGAGGCTGGGGCCTCGTAGGCTCTGCCGTATGCCGGCAAATGATGCCGGAAAAACCAAAGCGTATCATTGTCACCTCCCTGCTCGAACACGAAGCAAAGGAAGCGGTGGAGACGATGCGACGCGAATACCCACATGCGGGCAAGAATTTCTTCATCCCATGGTGGGGAAATATTTTCGTCCGCCATGTCTTGAAGGACACACCGAGGGATGAGATCCTCCAGAATGTTGCGTCGAGGGGGATGCTCATCGATGACCTGCTCGATGAACTGAGCATGCCGACCCTGGAGCGCTCATCGATCTATCAGCTTCTGGACAAATACAAACCCGATATCGTGGTGGACTGCATCAATTCCGCGACGGCAATCGCTTACCAGGATATTTTCCATACGGCACGCGAAGTCCGTAAAGCGCTCCAGAGCGCAAAATCTGGGAAGGAGTCGGACCTCTTCGACCAGACAGAGCGACTGCTCGCCGCGCTCTACATACCGCAGTTGATCCGACACGTCCAGATTCTCTACAGGACTATGCAATTGGTCGGGACGACGACGTACGTCAAGATCGGGACCAGCGGAACGGGAGGAATGGGGCTCAACATTCCGTATACGCATAGCGAGGAGCGTCCATCGAGCGTCCTTCTCAGCAAATCCTCCGTCGCCGGCGCTCATACGATGTTGCTTTTCCTTATGGGCCGGACTCCGGACGCCCCCATTACGAAGGAAATCAAGCCGACCGCTGCAATTGCATGGAAGAAGATAGGATTTGGTGAGATCAAGAAGCGCGGCAAAGCCATCGAGCTGATCGATTGCCCGCCCGACAAGGGGATCAAGCTCACGAACACACTGAAGCTGCTCGATGACGGGATCATCGTCGAACCGACACACCAGACGTTACACTCGGTGTTCATCGACACCGGCGAGAATGGAGTCTTCTCTCGCGGAGAATTCGAGGCTATTTCGACTCCCGGCCAAATGGAGTTTGTGACTCCCGAGGAGATCGCCGAGTCTGTGTTGTTTGAAATCAAAGGCGGCAACACAGGACACGACATCATCAATGCACTCGACAATGCGACGCTTGCACCGACATACCGTGCCGGATTCATGTTCGAGGCAGCATTGCAGGAGATGAAGCGGCTCGAACAAAAGCACAAGACACAGAGCATCGCATTCGAGTTCCTTGGCCCCCCCCGACTGTCGAAGCTGCTGTACGAAGCATATTTGCTCAAGCTCGCCTATGGCGGATTCATCGAGGTTGTCAAAACGCCAGCGAAAGCGATTTCCGCCAGGTTGGATTCTGTCTTGAGGGAGAATGCACAAGTGCGATCGCAGATCATTTCCATCGGGATTCCAATTCTGCTTCCGGATGGAAAGACCCTCCTTCGCGGACCAAAGATCAAGATACCGCCATACCGCGGCGAAAACGAGCTGAAGATCACCGAGAAATCGCTCAACGCCTGGGCTCACGACGGATGGGTTGACTTGCGAACAAAAAATATGGAACATTGGAAATCACGGTTCCAGATCATCATGGATGATGTCCAGAAGATACCCGAGGGAGAGACCTCTTCGCGTCAGCTACGCAACAGCGCCTATTGGGAGTCCTTCAAGGAAATCGACCCTGGGAAGCTGGTTGGCTGGATCTTCTCGGAAGAAGAAAAAGGGAAACGGATGAAGGCATAACGTACACTGGCGGAGGGGGATCTCATGGTAAAAGCTCAAAAGTTGCTGCTGGTCGAGGACGAAGAAGAGCTTGTCAGAATCGTCCAAACGTATTTTCGGGATGAAGGATACGAAGTGCGTATTGCCTTCAACGGCAACGAGGGCCTCAAGGTAGTTCGGGACTTCAAACCAGACGTGATTGTGTCAGATGTGAAGATGGGACAGATGGACGGGTTCGAGTTTTTTGAGGCCCTGCAGAAGCTCCCTGAGTTCAGCAAGATTCCCGTTCTCTTTCTGACTATCATGGACGACCGGTCATCCACCGAACGCGCGACACAGCTCGGCGCAGCGGGGTACATGACCAAGCCATTCGACGTCGAGGAGCTGCACGAGAAGGTAAAAGAGATTCTGGCAGCCGGACCATAATACTCCCCTTGCTCTGGAAACACGCAGGCCGAACGTCAAACGACGTTCGGCCTTTTCATTTCAACCACCGTCATCACGATTATTCGTATCGCAGCGCTTCGATCGGGTCAAGATTTGCGGCTTTCCATGCGGGATACACGCCGAACACGAGTCCAATAAAGGCACAGAGCGCGAAGCCGATGAGCGCCCAATCAAGCGGAAAGACCGGCGGGATGGAGAACGCGATGGCTGCAAGATTTCCGCCAAGCACTCCCAACCCAATGCCCACGATGCCCCCGAGCTGACACAGAACGACAGCCTCCGTGATGAACTGGCTGAGGATATTCGCCTTTCGCGCGCCCACTGATTTCCTCAGGCCAATCTCCTTTGTTCGCTCCGTTACAGATACCAGCATGATGTTCATAATGCCTACACCAGCGGCCAACAGTGAGATGAAGCTGATGAAACCGACTCCCAACTTCACATACATGGTAAATTCATTGAACGTCGAGATCAATGAATCGTTGGAGAATATCTCAAAATCGTCTTCTTTTCCAGGATCGACTTTTCGTACAGTCCGAAGAGCCATGCGGGCTTCTTCCATGGACTGCTCATAGTCTTCCGGCGTTTTCGCTTTGATCATGATATGCAACGATCGTTGTTTTCCGAATTCGTTCAAAAACTTGCTGAGCGGAATCACAACGAAATTGTCGCTATTGCCACCCAGCGCAGCTCCCTTTAGCTCGAAGGTTCCGATCACGTTGTACCGATCATTCCCGATTTTCACCTCCTGCCCAACCGCTCCGCCCCGCGGGAAGAGCTTCTTCACGATATCCTGGCCGAGAATAACGACGTTGCTGCCGTACTGTTGTTCGTTGTCGGTGAGCGATCGTCCCTCCTGAATCGTCCAGTTGTTCGTGGGGATTCCTTCCGGGACTTCTCCCATAATGGAAACATTTGGATTGGTTTTCAGACCCTCCTTGTTTTGGAGAGTCTGTCCCCACGTGTTTGCTTCAATTGCGGCATATTTCGCGGTCGTCAATCTTGCGACAACATACTCAGCCTGATCCAGCGTGATGTCTTTCCGATGTCGGTATTTCTCCCACGCGGCGTGCCCCCCGACAAACATTGCCGGGTACTTCTGGATCTGGAATGTGTTGGCTCCCAGCTGGCTCAACCCGCTCTCGATGCTATTCTGCAGGACCTGGAGCGCCGTCATCACACCAATGATAGAAAACACTCCGACCACGACGCCCAGCAGTGTCAGGGCCGACCGTAGTTTGTTCATCCTGATGGCGTTGAGCGCCATTTTGATAATCTCGGCGATAAGCACGTTTTTTGTCCGCTCTCAGTGAATGGTTAGGGTCATTCGTATCGAAGTGCATCAACAGGATCCATCCGGGAGGCCCGGTACGCCGGCAAGAATCCAGAAACAACTCCGACAAACAAGGAAACAAGGATTGCGACTGCAACAATGCTCAACGGCATCGCCGTTGGAAGAATTGTGTCGATAATAAGACTGAGGGGAAATGCGATCGCAAGCCCGATGACCCCTCCCAACAAGCACA
>JACVXU010000232.1 GCA_015661185.1 Bacteroidota bacterium
CTGCCAAGCATCTCACGCAAAGGCGCCAAGTCGCAAAGGAGCAGGCACTGCCGATCCAAACGTCGGTGCGTGAGAATTGTTGATATAGTGTCACTCATTTCCTGTCATCCCTGAGCACCCTCATGCAGAAACCCCGACCTGTCGCTTACGGAGCAGTACTCTTTGTCCTCATGAGTTCCTTTACCATCAATCGCCTCCCCGGTTCTTCAACCGTTGGACAGGATCAGCAACAACCAAACGGACTGCAGCTCCTCGAGCAGACGATCAAGCGGACCTATGCTGTCAACCGTCTCTTCTATCAGGTGTTCAATCCCGGCTGGGAGGGAGCGAATGGGGCGATCGGGAATGCTCATCTCTTCGCTGTGACTCACGATTCGAGTCTTTTGAAGCTCTATACCACAGTTCTCGATCCTCAGAAATTGTATAATGGCGGCTGGGTGGATGATCGGGCCTGGGTTTGCCTTGCTGATATGTACTGGTGGGATCTCACAGGCAGGACGAACAAAGCGTGGGTTGAGGATGCGAAGAAACGCTACCTGGCAACTGGCCCCCCAATTGGAAAATCGACGACAGGATCTTTACCAACAGCAACATGAACCACATGGCGCACGTTGCTTGCTGGCTGTATGAAGCGACGAAGGAGAAACGGTTTTACAATGATGCGATGCTCGTTTGGAACGGTGATTCGAAATCTCCCGGCATCGAGAAGACATACTATCGCGGAGATGGCAAGTGGGAAGGGAAGCCCGGTCCCGCGGCCTTCGGCAAGCAACTTCCGTGGGAAGGGGCTGAGTATGGTTCCCTTGGCGCCGCGATGTATCGTATGACCGGCGATCCGAAGTACAAGAAGATTATTGTTGCGACCGCCAAGCGGATCATGGATCCTGCCTCAGGCTGGGTCGATCCCGACAACTACTATCAGCTGACAATGGATGGAAACGGTGCCTTCGTTCATTACATCCTCGATGCGTATCTGACTGCGCCCGAGGAACTCCCGGACATACCCGACAAGATTGGAAAAATGCTCGAACACGTGTGGACGAACAATCATGGCAGGGCAAGGGTCATGCTGCACCGGCTGAGTGACGATGCGATCCGCAACGGATGGAATCCTTCCGGCGGCGAGGATGGGTACGGTGTCGATCAGGTGGGAAGCGTTCACGCTCAGTCGCAAGCTGTGAGGGCCTACGGCGTTTTTGCGTATGTTCTTCAACAGAAGACCTTGAAACGCTGGTGAAGGTCGCCTTCATCCGCGACATAACGTAGAAGAAGGCGTCCTTCTCCTGCTCCAACGAGGGCTAGTGCGATTTAAAGCAAATCATTTTGAATTTTCATCGCAGAGACGTCCCGCCATCCCGCAGAAATCATGCGGGACGCACAAAACGCGAAGGCGGGCGGGATGAACTGCGCACGCCGAGGATCGCGGAGAAAGAAAGTTATTATACTCTGCGTTGCTCCGCGCCCTCTGTTTACCCCGACGATTCTTGTCGGGGCGGCTCCGCGTTAGAAACCTACAACAAACAAACGCAGGATTACTTTCTACAATTGGCCCTGGAGGTCGTCACCCATGAGTAAGATCATACGATGCTACGTTCTTGGACTTGTGTTCTTTTCCGGAACTCTTTTCGCCGGTGATCCGGCATTCTATGTCAGGAAGGCGACCTGGTATGAGACGATGCGGGCGTCGCGGGAAGCATTGCTGATACTTCGAGGCAATGATTCTGAATTTCAGAAGAACCTGCTTGGACCCTGGTATTCGATCGGTCCGTTCAAAGGATCGGGCGGAAGCGCGTTCTCACAGGTCTTTCCGCCGGAGAACGAGATTGACCTCACGAAGACGTACAACAACGGGAGCCTGCGATGGGAGAATAAGCCTGGATGGGCAGACGGGTCCGTCATAGGTCTTGGCCCGGAATCGATGTGTGCCATCTATCTCTTCCGCACAGTGACAGTCCCGAGGGACACGATACTTCCCGTTTCGCTCGGGAGCGATGACGGCATCAAGGTCTGGGTCAATGGCGTTGAGATCCTGGCAAACAATATCATCCGCGGTGTTTTCCCAGATCAGGAGTTCGTCGACCTCGTCCTGAAAAAGGGGGAGAATAAATTTCTTATGAAGATCAACAACAATCAGGGGGGATTCGGGTACTATTTCAGACTCGAGGACGCAGGGATGAAGACGCTCTGGAAACTCCTGAAGCGGGATTTTGTCGATGCGAACAGCGTCACGGAAATGAATTGGGAACAGAGCGACAGCGTATGGGTGAAGGACTTCACGCCGGGAGCGTTGACCACCCTGGCACAGCGGTATGTCGCGGCGTCGATGTTCGATACACCGAAGGAATCCGGCGAAGCAAAAGCGACAGCGATGAAAGTGAAGACGGGAAAGGATCTCGATCGGATCCGGGCGCTCTACCTTCGCGCCCATGAGGTGAACGTCACTCCGATCATTCTGACTCCGAAGCCATCCCCGAAGCCGCGTATCAATGGGCCCAAAGTATTCGGAGTTCGTCCTGGCAGTCCGTTCCTTTTCGCATTACCTGCCACCGGGACGAGGCCCATGGAGTTCACCGCCGACGGATTGCCGTCCGGCCTGACTCTCGATAGAGCGACCGGACGAATAACAGGGATGGTCAATCAAAAAGGTACCTTTAACGTAACCCTCACGGCAAAGAATGCACTTGGCTCTGCGACCCGGCCATTCCGGATTGAGGTTGGAGATCGCATCGCGCTCACTCCGCCTCTTGGCTGGAACAGCTGGAATTGCTTCGCCGAAGCAGTCGATGACAACAAAGTCCGGTCGGCAGCCGACGCGATGGTGAACAGTGGTTTGGTGAACCATGGCTGGACATACATCAACATTGACGATTGCTGGGAAATAAAGCCCGATTCCGACGATCCGATGTTAATTGGGGAACCGCGGAACGCATCCGGCATGATAAACACCAACAAGAAATTCCCGGACATGAAGGCGTTGAGCGACTACATCCACTCCAAAGGATTGAAGATGGGAATTTACTCCTCGCCGGGACCCTTGACGTGTGCCGGGTTCACAGCAAGCTATCAGTACGAGGAGAAGGACGCTCTCCAGTATGCGCAATGGGGAATCGATTATCTGAAGTACGACTGGTGTTCCTACGGTCAAATTGCGAAGGATCGCACGACGCTCACAGAACTGCAGAAGCCGTATTTCGTTATGCGTGCCGCGCTTGATAAGGTCAAACGCGATATTGTTTATAGCCTTTGTCAGTATGGGATGGGGGACGTATGGAAGTGGGGAGGTGAAGTCGGAGGGAACAGTTGGCGCACGACTGGCGACATCACCGACACGTGGCAGAGCATGTCGGAAATCGGATTTTCCCAGGTCGGTCATGAACTGTATGCGAAGCCGGGCAATTGGAATGATCCCGATATGCTTGTGGTCGGCAAGGTGGGGTGGGGCCCGCAGCTTCACCCGACGAAGCTGAGCCCCAACGAGCAGTACACGCACATCAGTCTCTGGTGCCTGCTCAACTCTCCGTTGCTGATCGGCTGCGACATGACTCAGCTGGACGAGTTCACGCAGAACTTGTTGACGAACGACGAGGTTCTGGAAGTCAGTCAGGATCCTCTTGGCAAGCAGGCAGGTCGCGTTTCGAAAGATGGGGACCTGGAGGTCTGGGCGAAAGAGATGGAAGATGGCTCCAAAGCAGTCGGATTGTTCAATCGCGGAGTCTGGAAATCAGAGATCAGGGTGCGATGGAGTGAGCTGGGGATCGTAGGCAAACAGGTGGTACGCGATTTGTGGCGGCAGAAGGATCTTGGTACATTTAACGATGAGTTCAAGGCCCCGGTTCCGCGCCACGGTGTGGTGCTTATTAAGATCACCCCAGTCAAAAAAGCAAATTGATCAGGCACGCATATTCCCGAAATACGTGGTAGCTTGGCGAGGGATACCATCACAATTCATTTCGGAGACTCGCCAATGACTCAGAAACGTAGGAACCAGAGTATCGCAAGTCGCGTAGATTCACTCATTCTCAAAGTAAGAGGGGAACGAGTACTTCTTGATTCCGATCTCGCATTCATCTATGGCGTATCGACGAAGCGCTTGAACGAACAAGTGAAACGGAACATACTGCGATTCCCTCGGGATTTTTGCTTCCGATTGAAGCCGAAGGAAGTCGACGAAATCCACTCTCGTGCGGGGAAAGGATCATCAGGCTCTTCTTTCATCCGGTCGCAAAATGCGACCGCATCCAGGCGGAACATCCGTTTCTGTCCATATGTTTTCACCGAACATGGCGCTATCATGGCTGCCAACATACTAAGCAGTTCGCGGGCGATGCAAATGAGCATTTTCGTCGTCCGTTCGTTTGTCAGAATGCGCCAAGCGCTGGATTCGAACGTCGACCTTGCTGGCCGATTGAAAGATCTCGAAGGCAGACTCACGAAGCGACTCGATACCCACGAGCGGGGAATCGTCTATGTCCTGGAAGAGATCAGAAAACTCAGAAATCCGCCTCCATTGCTAGAGCCCAAAAAACGTCCTATTGGGTTCGATCGGGCTGAGTCGTAGAACCGACAAAGTTTCTCACTATCATTTCCCAGAAGGAATGCTGATGCGAAAGACCCAACTGTTCTTCATTGCGGGGGTGCTATTAGGGCTCACTGAGCTGACTGCGCAGCCGAAGCCTCCTGGCTTCACCCGGGCCGACACCTTGCGCGGTGCACTGTCGCCCGAGCGCACGTGTTACGACCTCACATACTATCATCTCGACGTCAAAGTGGATCCGGCCAACCGATCGGTTCGCGGGTCAAATGCGATTTACTTCACTGTGATGACGCGATTCGCGAAGATGCAGATCGATCTGTTCAAGAACATGGAGATCGAGAGAATCGTGCTCGATGACGGTGCACCCGTACCATTCAGGCGTGAATTCAATGCAGTCTTTGTCAATTTCCGAAAGATGCTCGAGAAAGGTTCATCCCATCACATTCGGATTTACTATAGTGGAAATCCCCAGGTTGCGAAGAATCCACCGTGGGACGGAGGATTTACGTGGACGAAGGATTCTTCCGGAAACCCGTGGGTAGTCGTGACCTGCCAGGGGACGGGCGCGAGCCTGTGGTGGCCGAACAAGGACCATCAGGCCGACAAACCGGACAGCATGTTGATCAGCATTACCGTTCCCAGGGGACTGATGGATATTTCAAACGGCCGACTTCGTGCCACCACCGAGCTCCCGGGCGGGTGGACGCAGTACGATTGGTTCGTCAGCTATCCGATCAACAACTACAACGTAACGGTCAATGTCGGGAAGTTTGCGCACTTCAGCGATTCGTGTGGCAGCAGTCCGGCGTTGACGCTGGATTACTACGTGCTCCCGCAGAACCTTGAGCAGGCGAAAAAGACATTCGAGCAAGTCAAACCGATGATGGCTGCGTTCGAAAAGTACTTCGGAACATACCCGTTCTATCGTGACGGATACAAGCTCATAGAAAGTCCGCACAATGGAATGGAGCATCAAAGCGCTGTCGCCTATGGAAACCGCTGGGTCGGCGGCTACCGCGGCTACGCCCCGTCGACTGTCGGACTGAAGTTCGATTTCATCATCATACACGAAAGCGCTCACGAGTGGTGGGGGAACGGTGTCACGTCCAAGGACATCGCCGACATGTGGATCCACGAGAGCTTCGGCGCCTATTCCGAGGCGCTGTATGTTGAGGACCAGTGGGGATACGAGGAAGCGTTGAAGTACATCAATGGCAAGAAGCCGAACGTTCGTAACACCGAGCCGATCATAGGTATCTATAACGTTCAGCATCAGGGTTCTGGAGATATGTACGACAAGGGGCAGCTCGTTCTGAATACGCTTCGCAGCGTAATCGACAATGATGCACTCTGGTTCTCGATCCTGAAGGGACTGATGGACAAGTTCCGTTACACGACGATCACTGCCGAAGATGTCATCGGTTTCGTGAATGAGAAGACCGGGAAAGACTACAATTACTTCTTCGACCAGTATCTGAAGACAACGAAAGTCCCGCAGCTGTAGGTCA
>JACVXU010000233.1 GCA_015661185.1 Bacteroidota bacterium
GGAGGCGCGCTGGAAACCCACTCTTTGTTCCGCTCTAGGAATCCCGCCTATGAGCGGAATCTAAAGAGCGGTAGATCCCGCCAATGGGCGGAACGCTGAGAGGCGGGCCACCAAGGCACAAAGAAAAAGCGATTGGCCATTCCACCGTGAGGCCAATCGCTGGTTGTGTAGGTTCATTCCAGCAGGTTGTTGAAATTCCAGTTTCAAAGACAAAGACGAAGACGAACCGCCCCCGAACCAAAATCATTCGGGGCAAGCAAGACCGACAAGAGCGCCAAATGTTTGAGGTTTTGGAGAAAGAAGATCCCTCAATATTTTCTTTGCGGTTCTTTGCGCCCTCCGCGGTTCGTTTTTCAACATCCTGCTAGAACGGGAGATCGTCGATCTTGCCGCCCGGCTCGTCTTGTGCTGGCGCTCCACCCACATCCGGGGTCGATGCTGCCGTACCGGCAGCACGTCCGTCAAGCATTACCATCTCGTCCATCACGATCTCTGTCACGTATCGCTTGACACCGTTCTTGTCGTCGTAGTTGCGGTACTGAAGTCGTCCCTCAAGATAGAGCTTGCTTCCTTTTTTCAAATACTCGCCGCAGATTTCGGCCAGTTTTTTCCAAGCGACGATGTTGTGCCACTGGGTTCGCTCCTGGGCATTCCCTTGCGGGTCTTTCCACGACTCGTTTGTAGCCACACTGAACGACGCCACGGCCACGCCGCCGCTGGTATATCGAAGTTCTGGATCTTTTCCAAGGTTGCCGATCAGAATAACCTTGTTTACACTGCGAGATGCCATAGAAAATCCTCCGCTCAGAAGAAATATCGATGATGGTTGAAACAATACGCCATTTCTGTCGCCAAGTTATCAGAAAACCGACTGAATGTCAAGCCAGTGCCGCTTGGCAAATCAATGGTTGTCGACGGAGAGCTGAAAGATATGCAGCCGGGTTGATGTGAGAATCAGGAGACGATCAGCGGTACTTGCGACGTCCTCCATCGGACCGAGAGGCGTTCGTGTCTGAAGATCGGTCGACCGAATCATGCGTGCGAGATCTCCCCGGTCGTTGAACCAGAAGAGCGCCGCGTGAGTTACGACCACAACTCCTCCCGGAACGAGGCAGAAACCAAGAGCTTCCTTGAAGTTCCTGTCTCCAATCGTTCGCAGGTAGTGGCCAAAGTAGTCAAACTCCAATAGGCGGTCCGGTTCGAGTACATACACATGATCGTCCGGTCCGACGAGGATTTTTTGTGGCTGGCGAAGCCTCGATCGCTGGTCATCGATATCCCCGAAGGAGCGCTCAAAGCGGGCATTGTCGACGAACTTGACGACACGGAGGTTGTCCCCATCAAGAACAAAGAGATCACCTAACCGGGAAAGGGCGACGCCGAGAGGGTACCCAAACCGTGCCTCAACAACCGAGGTGTCTCTTGTGGCGAACGAGGAAATGAAATTGAGATTGCCGTCAAAACGCTGGAGGCGGTGATTACCGTAGTCTGAGACGTAGAGGTTCAATCCGTCTGTGGCGAATCCCGTAGGATTGTCGAACGTCGTGGACGTCCACCCGTATCCACCGACCGAAACACTCCGCGTCTCATCCCCCTTGAACAGGAGGACAAGATTACGCTCGACGTCACTGACGTAGACCCAACCCTGAGGATTAGTCGTGAGACGCGACGCCCGCTGAAATGTCCCGAGGGTCTGCACTTCAACGAGCAGCGTATCCGGAGAAGCCTCGCACAATGAAGTGCCCGCTGTAAGCAGGAGTGCGACTATCGAAGGAAACGCTGCCACTCGGTATCCTGCAACTCGCCCCGCTTGGTTGAGTGAACGAGCGTGTGCTCGCCAAATCCTGAACGATCGACAAAAACGAATTCAACCCCGTTCTCTATGGAATAGTAACGCCAGACCTCATACGGCTTGCTGTCCTGCGAAGAAGGAAAACGTTCGATTTCGTCAGGTTCAGCGTAAAGAGCCAGAACCCTGCCGCGGTCTGTCCTCCAGCCAACACGCCCAAGAGCCCGAAACCTCTGGTCAGCGGAGAGAATCCTTTGCAGATACACTGCACGGAGAATACCCAGCCTCCCTGCCCTGCCGACCTCCACTTCGGACCAGAACTTGGCAAGGAATTCACGGCGCCCATCTTCAGACGTTATTTGCGAGAAGGTTTTGATTTCCTGATCAGTCGCAACATACTGGGCCTTGCGAAATTCTTCTGCCAGTTCGTCCGCAGTCATGCCTGCAAGCTCCGACGCCTTGATGGAGGATGCTGCAAGCACATTCGCCTTGATATGCGGGTTGTAGGCATAGAACGATTTCTCTGATTGCGCAACCGTCGCGCCCTTTTCATCAATGAGGATCAAGCGCACACGGTACTTGCCAGACTCGAGCGATGCGACGTTTGTCATTCCGGCTTCGACTGCATTCCTGACGCCAAACCTCCGGGCCTTCGATGCATCTTTGACGACCTTGCCATCCCCGCCAGTAGTCTGTGTCTTGACAACGTACGTTTGTGTTGTATCCAAATTGTAGAACTCCGTATAGTGGAACATCATCGGATGCAACCCGGCGCCGAATACCAATGTGGGGTTGGGAATGACCTCCAGGGAATTTTTGTAGTACAGGTCCTCTTTCTGGGCGGAGCTCTTGACGCTCGAACACAATTCCAGATCGCTGATCGCGGGCTGGGCTCCGTATCCACGGACCGAAAATGGCAACGAAATGCTGTCGGATCTTGTCGGGGAGAGAGAATCCACCACAAAGACGTTGAGGCGATAGTCTCCAAACGGCACAACATGCCCGGCCTGACTGATGCTCACGATCCGCTCCGTAGCTCTGGAGGTATCCGGGGCAGGAAAGAGGACGGTGGAGACGTTGTTCACCTGAAACAACCCCGATCGCTCGTCCCTGACCCTCGTCCTGACTTTGAGTACGCCAATCCTCTGTCCGTCCCGCTGGCCATAGGTGATAAGGCTGGGGTAGAAACCATAGTAGATTTCGAGGTAGCCGCTTGAATCGTTATTGCGGAACTTCGCATAGTCGAGGTTGAGAACAAGCGTTTGACGCGAGGCAGGTTTCTGTGCAATTGCTATTGACATTCCCAGCAACAGCATTGCTGCATACCCAATAGACCTTTTCATTACATCACTCCTTTTGCGGTAATATATCAATACGAAATCAGGTTTGCAAGCAAGCGAAATGCACCGGGGTGAATATTCAGGAGTTGATAGTGAAGTGCAAGATCGACGTACGTCAACGTCCCATTTCCCATGGTCCACTCTGCAACCATCGGACTTTTTCCATCCGCGGAACTCAACACGATCCGGGCAGACGCTAACGCCGTCCCGCTCAGTGTGTTGTATGACCGTCTGTAGAACCATTCTTCCCAGTCAGAAGTATTGATTCGGTTCGGGCCGGCAAACAAGCGGTGAGTCGAGTCCGGGCGAACCTCTTCTGCCTCACCCCACGCGTTGGAAGTGGACAGTCGGAAATTGTCAATGATCGGCGCTCGATTCCACACCGCCGCATCCTGTGCGAGAACGAGCAAATGTCCTCCTCGCTCCACGAAATCTCTCAGAATCCGAATTTGGGCGGTGAGGCCCTTCATCAGCGTCAAAGCCCTTCTGTCAACAATCGCCATGCGATGTGGAGCGAGTTTCGCCGCCAATCCTTGCACATCATGGATTTCGGTCCAATTTGCTCCCAGTCGCCGCAGCGACAATGCAGTCGGAGTGCCCGTTACTCCCGAGAGTAGTGCGATACTCCTGCCCGTGTCAATCCTGGCCTCAAACGCACGGGCAGCAAACCTGGTTACCTCCTGGCCTCCGATGGAGACGGGAATGAGATATGTCCCCTCCTGAAGCGGTCGCTTCCACTGAAGCACCAGCGTATCGATCTCAGCCTGATCTTTGAAGTTGATCCGGAATTCCTTTTTCGGAGCCACAGCGAGCGAATCGTCGACATACACAGAATCGCGGACGCCGTCCCGTGAATGATTCGTCAGGCGCACGATGACCTGTTCATTCGGCACAGCGAACACGATGGGGGTCAGGACTTCTTTCGTGAAACGCGGTGAGTATAGGAGGCGGACAGATCCCCGGAAAATGAAGTTTCGTTCCTGGTTCTTCGCCCGGCACATGAGGAAGAACACAAAGGTTCTTCCGACGCTCGTCTGCGACAGTCCTTCCATCCCCGCAGGAAGGTGATAGTCGAGGGCGGCGGGCGACAAGAGACGATACGGAGAGTCATACCTGAGTGCAACCATCAACTCCGTCGATTCATCGATGGTCCATCGCTGGTCACTCGGGGGAAAATACATCCAGACGGAATCTTTCGGTTGGAGCCCCATGACCGTGTCGATCTTCAGGAATGCAAGCTGGCGCCCTGTCAGGATCGTGGGTTCGAGCGTGTAACGGACCTCCACGCCGAGAATTGACACACGAAGTTGCTCGAGGGTCAACTTCCACTGCATGGCAATCTTCCGGCCCAATGAATTCAACGTAAGTGGCTGCGAAAGGAAGTGATCGACAGAATCGAGCAACGCAGCGACACTCCGACGGGCTTCTTCCCGGTGGGCGGGCGTGGGATTGCCTCCAACGAGGGTCCTTGTCAGTGCCGAGATCTTTCTGTCAAGTCCTGCCAGCTTGCCGGGAATCGGGCGGGGGAGCCCTTCATCGAACCTCTTCAGCAGTCTTTGGGTTCGTGGGTACACAGACTCGTAGGTGATCAAGGATCTGGCCGAACCCGCCCCATACCAGAGGTTCCGTTGAGCAGAACAAGAGCGGTACAGTGCTCCCGCCTCGTCGGCAATCTCCTGATACGATTTCTTCCACAATGGATGAATCTCATCTACGGGAATTCGAACCCCTTTTTCCGATCCCGACTCAAGCAATACGCCCGCAACTGTCCATCCGGTGAACTCGTCCCTTGCTCCGTCACGGTTTTTCGACGATCTGGGCTCAAGGCGCCGGAGAGTGCGGAGGAGGAGATCCCGAAGCACGAGTCCTTCAGGGCTCTCGCCTTCGGTCGCCCAGTTCCTTGCCAGAAGGATCACATCCGGCTTCAGATCCGAAATCAATTTCAAGAGACGCGGGCGAAGGGTGTCGGGATGCCAGAAATCGCGGACGACGGATGTGTCCTTGACAGCTCCGATGTCCGGCACATTCAGGAAATACTCCTCCCCACCAAGAAACGCCATAACCGCAGCCGCTTCCGTTCTGCGCGCGGCAGCCAGCTGATTCGGGTACTCACCGCGTACGTCGCTCTCGCCCGCTTCGCCGTTCGTCACATAAGCGCTGACAATCCGTGCACCCATCGCCATTCGGTAGTATGCTAATCCTGCCAGATCTTCGTAGCCGGGCTGCAGCGCGATGGAAAGCACGTTGAGTCTTGACTTGGTGTCAAGAGCCCGCTGACGGAGCACTTCAATTCCACTTTGAGGAAAGTACTGGGCGTGAACAGGGATCGCAAATCCAAGAAATGTGAATACCAGTAGAAGTCGAAAAAAAGTCCTCATAGATGCATCCACAAGCAATTTAGTTGATGGATTGGATAAGGGAAAGTGTTGAACCTATCTCAAAAACCACGAATCAAGTCATCCTGATTCCGGCCGAACTATCGGCGTAGCGACCGAAGGATCTGAACCATAGAATTGCCAACGCAAACAGGCCCACTTGAATCAGATCCTTCACTTCGTTCAGGATGACGTTCGCTCTTAAGAAAAAAGGAATGTGATTCAGAATGACGGTGCCAAATTGTTGCGATCGCGATTACAAAGAAAGCGAGAATTGTCCGAAAATGCCACGTAAAGAACAAAAAACGAGGCTGCCAGTTTCCCGGCAGCCTCGTGGTACAGACACATCTACAGCACGAACGGTCAGAACTCGAACTTCAGCGAGAACACCTGGTTCGCTTCGAAGTACTTCGCCGAACGATATCCATAATCCAGGATCATGTTGATGCCTCCCAGATCGTAGCCGATTCCGAATCCCATCGTGGCACCGTAGATTTCGTTGTCCGTGTTTTGTGGGACAGACGAATATCCACCGCGGCCGTAGAGTTTCAGGTCTTCAAATGAGTACCCAAGCTCGAGACCCGCGTTGTAGGAGTCGAAGTACAAATTGTTGTTCGTGAATGAGCCGCTTACCAGGGCATTGAAGTTATCGGCCAGCTTGTAGTCGTACGACAGACCGATCTCGACCAATGCGGGGAGCTCGTAGCTGGCGGCCTGAAGTAACAAAAATTCATCAGGCCGGCTCCCACCGGTGACGAGGGCTCTCCGATAGAGCCCCGGTCCGTCAAATGTCATTTGCGGACCGACATTCTTCACCGCAAGGCCGAGGTTTAGCCCCTTGACACCCACCAACCCGTCATACTGTACTCCGAAGTCGAACGCGAATCCAGAAGAGGAGACGCGGTCGATCTTCTCTGAGATCAGTTTGATACCGAAGCCGACAGTGATCGCATCCGTCAGTGGACGGGCAAACGCTGCCGAAACGGTGACAAAGGTTGGCGTGTAGAAGCGCTGTGAAAAGTTCTCGGGGTCATCTTCCGTTGTCAACGGAATGTCGCCGAACGAGAGTGATTTGACTGCAAATCCGATGTTTCCGAAGCTTCCGAACCTACCGGCAACGGCGCCATACACAACGTTGATATCAGCGATGTATGACATCGATGAAAACATCGCTTCCGCTCCACCCTGCATATGGCCCAGTCCGGCTGTGTTCCAGTACATTGCCTCAACGCCCTGTGACGTCGAGATGCTCGATCCGCCGAGTGCAAGATCTCTGGCACCCACGGGGATCAGCAGCTCGGGCGCCGCAACGGCCCCAACGCGCTGATGCTGGGCCAAGGCCGGCACCGCCAGAAGCATCACCGCCATGCATAGCATTAAGGCTGCGAAGATTGCTTTCTGTTTCATAAAACGTTCTCCTTGATAGACTTTTGCGTTGTCGAACCTTGGGTTAGTAGTAGTCGAGTATCTCTTGTTGCTGGATGACCGAGAACTTCAGCGTCTTGGTGAAGCCCAGATCCGGCAGGTCCACATAAGCAATGTAGATGCCGCTGGCGACGGGGTAGTTTCTCATGTTCATCAGGTCCCAACGCAAGAACTGATTATCGCTGTTCTTCTCCAACTTCCGCACAAGCTGGCCTGCCAGGTTGAAGATACGGATGACGGCATTCTTCGGCAGGTTGTTGAACGTCACGAAGCGGTCGAATCGGTTCGATTCGGCACTGTTCGACGCGTAATACGGATTCGGGAACACACCGAGCTTCTTGGCGCTCGCTACATCCTGCTCAGCACCAGCCAACGGCGCCGGCGTCGTGTACGTGAATTTCACTCCCGGGTTGTTGGGCTTGGTCGCGATGATTCGGATAGTGTTTCCTGTCGCCGGCATCCTCGAGTTCGGAGCGAACGGCGTCGCTGAGACGCTTCCGCCGTTGACGTTCACAAGAACCATGCGAGCCATGACCTCATCGCCGGTCCCCTGGGAACCATCATAGGCGGCACCAGCCGCAACGAAGGCATTGTATCCCGTGCTTCCCGGAGTCTTCGGGCTCGGCTCGTACCAGTAGATCCAGTCTGTGTAGGGATCATTGTCCCCACCAGAAACACCGTGATCGATCGCCGTCAGATTGAAAGCGCCGTCGCCATCTGCATCGTTGATCCAGGGGATCATGCGGAAATCATCCGATGCATTGTCCGGAGTGTTCATGCCGATGTTCCAGAGTTCGAATGGCACGTTGATCACTGCTCCAGATGTGAACGCAAGATACGCCTTCCCCCCGGCTGCTGTGAACCGCAGCTCGAAATCGAACGGCACGAACCGCGAGAAGTTGTCATTCCGGAATGTCCTCGGAACAAAACGTGTGGCGTATGAAATATCGCTTGAAGCACCACCGGTGTGGATTCCCCACCGTCCGCCACCGTAATCTGACGCCGGGCCCTGGGATACTGCATCGCTACCTGATGCATTCGGGAAACCAACGCCGTTGAACGAATTGAAGGCTGCGAATGTGGGTGGATTGATGGCACCTGCCGCATTCCGGACATGCTGCCAGTCCTTGGAGTCGTTTGGTGCACCGAAGACCTTTACAAGGAGACCGTCGACGATCGGATACCCTTCGCCGCCACCCTGGTATGAAACACCAGAGATGACCACCTTGTTTTTCGTCTTGTCTGTGACCGCCCACGTAGCGTCAGCCGCGAAGCTGATCTCATACGAGCTTCCAGTAAGGCTCAACGGTGACATGACGAGTCCCAACGCACTACCATCGCTCACGCCGACCTTTGTCATCTTCACTGTATCGCCCGCCGCAGACGTTGCGACTTTGCCAAATGGGAGTTTCGGAACACAAGTGATGATGCTCGGGGCCGACTCGAGCGCTGCAACGTATCCGGGCACTACGGTGACGGAGTACGCCGTCACGGCGTAGTAGTACTCCTGACCGTTCCAGAGCTTGTCGATGTCCTTGATGTAGTCTCTCTTGAAGTCGAAGAACCTGACCACGCCCCTGTCCGTGCCGAACTGAATCGGGATCTTCAGGAACGCGCCGGCAGAAAGACTGAATTGCTCGTCCAGTACGACCTTTATGTCGTTGACCTTGTCGAACGTCGCAATCCGCAATGCATCCGCGAAGGTTGAACTCGCAGACGGGAACTGATATAGGTTGTAACCTTCGAACGCGTAGGCACCCGGATCTGCAACCTTTGTCTCTGTCGCTGTCAGAGCCGCCGTGTTCCAACTCCAGTCGAGGATGACCTGGCCGTCGAGCTCCGTGACCTTCACTACCGGCGCTGCTGGTGCTTTCGCGACTTTAAAGAGCAGATCGAATGTCTGCTGCACCGCATTGTCATTGGCCTTCATCACCGCGACACTCGAAATACGATCGGCTCCGATACCCACAACGAATGCGACGTACAGTTCCTGCGTCTCGCCCGGATTCAAGTTGAACGGACCTGTGTTCAGCAGAATACGGCGGTCGCCCTGCACAACATGGGGGCGATCCAGCTGAAGCAGGAGAAATTCAAGGAGGCCGAGAAGTTCCTGCGCAGCGCGCTGGCGGCGAAAGAGAAGTCGCTCAAGCCCGGCCATCTCAGCATCGCGCACACGCTGGACAACCTTGCCCTCGCGCTCGACGGGCAGGGCCGGCAGATCGAAGCCGAGCGCCTGCGCAAGCGGGCGGAAGGGATACGCCAGCGTGCTCAGGCACCGGCGAAGGCGGGCGCCTGACAAAAGGGAAAAGTGAAAAGGTAAAAGGGATAAAGCGGTTTGCTTTCTTTCCCCTTTTCCCTTTCCCCTTTCGCCTTA
>JACVXU010000234.1 GCA_015661185.1 Bacteroidota bacterium
GGAGAAGGGTTTCTGCCGGCGGGGAAAGGGACTGGCACATCCTATTCATAAAAACACCCTGGCGGATGCTCTGGAGCGTCTGACAGACAGCGAGTCACAGGGTATCTTCGCCGGGTCAGTAACAGACCTGGTCAAAGCCAAACTGGTAGATGACACGGTCTTCAGTCTGGATGGCACGGAGCTACCTGCCACAGAGCACTATCCGCAAGCCGGGCGAGTCACCAGCGCCAGGGAGGTGAAAGACAAATGGGGCGGGGTCAAGACAATAACCTCTACCCGCTATGGTTATCTCCTTCTTTCTTTACGGGGCATAACGTCCAACACGGTAGCTGCTGCCAGGGTGGATAAGATTGGTAAACCCGAGCATCCTTGGGTGTTGCCCCTGGTACAGGCGGCGAAGTCGGCTGGGGCACGGGTGAAAGTACTGCTGATCGATGGTGCCTATTGTGTGGGAAATGTCCTGTGGCAGCTCAAGCATGAGGAGAAAGTGGATTTTGTCGTCCCCGCCGACAGCAGCATGTGCATTACCGAGGACGCCAGAGGCCTGGTGCGATTTGCCGTGCCGGCGTCAATGTTTCGATGCCGTCGTAACACGGTCCACGATCCCTTGTATTCGCCGGGGAAAATCGTCATCAGTCTGCAAGTTTTGATGGGGCTGGATGTCTAATAACTGGTTCAGATTCCGGATGCTCATATCTCAAGAGGACTTCCGGAGCTGCGAATTCTCCTCAATGCACAGATCAAGATCATGACAATGAATAGACTCCCTGGTCGCTCCCTGAGACTTCTTGCAATACTCTACTGTCTCGGACTACAACGCGCATTTCTCATCCCGGCGCTGGCCCAAAGTACTGTCGTAAAAGGACAGGTTATCGATGCCGAATCCGGCGAGAGGCTCCCGAATGCCAACGTGATGGTGAAGGGAACGCGGCTCGGCGCCGCCACGAACGTGGAAGGATACTTTGTCATCCACGCTGCACCAGACACCGGCGTTGTATTGATTGTACGGTATGTGGGATACCAAAAGTTGGAGGTGGCGCTTGATCCAGCGCATGCGAGCCAGGCCGTCCTTGTCAAGCTGAAACAATCATCGGTACTTCTCGGCGAGGTCCTTGTGCAGGGTGAGCAGAGCACATTCATCAGGGCCGAGGGTCAGGCGAGTCTGACAACCCTGTCGCCACGGCAACTCGAATCGCTCCCGCGTATCGGCCAGACGGACATCATGCGCTCGCTGCAGTATCTGCCCGGTGTGAGCAACACCAACGACGCATCGTCGGGTCTCTATGTGCGGGGCGGTACTCCTGATCAGAATCTGATTCTCTTCGACGGCATGACGGTCTATCACGTCGATCACTTCTATGGATTCTTCAGCGCATTCAATCCGGACGCCGTCAAAGACATTCGGTTCTACCGGGGAGGATACCCCGCTGAGTACGGGGGCCGACTGTCAAGCGTCGTCGATATCACGGGGTACTCAGGTAACCGCGAGCACTCGCACTTTGGTGTGGGTGTCAATCTGCTGAGCGCCAATGGCATCGCCGAAGTGCCGCTCTTTGACAAAGGGTCCGTGTTGGTTGCCGCGAGGCGCTCGTATTACGATATCATCAACTCAGGAGCGTACGACAAGCTCTACCAGTTTCTCACCGGCAACAGCAGACAGACGGTGGGCGGCGGTCCTCGCGCCTTTTCCGGCGGTGGGCCGAGGGGTAATCTTGCCGTCGTCGAGCAGACGGAACCGAAATCCGATTTTCTCGATCTGAATGCGAAAGTCACTCTCAGCGTGACAACGGACGATCTTCTCATCGCAAGTTTCTACCGAAGTCTCGATTCCCAGGATCAATCGACGGATTCGACCACACAGGCTATTGCTGGTTTCTCCCGGGGGTTCACGCGTCCCCCGACGACGGATATCCTGGACCAGGGAAATGCCGGCGCGAGTGTAAAGTGGTTCCGGCGCTGGTCCGATGAGTTCTTCTCCAATACGCTCCTGGCGTTCGCCCGCTACACCAGTGATTACACGTTTGCCACCGGAGGACTCCGGACGCAGTCCCAAAACCGGTTGAATTCCAGCGAAAGCAACAGCATTGAAGACATCACACTGAATTCTGACCACCAGTGGTCCCCCGTAGCGAATCACCGGTTCTCGTTCGGACTGCAGGCCGTGCGCTCGTCCGCATCGTACGGCCTTTCGGCGTCCACGCCGTTCAACGAAAACCCGTCGAATGTCCTTGTGCGCGCACAGAATCAAACGCAACTTTCCCTCTATGGCCAGGATGCGTGGAGCATGACGCCGGTGTTTCAGATTACACCTGGGCTGCGTCTCACACAGTACTCGGGCACGCAGCAGTTCTATCTCGAACCACGGCTCGGACTTCGGTACACCCTCACAGAAACGATCTCTCTTAAGGCTGCATCGGGCCGCTATCATCAGTTCTGCAACCGGATCGTGAACGAGAACCTCTCGCAGGGGAGCAGAGATTTCTGGCTCCTTTCGGACAGCGAGTTGGAACCGGCTACTTCAACGGACTACGTCGTAGGCGGTTCCTATGAAACTCCGGATTTTCTCTTCGACCTGGAGCTCTACCACAAGACAGCGCAGAACATCGTGGAATTCAGTCAGCGTTTCAGAAGAGGAACGGACGAATCGTACAGTTTCTACAAGGGATCAAGTCAGTCGAACGGCATGGAGGTGCTGCTGCAGAAGAAGTCGGGTATGTTCAACGGCTGGGTCAGCTACACTTTGAGCAAGACTGAGAATACATTTCCGGAGCTGAATAGCGGAAAGACCTTTCCGGCGCTGCAAGATCAACGTCACGAACTGAAGACCGTTGCGACCCTGAATTTCGCGGAGGACTGGCTCCTTTCTGCAGTATTCGTATTCGCTACAGGAAAACCGTATTCATCCCCGGTAAGTCAGTACATGCTCACGTTGCTGGATGGTTCCACGTACCAGTACACCCACGTGGGTGACAAGAACGCCTACCGGCTTCCGAACTATCAGCGTGTGGACGTGAGCCTCGCGTATCAGGGTACAATGGCAAACCGGACGTGGAAGATTGGGGTGTCTGCCTTCAACCTCCTGAATCATAAAAACGTTGCTTACTATCAGTACGACCTGACGACAACGCCGATGACCATCAGGGAAATTACGGGGCTGAGCTTCACCCCAACAATTTTTGTCCAACTCGACATCAACTAGTCAGATGATCTTATGAAAACGCTTCCCACAATCGCCGGTGGTATGTTCCTGATCTTGCTGAGCAGTTGCTCGGAGGAGAACCTCTTGCTCCCGAGTGAAGAGCAAACAGTCGTTCAAGCGTACTTGAATGCTGGCCAGGCCTCACAGAGCATCGATCTTTCGGCCTCATATCCGATTGATACTCTTGAGCATTCGAATACGCCGATTTCGGATGGCGTTGTCACTGTAATGAAAAACGGTATCAGCTATCGATTTAGTCCAGCTGCAGATGTTCCAGGAAGGTATCGCTACACAGGGAGTGGTTTATCGGTTCAGACGGGGGATCTCTTAAGTCTCCGGGTTGAGCGGGCGGGTGTCGTGATTACATCCTCAACTACGGTGCCACCACCACCCTCAAGCGTCCGAATTTCCCCCGATACGATGAAATTCACGGAAGAGACATTTTCGACCCCATTCGGTAGCAGAATAATCCTTCGAAGCAGTGGCGAACTCACAGTTCGCTGGGTCAACACATCTCAGGATTACTACTACATGACCATCGAGCCCGTTGATCCGGCGCGACAGCTGCTCCAACAGGATTCCATCCCGCGGGTCTTTCAGTTTGTTTCGCGTCCGATTCTAGGAGATTCAGCACGCATCTCGGACGGACAGATCAGCTACAGCGGCAGGCATCGCGTCATGATCTACAGGGTGAACAAGGAGTATGCAGACCTGTTTCGCTCGCGGGAACAGGATTCCAGGCAACTCAACGAGCCACTGACGAACATCGTCAACGGCCTCGGCATCTTCACAGCTGTGAATAGCGACAGCGTTTTTTTTTCCGTGTTGCGAAAGTGATCAGGTTGGCAGGGTCTAGACATTGGACTGGCGGAGCATCTGCGCTCTCGGGCAAAGTCAACTGAAACGTCTTTCGTTTTACTCTCTGCGTTTCACCCCTTCCTTAATCCTACCTTCTAAAAGTTGTTCGGTCGATAGCTAATCGCCAACAAGAAGTACCAGTTCAGGTTCTTCGTCTGCTGGTCCTCGATGTGAGTATCCGTTACCGTCTGCGTGATATTCCAGTCTTGGTTCAGCAAGTCAAAACCCTGCAACGAGATCTCTGCCCGGTTGTCGGTAAGGAATTTCTTCCCGATGATCACCTTCAAGAGCGTGTGGTCCTGTCGGTAGCCCGTCTGTGAGCGTGAATGGAGGGGAGTATGAACCTGCAACCGTTCATGAAAAGAAAATGCCGATCAACATTGGTCGATCGGCATTTTCTTGTAGCGGGGGCAGGACCCTTCGGCTCGCACTAGCAAGGTGCGGAAAAAGTCAATTTTTGGTGCTGCGTGCGAAACAAAATCTTCTGTGGTACGTCTAAGTGATTGTTCAGTGCACATTCATACACAGGAGAAGGAAGATCATGCGCGGAATCGATACGAAGCAAGCCCGATTGTTTAGTTATGTCTCTCAAGAAGAGCGCATTCCGCAGCATCACCCGTTGCGGGTGATTCGTAGGATGAGCGATGAGGTACTTGAATCGATGACGAAACGGTTTGATCGGTTGTATTCGGATACGGGACGTCCGTCGATTCCGCCTGAGCATTTGTTGCGAGCGTTGTTGTTGCAAGTGTTGTACAGCATCCGGAGTGAACGACTGTTGATGGAGCAACTGGACTACAACCTGTTGTATCGTTGGTTCGTTGGGTTGAATATGGATGACGAGGTCTGGGATGCGACGGTGTTCACGAAGAATCGGGATCGGTTGTTGGAGGGGGATATTGCCGATCTGTTCTTCGACCAGGTCATGGTCATAGCCCGTGAGCGTGCGCTGTTGAGCGACGAACACTTTACTGTTGATGGAACATTGATTGAAGCGTGGGCGGGGCAGAAAAGCTTTCAGAAGAAAGAGGGTTCTTCCCAGCCCCCATCCGATGGCGGCAGCAATCCGACTGTAGATTTTCACGGCGAGAAGCGCAGCAACGCTACACACGAGTCCACAACGGATCCAGAAGCACGGTTGTATCGTAAGGGGCCGGGCAAAGAAGCACGGCTGTCGTTTATGGGACACGTCTTGATGGACAATCGCCATGGGTTGGCTGTCGATGACCGGTTGACTACGGCGACGGGGACAGCCGAACGGGAAGCGGCTCACGAGATGATGGAAGCAGTTCCCAACCGACAGTCCAAACATCCGACGGTGGGAGCGGACAAGGCATACGATACCAAAGACTTTGTCAAGAACCTTCGCACGCTCACGGTGACCCCTCACGTTGCACAAAACACGAATGGTCGCTCCAGTGCGATTGACGGACGCACAACCTGTCATGCCGGGTATGAAATCAGTCAACAGAAGCGCAAACTGGTCGAACAGATTTTTGGATGGCTCAAGACCATTGGACTCATGCGCAAGAC
>JACVXU010000235.1 GCA_015661185.1 Bacteroidota bacterium
AGACCGGGATTCCGGTCTCGAAGACCTGCGTTGCGGCGGTGTTCACGGTGTGACACATCCCAAGGTCATCGCAGCGAATCAGGACTGTTGTCTGCGAACTGTCGACATGCACTTGATCGGCGTGGGCGGCGAATGGACCCAGTAGCGCCATAATGAAGCCGAGAATAGATGATCTCATCAAAGTGTTTTCCTTTCGTATCAAATTCGTAGTCTCCTTATTGCCTGCCTGATACAAATCTAGCACAATTCGAAACAGATTCAACGGGTTCCGCAGACACCTTCCATCGCTACCGAACTGAAGTCAGTGTGCAATACCGCCTACGATTTCGGGCACTCGACTGACAACTAATTGTAGGCATCCCGTGACACAAAAACAATGATGGAAACGCAGGGGATTCCCTTGATTTTACTGGTCTCTTTGAGTATACTCACGTCACCCAACTGAATCTCTCAACAGGCTGCGCTCAACGTGCTCGCACAAACGCCACGGCTCATACCGTACGAACGTCATCAATCGTATCGATGTCTCTTCCCTCACACCGAGCAAGGGGTCATCTACCTCAATCACGCGGCGGTCAGCCCTCTCTCAACGCGCGTGCTGAGGGCCCAAATCGGGCACTTGCAGAATCGTTCTTCCGGAAACATCGAGACTTACTGGGACGACGTCAAACAGATCGAGGAAACCAGGAGATGCGTCCAGCAGCTGATCAATGCCGAGTCAATCGACCGGATTGCTCTGGCTGGAAACACATCGGATGCTCTCAACATTATCGCGTCCGGACTCGATTGGAATCCGGGGGACCGAGTCCTGCTCAACGATCTCGAATTCCCCTCGAACATCTATCCGTATTACCATCTTAAGAGCCAAGGTGTGGAAATTGACTTCATCCATAGTCTCGACGGAAGAGTGACCCCCGAGGCAATCTACGCATCTTTGAGACCGCGCACGAGAATACTCGCCATCAGTGCAGTGCAGTTTCTTTCCGGATATCGTGCAGAGTTGGCGGTTCTGGGCGAAGTCTGCCGTTCCAGAGGTATTCTGCTCATCGTTGACGCAATGCAGGCTGTGGGAGGAGTGACGGTCGATGTTCAGGCAATGAAGATAGATGGCATGGCCGCCGGAGCAGCCAAGTGGCAGATGGGTCCGCAGGGAATTGGATTCCTGTACCTCACAGAAGAATTACAGGCACGAATACATCAAAAGTACCTTGGATGGCAGTCAGTCGAAAACCCCTGGGATTTCTTTCATTTTGATCAGGCGCTGGCACCCACGGCACGACGATTCGAAGGCGGTACCCTTAATATCCCGGGGATGTGGGGAATGCATGCGGCGTTGAGCACAATCCTTGAAGTTGGGCCTCAGATTATTGAATCTCATGTCCTTGCACTGACCGGGGCGCTCCTTGATGAATTCCGGGAGGCAGAAGGAATCAAGGTCTACTCTCCCGAGGCCCTCGGTGAACGGTCGGGGATCTTCACGATCGTGCCGCCAGACGGAGTCGACCCGACGGCCGCCTTCGAGGAGCTTTCTCGCAGAAAGTTGTTCCTTTCGCTTCGCGGTGGCAAGCTGCGATACTCGCCACATTTTTACAACTCGATGGATGAAATCCGCACAGCGGCTTCGATGACGAAGGAAGTATTCAAGACTCTTGCTGCAAGGTAGATTGATCAAATTTTCTCTTCTTTCTCTTTGTGGTTTGCCAGCCCGCTGCGCGTTCTGGCGGGGTGCCTTTGTGGTCCCGCTCCTGTCCCGCTTTCCAGGATCCCGCACCTTGGTGGATCCCCGCCTGCCACACTAGTGCGTAAAGGGCGGGCAGGCAAAGAGCGGGAGATTCCGCTCATAAGCGGGATTCAGAGAGCGGAACTAATGACGGATTGTCACTCAGGCTTTTAGAGCATCGCATCGAACAGAGACGACAAACGTCTCCCGGCCGATCATCAGCAGCCGAAGAAAAACCAGTGGTTCCTCGTCTGACAATACCGTCTCTGACTGCTCGCAAGCTCCCTTGCCTCTTCCTGCTTTTTGTTTTCATCATATGTGTCCCCGACGCGTCCGCTCAGAACAAAATCACTCTTCGCCTTACGGACTGGGCCGACCTGGATGAGATCCCCCTCGACGAACAGGCTCTCGCAGAGTTTAGGAGACTCCATCCGTCAATTGACGTTCTGTATGAACCGAATCCCGGTCGTCAGTACGAAGAGAAAATACTGACTGCGCTGGCGGCCGATGAACCTCCCGATGTCTTTCTGCTCGATTCGAAACTCATTCCCACATTCACCAACAAAAAGATCCTCCTCGACCTGACTCCATACGTTCGTGAGCTTGGCATCGATACCGCACAATGGTATCCGAACGTACTGAACATCGCACGCAAAGGGACTGCACTCTTCGCTTTTCCCAAGGGCTTTACACCTCTGATGGTGTTTTTCAACAAGCGGTTGTTCGACCAGGAACATCTTCCCTACCCCTCGCGAGCATGGACGTGGGATGAGTATTTATCGATCGCGAAGAAGCTGACGCGGGATCTCGACGGTGATGGGGCCCCCGACCAATTTGGCGCGTCATTCTCAAATTACTACTACTTTTGGATTGCCTGGGTATGGAAAGCCGGTGGTGATGTTGTGAATCCCGCGGGGACAGCAGCGACGGGATATCTGAACTCGGCAGCCACTGAATTCGCGCTCTCGTTCCTTGTCGATCTGCAAAAGACTCACAAGGTCGCCCCGAACACTGGAAGCTGGATCCAATCCGAAAAAACAGGAATCAACGTTCAGCTCTTCATGAACGGCAAGATAGCGATGATGGTCGATGGGCATTGGCGGTTGCCACGCATCATGCGTCAGATTGAGCAAGGGAACCTCACTGTTGGAGTGGTCCCCCTGCCGACCCGGTCGGATGGAATCAGAACGAATGTGATGTATGAATCAGGTTGGTGCGTTCCGGCCAACTCTAAGCACCCCCGGGAAGCCGCTCTCCTGGCTGCCTTCATGGCGGGCGAAAAGGCTAATCGCATCCGGGCGGCTCGCCGGCTCGAGATACCCTCTGTCCGTGCGGTAGCGGAAGAAGTTGTTGCCGGCGATGTACTTGGACTCGAGCGTCCTTTCGTCGAGGAGATCCCATTTTGCCGTCAGCCGTGGGGTTCAATGATCGAGAGATTCAGTGAGGTCGAATGGACACTGCAGGATGCCGTCGACGAGGTGATGATCATGGGCCGGCCTCTGCACGAAACCATGACGAAATATGCAACTACCATCGACCGCCAGCTGGAAAACATACGAGCACACCAGTCGTTTGATTTCAAACCGATACGTGAGCACTCTGACATACTCCGTTTCTTGGTGGGAGTTGCCGTCATTGTCACTTTATTGTGCTTCATGCTGTACTTGCGTGATCGAGGCAAAGCGCGACAAGCCACACGGACTGCGCTCGGTTTCCTCTCCCCCTCTCTCCTTCATCTGACGGTGTTTGTTTTCACTCCCATAGTCTTCGCCGGCTATTTGAGTTTGCATCGTTGGGATGTCGTAGTGCCAGACAAACCTTTCGTCGGTTTGGACAATTTCAGAGATATGGCTTCTGATCCGACATTTTGGAATGCTCTGAAGAACACGCTGCTCTATACCCTGAATGTGCCTCTTGCCATGGCGATTTCACTAGGGGTGGCAATGATGATGAACAGGCGCCTCAAAGGGGTTGCTTTTCTTCGGGCGCTCTACTTTCTTCCGAGCGTCACGTCATTCGTCGCGATCGCACTGGTTTGGATGTGGATCTATCATCCAACGTTCGGTGTCGCCAATTTCATCCTGGCGAGCATCGGGCTCGGACCAGTGCAGTGGTTAAACTCCACCGACACAGCCATGGTCTCTGTCATCATCTTCTCAGTATGGCTTAGTCTGGGGTACCAGATGGTGATCTTCCTCGCCGGTCTTCAGGGGATACCGGAAGAGCTTCATGATGCAGCCCGTATTGACGGGGCAAACAACTGGCAACGCTTCTGGCGCGTAACTTTTCCTTTATTGAAGCCGACGACCTTCTTTGTTCTTGTAACATCGGTGATCAGTTCGTTCCAGGTTTTTACGTCAATCTATGTCATGACGGGCGGCGGACCTGTGCGAAGTACTGACGTCATCGTGTACCATATTTATCAGGCTGCGTGGGAAGAGCTGCGGATGGGATATGCTTCTGCAATGTCCTGGGTTCTTTTTGTTATCATCATGCTTGCGACCTGGATACAATTCAAGATTATCGGTCGTGAAGTAGAATACGGTTGATTCCTTTCATACGGAGAAACACTATGGCAAAGAATAATATCAAGCGCATTGCGATCAACACTGGGGGCGGAGATGCCCCGGGCCTCAACGCGGTCATCCGAGCAGCCACGATTGCCGCCCTCAATCGGGGCTGGGAGTGCATTGGAATCAGAGATGGCTACAACGGCCTCCTCCTCCCCGAAGAATATCCTGACGGTGGGCTCATCCCGCTTACGAGCGAACGTGTAAGAGGTATTACTCACCTTGGAGGGACGATCCTGGGGACGACGAACAAAGGAAATCCCATGAAGTATCCAGTCAAGGGAAAAGACGGCAAGATGCACGAGACCGACCGCACGGGTGAGGTGGTACAATTGTTCAAGCGTTCCAAGATCGACGCTCTGATTTCCATCGGCGGCGACGGATCGCTGACGATCTCAAATGCTCTGGCCAAGAAGGGGCTTCGCGTCGTCGGTGTCCCGAAGACAATCGACAACGACCTCGAAAAAACTGTCATCACGTTTGGTTTTGACACAGCTGTCGGTTTTGCAACCATGTGTCTCGACCGCCTGCATTCAACGGCTGAAGCGCATCAGCGGATCATGGTCGTGGAAATGATGGGACGCTATGCCGGATGGATCGCCCTCAACAGCGGCATATCGGGCACTGCGGATGCTATCCTGATTCCGGAGATCCCGTACGACATAAGGATCGTGGCGGAGAAGATCCAGGAGCGATATTCGCGCGGCCGAAAGTTCGCGATCGTGGTCGTGGCAGAAGGTGCCAGAGCAAAAGGGGGAACGTATTCGGTCGTATCAAAAGAACTCGGACGTGCAGATCGTCTCGGCGGTGCCGGCGAACGAGTGTCCGAAGAACTCCAACAACTCACGGGACGCGAATCACGGTGCGTGGTTCTGGGTCATCTCCTGCGTGGCGGCTCGCCGACGACGTTTGATCGGTTGATTTCTCTCAGGTTCGGTGCTGCGGCCGTGCGGGCGTTGGAAGAAGGAAAATCCGGGGTCATGGTTGCGCTTGATCCACCGACCGTGCGCTACGTTCCACTGGAACAGGCGACTCGCCGGATGAAAACTGTCCCATTGGATTGCGATACAATGCTCACCGCCAGGGATCTGGGTATCTGCTTTGGTGACTAGCACCGGGTCTAGAAATTAAGGTTGTGTATTCTTTGTTCTTGGTTCTCAACGCGGAGACGCAGAGTGCGCGGAGGTACGCAGAGGTATTGACTATATTCTCCGCGATTCTCCCCGCCAGACCCGCCCGCCCATACTGAGGCTGTCAGCGGTCGGGCGGGCCGCATGGCGGGCTGGTGCGGTACTGAACTCTCAAGAGGAAAACCTATGTCATGTGCAAATCGAAATACCTTTGTCCTCCTTCTCCTTTTCATTGGCCTGTGTCCATCTCAGGCACAACAGCCGGAGAAGATGTTCTACACCATCGACAATGAACAGTGCTTTCAGAGCTTCAAATTACATGTTCGGTCGATTGATATTGTCGGACCGCAATCATACAAGATGGATGCACATGGCGCCCTTTGGGGATCCGTTGATCGCAGGATTATTGAGCTTGCAGCTGCGAACAACGTGAAGGTTATGCCCCTCGTGCTCAATGCCGGCTTTGATCAGCCGGGATTTCACGCACTGCTGCAGGATTCCCTCAGTCGTGCCCGGGCGGTCGGAAACATGCTCAGGGTTTGTAGAGAGAACAAGTACTATGGTCTTCAGTTCGATTTTGAGAACATCCTTGTAAAGGACAGAGACTTGTTCACTGATTTCTATCGTCAGACGGCTTCAGTTCTTCACGCGAACGGATTTGCGATCAGCATTGCTGTGGTCCCACGGACAGGTGACAACATCGGTCCAACTGAGTATCATAAGTGGATCTACGAATATTGGCGGGGTGCTTATGACTACAAGGCTCTGGGAGAGATCGGAGATTTCATTTCGTTGATGACGTACGATCAGCACACACACAGAACGACTCCAGGTCCGGTGGCGGGAATTCCGTGGATGGAGGCAGTGATACAATTCGTACTTAAGGGGGTCCCGCCCGCCAAAATTTCGATTGGGATTCCCTTCTATTCATATCGGTGGCAGCCATCCTACCAGAACAACGTGGCTCATGTTTGGGGACGGAGCCTCGACTATGCAGAAGCTCGTGGATTGGCCGAACGGTTTGGGGCAACCTGGCAGTGGGACGATCGGGAGAAGGTCTCCTTTACTGTATATCCCAACGAATACCTGAACGAGTACCTCTATCTCGAAGATGCCCGCTCGTTCATAGCAAAATTCGCACTCGTCAAGAAGTATCGCTTCCGCGGGATCTCGGTCTGGCGTCTGGGACATGAGGACCCTGAGGTCTGGCAGCACTTGAATTCGACAAAATAGCTGATTGCAACCCTGATGAAACAAATAAGAAGGCTCCTCATTTACGGCAGCCTGGTCCTCATCGCTCTCTCGATGATCATCCCATTCCTCTGGATGCTGAGCACCTCTTTGATGAGCGAACTGGAAGTGTATCAGTTCCCCCCACGCTTCCTGCCATCGACGATTAAATGGTCCAATTATCTGGAGGCGATGTCGCTGCAACCGTTCGGTCGGTTTTTCCTGAATTCGATGATCGTTGCCGGAGCCTCCGTCCTCGGCCAGTTGACCTTCTGCTCGATGGCCGCGTATGCCTTTGCGCGTCTCCGTTTTCGCTGGCGTGAGAAGATCTTCGCCCTCTATCTGAGCACGATGATGATACCCGCTATCGTGACCATCATACCCGCATTTTTGCTCATCAATACATTTGGTTGGGTGAACACGTACTGGGCTCTCTTTACGCCAACGGTCTCCAGCGTCTGGGGAATATTTCTCCTTCGGCAATTCTTCCTGACCATCCCAAGGGACCTCGAAGATGCCGCTCGTATTGACGGAGCTTCGGAATTGACGATTTTTCTCAAGGTGATTCTGCCTCTGTCGAAGCCCGCCCTTGCAACGCTCGGCATCTTCGCCTTCATGGGAAGCTGGAAGGATTTTCTGTGGCCCCTTATCGTGACAAACAGGATTGACATGCGGACCGTGGAGGTGGGCATCGCGAATTTCAGCAATCTGTATGCGACCGACTGGCCCCATCAGATGGCAGCGGCGGTCGTAGTTATGGTTCCGGTCATCGTCGTGTTCATCTTCGCACAGAAGTACTTCGTCAAAGGAATCACCATGACGGGTTTGAAGGGCTGATCGGTCCCATCATTTCATTTGAAGCAAGGATGTATCTATGAAGAAAATCGATGTCCTTCGATATCTTGGGCGGGACGACAAGTGGTATCTTGGCGGCGGAAATCGCCTGCTCTGGGCTCCCCCATTTCCAGTGTACCTCGACTTTCCGGGGTTCTGGGATGAGGCGCACTATTACAATTATGAAATCAAGCCCATGTTTACGTGGGCCATCCTTGATGAAGACGGAAATGAGCTTGCGCTCGATTTCGTGAGGCGTTCCTGGAACCCAGCCTCACTGACTCAGGAGTACAGCGCGTCCTTCAGGGACAAGGGACCGAAAGTCCAGGTCAAAGAGTCCAAATCCCTGACCTCAAGTGACGTGGCCGTAAGCGTTCTGCATCTGAAGAACAAAACTCGAAAAAAACTTCGCCTCCACCTGGTTGCGTGGACCATTCAGGAGCATATGCCGTCCAAGGAATCTTCCTGGCTGGCCAATGTCGAATATCAGGGCGGAGTCCTATCCTTTAACAAGTTTCTCCGACCGTCTGTGACTCCTCATGTCGAGATTGCGTGCGCCCTCGGGATGAGCGCGAAGAGTCAAACATACAGCGTGATCCTGAGCGAGCGCGCCGCTATCCAGCCGCGATGGTCGTTCACACCGTGGTTTGAAACAGTTTCTCGGAGAGGCCTCCCGAACACATCAAAACTGACAGGAGCGACAAACGAAGGCTTAGTGTATCTCGCAGTACACACGCCGCTCACGCTTCAACCAGGCAAGGAGGCAGAGGTGGCGATCGGCTTTGCCGCATCGCCGGCCGCTGAAGAAACCCAGAAAAACCTTCGTGCGGTTCTTCGGCAGCCGAGTCCCATCGAACTGAGCACGATCAGTTGGAATGATCACTTTCGTTCTGTCCCCTACTTCGAATGTTCAAACGAGTTCCTGACACGGTACTATTGGTATCGATGGTACGGGCTGAAATTGAATACGCAGTACGGCGACGAGGGAAACTACAAACGGGCTTTCGTTTCCGAGGGAATCGGATACTTTCGGGCTCCCATCTCGTACAGCGCGCAGTGCCACATGCTCGAAAACCGGTGGATGCACGAACCCGAACTCGCCCAGGGAAGCCTCCTGACATTCATCGACAATCAGCGTGACGATGGAGGATTCCGCGGCTACATCGACATGAACTACTACCGCCAGGAAATGTTCTACCACGCCAATTGGGGCAACGCCTTGCTACAACTTCACGTCGTCCATCCCTCGCTTGAATACCTTGCGAGCGTCTATGAGGGTTTACGAAAATATGTGAGTTATTTTGACAGGGAACGAGATGAGGAAGTCAGCGGGCTCTACGACATCGACAATCACTATGAAACCGGCCAGGAATACATGCATCGCTACACGGTGGTCAATCCACGTGCGGACAGGGAACACTGGGGCGAGGTATTCCGACTCAAGGGAGTAGATGTGACAGTCTATCTGTACGAACTCAAGCTGGCCATGGCCTCCCTCGCCGAGAAACTCGGAAAGACCGACGATGCGGAACTCTGGCAGATCGAGGCCGAGAGGATCAAGAGCGGGGTTCGCGAGAAAATGTGGGACCCGGAAGAGGAAATGTTTTTCGATGTCGATCCCGCAAGTGGGAGAAGAACGGGGGTCAAAGCGGCGACCTGCTTCTATCCATATTTTACAGACATCGCGGACAAATCCCATCTCAATGGGCTAAAGCGGCATCTCCTGAATCGGAGTGAATTCTGGACTCCCTTTCCTGTCCCGTCGTCGAGCGCTGACGATGAGTTCTTTTCGCCTGATCCTGCCTGGAAAGGGAAACGCATGAATTGTCCCTGGAACGGACGGGTCTGGCCGATGACCAACAGCCACATCGCGGAGGCACTTGCCGTTACTGCAATCAATTGCGGGGATGCCTTGTTGCGAAGAACGACCGCGCCGAACTGCTTCGAACATTACAATCCTTACTCGGGGAAGCCGAGCGTGTACCGCGGCATCGATGATTATCAACACTCCTGGGTCAACGACCTCATCATCAAATATGTCTGCGGCATTCGCCCGGAGGAATTCTCCGTCATCATCGATCCATTCCCTTTCAACATCGATCGGGTTAGTATCGACGACGTGCTCATCAGGGGTAGAAGGCTTCGTGTGCAGATCCGCGGAAAGCGCTACACCGTCTGGCTGGACGGAGCACAGCATGCTGAGAGCGTCATTGGAAAGCCAATCCAGGTACAAATCTAGGATTAACACTTGATTCTCATACTTGGACATTGCTAAAAAAACACGCTAGTGTTTCCATTCTCATTTTTCGATACCGGGGGAGGTATGAATGAGGAGCGTTCATTTTCTGCTTGCGGTCTTCTTTGTCGGACAGTTAACTGCCCAGAGCAAGATGAGGGAATTCCAACCGTCCGATTCATCCAAGGTCCGGATTGACAGCCTGATGCGCGTTGCGATTCGCCTGTATACCGAAGCGCGATTCACCGATGCAATCCGAGCCTTCATCCAAGCGGGGGCAGACACGGGGGGAGCATCGGCTCGCTTCTACCTTGGGATGAGCCACCTATCGCTCAATGAATATGACGACGCCAGGAGGCATCTGGAGGCTGCGGTGCGCGTCGATTCAACGAACACTGGTTACAGGTTCCGATTAGCTCTCATGATTGCGCAACTGGGTGAAAGTACGAAAGCTGTGGAGCACTATGAGACAATCGTGCAAAAGGATCCGACGTTTGCGCCGGCGCTCTTCAATCTTGGGTTGCTCTTCTATGAACAGAAGGAGTTTCAGCGTTCGGCGGAATTCTTCAACCTGGCAATAAGACGTAACCCGAGAGATTTTCTTGCCTATTTCTATCTCGGAGTGAACATGGCGGCGCTTGAGAAACCAGACTCGGCAAGAGTCTGCTATGCAACGAGTATGACACTCAACCGAAACTATGTGCCAGCGATCAGCAACCTGGCGACAATTCACTATGAGCACAAAAAGTATGATGAAGCCCTGCGGTTGTTCCTTCTCGCTTCAAGCCTCCGCCCCTCAGCCGCCGACCTCGTGTACAAGACCGGTCTCTGCTACCAGCAGCGTCAGAATTGGGAATATGCCAAGAGAAGTTTTCAGCGGGCGGTTCTCCTCAACCCGTCAAGAGATGACTACGCGGCGCAACTCGGATATGCATATTTTCAGTTACACAAGTATGATTCTTCGGCCTATGCCTACCACAGGGCGCTGTCACTCGATTCCACCAATTCTCTGTACCATCTCAATCTTGCATTTACCTACTCAAGCCTCGATTCCGTCGATCAAGCCGTAGCCGAATTCCATCGTGCGATTACCTATCGCCACCCTGAGGAAATAGCCAAGATCTGCAACTATCTGGGGAGCTTTTATTTCAGCAAGAATCAGTTTCGTAAGGCGATAACGTCCTATCGGCGCGCCATCGAACATGACACCGGGAATCGGGCTGCACAGTTCTACCTCGCGCTTACGTACGAGAGGTTGAAGGACAGTCGCAGTGCCAGTCAGTCATTCGAGAAGTATCTCACTCTCCAGCCAACCGATACCACACAAGGCGACTGGAAACAATACGCCAAGAAACGGCTCAAGGAGCTGAAAACAAGGACGACAAACTGATGAAGCGTCTGATGCTCATCGTGACTTCACTCCTTTTCCCTGGGCTCATCCAGAGCCAGACAACCTGGTTCGAACAAGAATTCAACCGGGGAGATCTGAATCGAGACTGGAGTGCCGCCTCACCGGAATGGCATCTCGAAGACGGTGCTCTCAGAATATCTACGGCTCTCTACGATCAACTTATCTCGTCTTCTTGTTATCTTTACAACACTCGGCCGTTTGCATTTGAAGCTACGCTGAGAGGACTCCGTGCCGGTGTGTACTTCAGCCTGGATAGCAGATCGTCGAAAGCCATCTCGCAAATGGTCCGCTTCGATGAAAAGAATATTCTCGCGGGCTATTTCGACGCTGCGGGCGAGTTCGCTGCAACGAGCGTATTCGATGCACCAAAGACGCCATCGGATTGGACCGTCCTACGAATTGAAATCGACCCGGCAAAGAGGAGTTACAAGGTCTTTGTTGATGGCGCGTTTGTGGGCATCGATACCAACCTCGTATTCTCCTCAGGGTACATTGGCCTTCAGGCATCTGACGGTGTTTCTGAGTTCAAGTCGATGCGTGTCTTTGCAGACGGACCTCCGCAAATTCCCAAGCTGCCAAAGACAGGCTCGAAGGTATCGTTCGCGCACCTCGCATTTGTCCAGGCCGACGGATCTGTCCTGATTGTGTACGAGCCCGAGCTTCGAGCAATGATGCGGATCGATACGCGGGGGACGCTCCTTTCAGCGGAATCAGCCTCCACGCCACCCAAACCACCCACATCTGTCACCATCGGTGGAAGAACCTTCTCCATCTCCGGCA
>JACVXU010000236.1 GCA_015661185.1 Bacteroidota bacterium
CCCGGCAACGCCTCGTTCAGCGGCAAAACCTCGACGCCGCGCTCGTGCCAGCGGCGCGTGCCGGGATATAGAAGATAGGCGCGCGCCGCCGGATAGTCCTCGCGCAGACGATGCAAGCCGCGAAAATCCTCTTGGCGCAGCCGAGCGCTCGATTTGACTTCGAAGGCATGCATGCCGCGCTCGCCATACAGGACGAAATCCACTTCCTCCCCGACCGCGGTTCGCCAGTAATGCAGGCTGTAGCCCAACGTTCCGTAATCGTTCACCGCGCGAAGATGCTGCAGTACCAGCGTTTCGAGCGCGACGCCACGCGCATCGCGTTCAACGGTCGCTCGACGGTGCGACGCCAGTTCAACAAGCTGGCGAATCAGCCTCGGCGCGCGCCGACCTTGGCCATCATGACTGGCGCGGCCACTATCGTTGCCTCTTTCAGTTTCCGGCAGCTGCTTGAAGTAGTATTTCGCCACCCACAGGCATTACCGATCGGCCTTGATATTGGCGTCCTTGATGATCTTGGCGAACCTTGCCAAGTCGGCTTTCATCAGCGAGGCGAACTGCTCTGGGGTGGAGATGAAGGCTTTTGCACCCATGTTGACAATCTTTTCCCTGATCTCTGGCATGTCGAGGATCTTGGCGATCTCGGCAGACAGTTTGTCGATGATCGCCTTCGAAGTGCCGGCGGGCGCAAGCACCCCCCACCAGGATTTCACATCCAGACCGGGCAGGCCGCCCTCGGTGAAGGTGGGTACCTGCGGCAGGGCCGGGAAGCGGCTCTCGCCGGAGACTGCGATGCCCTTGAGCCTGCCGCTCTTGACGTGGGGGATGGAGGGCGGAGGGGTCGCGAACATCACTTGCACTTGACCACTGACGAGGTCGGTTAACGCCGGCCCCCCTCCCTTGTAGGGGACGTGCTGCATGCTGACTCCCACCCTGGACTCGAACATCGCAGCCGCCAGATGCGTCGATCCTCCAATGCTCGATGTAGCGTAATTGAGCTGCCCGGGCCTGGATTTGGCCAAGGCGATGAACTCTTGCAGATTATTCACAGGAACCGACGGATGGACCACCAGTACGGTTTCGTTGCTGGTTATCGTGGCGACCGGAGCGAAGTCCTTGATGGCGTCGTAGGGCGTTGGGAACAGACTGGGGTTGACGACATGGGGGCTGCCCACAAACAGAATCGTGTAGCCGTCGGGCGCGGCCCTGACCAAGGCTTCGGTGCCGATAACGGTGTTGCCGCCACCGCGGTTGTCAATGATCACCTGCTGGCCCCAGATTTCGGTCAGCTTTTGGCCGACAAGACGGGCCAAGGGGTCGGAGCTGCCGCCCGGCGGATAGGGAACGATCATGCGGATTGGCTTGCTGGGATAAGTCTGCTGGGCGGCGCCGGAGCCGGCAAAAACAATCAGGACGCCTACGATCACCAGCTGCGCCAGGGTGGTGAGCATCTTCATCAAGGTGCCTCCAAAGCTCAACGATCGGAAAGGTCGGTAGCTGAGATCCGCGAAGAGGTTGTCCGCATTCTGTCCCATCCAGTTGCCCATCACATAGCCGTTGTTTGTGAACTGGACTGCCGGAAACTTGTGCGTGTAAGTCCACGGGTTGGTCCGCGTGTACTCCACCTTCAACTCGAGGTTGTTCAGGAGCACATCGTAGGTTTGAAAACCAAAAGTGTAACCCAACTGGTTGCGCTGCTTCTCCGGGTCGAACAGGTCATCGATATTCAGCTCATCGATGAATAGCGATCCGTAGAAATTGACGTTGCGAACAAGGCTGGCGTCGAAATTCGCAAACCACTGCACATTGTCTTTATCGTTGTTGTAGTGCTCTGCCGATTTGAAGAACATGATCGGGATTAGATAGATCAGCAAGGGACCCCGGTCGCTGTAGACGATGGATTCACCCAGCGAAATATTCACCCCCCGGACAGGAGTGATCTCGACCATATGAGCTGCCATGTATTTCAATTGATCGACGGGCCGAAAGAAACTCATCATTGACGAGCTGTTCGCATAATAGGAGCGAGTCGAATCAAGAATATTGGAATTCAGATCTGCATGGAGATAGATAAAATCCATCCACCCGGTTACAGGAACTCGCAGCTTGATCTGTGGGTACGAGGGCGCTTTTTCGGAGAAGATCAGACTCCCGTGGCGGGCCGGACCCCAGACATTCTGCATCTTCTCCAGCGAAATATCAAATGCCCCGAAGCTGGCGGTGAGTTGAACTTCCGTGGTGTTGTACTCAATTGATTCGTTCGTCTGTTTGGTCAGAACGACACCTGGAGCGGGTGTATGTACTCTTCCGATGTTGATTGCTTTACCGACTTCGCGGTTGTCCACAAAATTGAAGTAGTAACCGAAATCGTTGAAAGCATAGCCGTAGAACTTTATCCCCTGCCCTCTCAGCCGGACGTCATCGTCGCCGACTTTGGCCCAGGAGACGTGGAGATTCGGTTCGAGATTGATAATGCCGCCGGGAAACGTTTCTGAAATGACGTGCCACCGGATCTCGCTGGGTTCGAGGTCCCCTGCAAGCCTCGAGAGCTCGTAGTTGAACTCCCCTTTCAGGAATTCGTACTCATCCCGCTCAACTTCCGTCATCCGTTCGAGCGCACCTTCGAGCGTTCTCAGATGTGTTGCGAGCACGCGCCGTGAGAGCGGCTTGGCGGCATCCCGGTACTCCGGGAGCAGTCCGCGGGCCTCCATGCGTTTGAGGAATGGATAGACCTCATGGGAACTCGTGAGGTAGATCGACTGGGAGACGGCGTGCGGCTCGAACAGTATAACCAATCCGGCAAAAAGGGCGATACGCACGATACTCAGACGAAGATTCATGAGCTTGTTTTTCTTGTTACCGGAATCGTCGGGAGCGGAGCTCCCAACGAGCGCAATTGACTTTGAGGTGCCACGCACCTCACGGGCACCACCAGGTAGGTGCGTGGCACCTTCACTCGAAATACGCCGCTAGGCTCTCTTGCCACTGCGGCATGCGATCCAAATCGATCGAGGCAAGATGCGAATTGCTAAGGACTGAATATGCGGGGCGGCGGACCTCCGAGGGATACTCTTTTGACGACACCGGTACGATCCGCGTGGATGAGCCAGCGAGTCGCAGCACCTCCCGGGCAAACTCGAACCAGGAGCATGATCCATTGTTGGTGGCGTGGTACAGGCCATAGCCACCGGTCTTGACCAGCGCGCGAATTTGCCTGGCCAGGTCAAGAGTATACGTCGGCGTCAACACTTCATCATCAACAACCCGAAGCTCACTCTTCTCTTTCGAGCGGGCAAGTATCTTCTCGATGAAGTTTGCACCTTTCCCGAGACACGGAGCGTGGCCGTAGAGTCCCGATGTGCGCACGATGTAGTGCCGTGAACAGTTTGCCTGGATTGCACGCTCGCCGGCAAGTTTTGACGCACCATAGACGTTGAGTGGATTCGGGGTATCGTTTTCTTCGTACGGCGACTTCTTCAAACCGTCAAACACATAATCTGTGCTTATGTGGAGTAGAGGAATTTTCTGCTCTTCCAATACCATGGCGAGATTCAGTGCTCCGGTCTCATTGACCAGAAACGCCTTCTCGCGCTCTCTTTCACACAGTTCAACATTCAGAAACGAGGCCGTGTTGATAACGACATCCGGCTGATTCTTCGCGAATGCCTTTTTGACCGAGCCAATCTCACTGATCTCGATGTCGCTTTGTATCAACGAAATAACAATCTCATCAGCGAACACCTTGACGATCTCTGTCCCAAGCTGGCCGTTTGCTCCGACAACAGCAATTTTCATTCTAACGGCTTTCGATCGAAGGTGAAGAGACTTTCCCGGGGCATCTCTTTCAGAGAAGAGCCGACCCGGTCTTTCTCCGATAGAACTGGATTTTCAATCGGCCATACAATACCAATATCCGGATCATCCCATCGAATCGTCTTTTCGCACTCTTTCCTGTAGTATCCTGTGCACTTGTAAGCAAATGTCGCCACGTCACTCGTCACCACAAAACCATGTGCAAAGCCTTCGGGGATGTAGAGCTGCTTGTTATTCTCGTAGGAAAGCGTCATGCCGAACCATTTTCCGAAGGTGGGCGAACCGACGCGAATGTCAACTGCAACATCGAATACTTCGCCCTCCAGAACGAAGAGAAGTTTTCCCTGGGGACTCGGATTCTGATAGTGGAGCCCTCGCAACACACCCTTCTTGGAATACGATATGTTGTCCTGTACAAAATCAATGCCGATCCCAAGCCTTGCATACTTCTCTTTGTGCCACGATTCAACGAAGCTCCCCCGCGCGTCGGTGTACCTGTCCAATTCGATGGCAAGGACTCCGGATAATTCGGTCTGTATGATCTTCATTAGGGAATTATTTGTTAAGGAGGGCTAAAATGTATTGGCCGTAGGCATTCTTTTTCATCGGTTCCACTTGCTTCAATAGATGATCGGCGCTTACCCATCCGGCGTTGTAGGCAATCTCCTCCGGACAGGCAATCTTCAGTCCTTGCCTGTCTTCGATTGTCTGAACGAAGTTGGACGCCTGGAGAAGCGACTCATGCGTCCCGGTGTCAAGCCACGCCATGCCACGCCCCATGATTTCGACTCGAAGCTGGCCTCTCTTCAGGTATTCCTTGTTGACGTCTGTGATCTCCAGCTCTCCTCTGGCCGATGGCTTCTGAGATTTCACAATGCTGCAAACGTTGTCGTCATAGAAATACAGTCCCGTCACCGCATAATGCGACTTCGGACGCTCGGGCTTCTCTTCTATGGTGATAGCCTTGCCTTCGGCATCAAACTCAACCACTCCATACCGCTCGGGGTCCTTCACAAAATACCCAAATACTGAAGCACCTGTCGTTTGCTGAGCTGCACGCCGCAGCGATTCTACAAGGCCCTGTCCATAAAAAATGTTGTCACCGAGCACGAGGGCGACGCGCTCGCCAGCGATGAATTTCTCTCCGATAAGAAACGCCTGTGCGATACCCTCCGGTTTGGGCTGCTCCGCATACTGGAATGAGACTCCCCACTGGGATCCGTCTTTCAAGAGCGAACGAAAACGATCGAGATCAGTCGGTGTAGAAATCACGAGAATATCGCGAATCCCTGCCAGCATCAGGGTCGACAAGGGATAATAAATCATCGGCTTGTCGTAGATAGGAAGCAACTGCTTGCAGAGAGCGAGTGTCGCTGGATACAACCTGGTGCCCGCTCCACCGGCAAGGATAATGCCTTTCATGAATAGTCCCTTCTGGAATCCTCCTGCCGCACATCTGCCGCGTGGTTGGAGGTCCTGCTTCATAACATCTCGGCACTTCAAAAAAAGTGCACGTCATCCTGAGGGAGCGCTCTTCGGACTGAACTATCTACGCAGCGACCGAAGGATCTGCTCCACAGAACTGCCAACGCAAGTGGGCTAACGTGGATCAGATCCTTCGCTTCGCTCAGGATGACGATTACTCGATTTTTGTTGACTTGTGAAACGGGTATAGCAGGAACGTTAGTGACCAGTGCACACGAACAGCTGAGCGGGCGCATCACAGAGCGAGCTTCCTTTGAAAGTAATCCATGGTCTTT
>JACVXU010000045.1 GCA_015661185.1 Bacteroidota bacterium
CGGCAGGTATTCCACTACCAAGACGAGAGGAGATTGGTCCCACACACCGTAGAGTTTGTAGTGAAGAATTGTTACACTTGTCAAACTTGCGGTTGCGGCATAGACAATTCCCGACCAGCGCTGCGTCAACGGCAAAAGGACGGTAAGCCAAGCGATATACCACGGATGCACGACCGGGGCGAATATCAGAAGCAGAAACACTGAGAAATAAACTTTGCTGAGGAAGTTCTTCCTGCTCAGATATACAATCAACAGTGCAAGTGAAAGAAGAACCAGGCACACGAGCCTTGTCTGCTGATTATCGGCGAGAAGAACGTACAATCCCTCAAAGACAATTCCGTTGAACGTCCAGTTCCTGGCGAATGTGGCAAGTGCCTCGAACGGATTGGCAGAAACCATGTAGGGGAGGAATTGGACCAAGACCGTGGTTGCCGGGATGCCGATCGTCAGGAGTCGCTGCTTCCACGATCGTTCGAGAAAAAACAGAATCGGGAGCAGCACAAGTGCGACAGGTTTGACCGACATTGAAAGGCCGAGCAGAAGCAATGCCGGGATTGTCCTTCCTTTGACGTACAGGAGCAATCCGAAGAGGAGGAATGGAAATCCAAGGGCATCGAGATGTCCGTCGAGTGCAAACTGCAGAATGGGGAGAGGACAGAAGGCGTACAGAAGCACAAATTTCGTCGGAATCCGGAACAGAGTGAGCAGAAGAAACAAACTCAGGAGCGAGGCCCCCTCGGCTGCCAGAAGAACAACCTTGTACCCCCAAACGGCCTCGCCGCTCAGTTGGTAACACGCATAGAAGACCCACTCGCTGAAGGGAAAATACAGGGTCTTCATGTCTGGATGATTGACGGCGGCCGGGAGTAGAATCGAGTGCTGCGCCTTCAATGCGCTCGAGTCGGGTGCATACAGATACGGATTGATCTGCGCACTCTGCACCTTGCCATCCCACATGTACCGGTAGATGTCGTCGGAACCAATGGGTGTGGATGTGACAAAGCTCAGCCGGATCAACATTGCAGCACCGATGCCTATGAACAGCCAGCTTCTTGACACATCGGTCTGGTTGATGAGCCAGCACATCCAACAGAAGACAAGAGATGTTCCGGTGAAAACAAGCGTATACATCCAGGCCGGATGAAGAATCGGAACATGCGCGAGCAGCAACCCAATGGAAATGAGCGCTGTGACGATGAAGAGTTCAAGAAGTGGGTGCGTTTTCACGGCATCAGAACCCGCTGGGGTGCACCATAATACTACTCGGTCGTAAGAAATGCAAAACTGAGAAAACCAGCTAACGGCTGAAAACACGCACAGTACATTTTGTATCTCCGTAGAAGCTCACTAAGATAAGGGATACCAATGTTCTTCAGGCTCTTCCTTTTCTGTTGTTTCGTTTCGTTCCTGTTACCTTCCTGCTCTTTTCTTCCGTTCCTGCGTGAGCGGGAGGATTTTGTGCGCGTGAAGGGGACGCGCCTCATGCTCAACGGGAAGCCATACTACTTCACCGGCGCCAACATGTGGTACGGGTGTTACATTGCCTCATCGGGGGAGACGGGTGACCGGCCACGCCTCCTGCGGGAATTGGATTCACTGCAGGCGAACCACATCGTCAATTTGAGGGTCCTTGCAGGATCGGAAGAGGGGTACATCAAGCGCTCAGTGAGACCTGTCATTCAACGGAAGCCCGGAGAAATCGATGAACGTCTCCTGCAAGGTCTCGATTTCCTCCTTGCTGAAATGGCAAAACGCAGGATGCACGCGGTACTCTATCTCAATAACTACTGGGAGTGGTCCGGAGGAATGACGCAGTACAATGTCTGGACCGGAGCCAGGCCGGTCGATCCTGATGATACAACACAAGGATGGGGAGCATTCATGGATTTCTCTGCATCCTTCTATGCCAATGCACCGGCCCAGAAGGTGTTCCGTGAGTATGTACAGAGAATCATCACGAGGACAAATTCCTGCAACGGAAGAAAATACTCCGAGGACCCGACGATCATGGCCTGGCAGCTCGCCAACGAACCACGACCCGGCAGGGTAGGGGTCTCCTCGGAAAAGAATCTTCCCGACTTCTACAACTGGATCGATCAGACCGCTCACTTCATTCATTCTCTGGACACAAATCACCTCGTTTCATCCGGATCAGAAGGAACGATTGGGACGCTTCAATCATCGGCCTTTTTCCTCAAATCACACAAGACTCCACACATCGACTATCTCACGTTTCATCTGTGGCCGCTGAATTGGGGATGGTTCGACCCGAAGCGCATCGAGGAGACGCTTCCGGTTACAGAAACGAAAGCGCTCGATTACATCGCCTCTCATCTCGCGCTTGCCCGGCAACTTGATAAACCTATCGTCATGGAGGAGTTCGGCCTGGACCGGGATGGAGGAGAGATACGTCCGGGCACTCCCGTGACAGCGCGCGACCGCTATTTCCGCATGATCCTGAAAGCAGTCCACGACTCTGCGCAGGCCGGCGCCCCCATTGCCGGATGCAACTTCTGGGGATGGGGAGGGGAGGCCGCAGCGAAACATCCCGATGGGATATGGAGAATAGGCGACCCATTCATGTGTGATCCGCCGCATGAACCGCAGGGGCGGAATTCGATTTTCATCGGTGATCGTTCGACCATCCACATTCTCAGAGAAAGCGCAACCAAAATCCTCCGGCTGAGTGACGGCCAAACAGACAATCCTCCCACCGGAGGCAAATGAGGAAAAGGGATTTCGCATTCGCTGTGAAAGTCCCTCTAAGTCTATCCCATGCAAGAATCGACTCCCGTCGTTATTTGACCGCAACGAGGGATCGTCGCGCATAGTCCGCTATTCAGACTGTCCAGCCAGCCATTCAGCGTATCTTGCTTGTCCTTCGTTTTCTGGGTATATTTGAAGAAAACCAAGGTCAAAGCGAGGGTACAATTTTGGTAACATTTACTCACTCCCGTCTCCAGGCCCTTTTTGAAAACCTCTCTGGAAAACGGGTTGCCGTTGTCGGCGATCTGATGCTGGACCGGTATTATTGGGGATCCGTGGCCAGGATCTCACCCGAGGCTCCGGTTCCAGTGGTTGAAGTCGAATCTGAGTCCACGAGGCTGGGGGGTGCAGCGAATGTCGCTAATAACATTGCTTCCCTGGGGGGGACACCTTTTCTCGTTGGCGTGGTTGGCCAGGATGATGCCGGCAGAGCATTGATGTCGATTGTTGCGGAGAATGGATTCCCGGGCGATGGTGTCCTTGTCGATTCATCGAGACCTACGACTGTCAAGACCCGGGTCATAGCGCACCATCAGCACGTCGTACGGGTGGATAAGGAAGTGAAACGCGATATCGCTGAAGGGATCCAAGCCAAGATTCTGGATGTGCTGCATCGCAACGCCAGTTCCCTGGATGCAATCGTCATCGAAGATTACAACAAAGGCGTCATCGTCAAGACCCTCATACGGGAGCTTGTCGAATTCTCCAAACGAAATCAGATTATTATCACAGTGGACCCAAAGTTCAACAACTTTTTCGAGTACAAGCACGTTACCGTCTTCAAACCAAATAGAACGGAGACGGAAGAAGCCCTGGGGGTTCGTCTGGATGATCAGGCGAGCGTCGAACGGGCTGGACGAACGTTAGTGGAACGACTCGCCGCGGAAAATGTACTCATGACACTCGGAGAAAAGGGAATGACGTTGATCGAGGGGAGCGGCCAGACAACCCATGTGCCGACTGCGGCGCGGAAAGTTGCCGATGTGTCGGGAGCGGGCGATACCGTGATTTCAACATTGACGATGGCTCTCGCTGCTGGTGCTTCAGTTCGGGAGGCTTCCATGCTCGCGAATTTCGCCGGTGGAATTGTCTGCGGAGAGGTCGGCATCGTACCGATCGATGTCAATGCCCTTCGGAAAACCGTGCTGGATGCCACCATCATCGCCGGAAATGACTGATGGGTGATATTCTCTCTCGAAATGATCTTGTGCGAATCCGTCAGCAGCTCAGGAAGGCGGAGAAGCGGGTCGTTTTCACGAACGGTTGCTTCGATATTCTCCATCGCGGTCACGTTGACTACCTGACCAAGGCAAAAGCTCAAGGGGATATTCTAATCGTTGGACTCAACACTGACGGTTCCGTACAGCGCTTGAAAGGTCCTGGTCGGCCGGTTGTCGATGAGGGAGACAGAGCTGTGGTTATTGCTGCCCTCGCTGTTGTTGACTATGTCTGCTTGTTTGACGAGGACACACCGTATGAACTGATCCAAGCCCTCGTGCCTGATATTCTTGTGAAGGGTGCCGATTGGTCTGTGAATGAGATTGTCGGAAAAGACATTGTCGAGGCAGCGGGCGGTTCAGTTCACACCATAGAATTCCTCCCCAACCGTTCCACAAGCAAGATCATTCAGAAAATCGCTCAGACTGTGCACCCGCAGTCTCAATGAGCTGTTTCAATTCCGGGGGTGCTCCACAGCAACAAGCATCGACCTGAACGAACCGGTATTCCGTGCGAAGATTCTTCCGAACAACATATGCTCTCGCTGTCATCGTCCTTTTCCTCGCGGTTGCGGTGCTCGGTTTCACCCAGACGAAAGTGTTTCATTCATATTTACGCAATCGCCTGATTGAGACCGTCGCGTCCGAAACTCACGCTGAACTCACGCTTGGGATGCTTGAAGGTAACCTCTTCACGGGATTCCAGGCGGAAAATGTGGTTCTCAGTCGGGATGGCGAATCCGTCCTCACCGTGAAAAGGCTTGAGGCGAAGTACGATCCTCTGGGGTTGCTCACAAAGAGCCTGTCAGTATCACGCCTAACCTTGCATACCCCTGTCATTTGTCTAACGCGCTCCCAGACCGGTTCCTGGAATGTCGAGCGGTTGCTTCGGTCTTCCTCCACGGACACATCCTCTTCTGCCTGGACGATCAATCTCAAACAACTACAAATAGTAAACGGCGAATTGAATCTTGTCGATTCGCTCAGCCTGGCACGGCGTGCGGCTGATAGTTCGCTCCAAATCTGGCCAGGCAGAATCGACTACGCAAACCTACAGCTTGATTCACTCAATCTTGACGCCGGCCTGACCGTCCGTTCACGGCAGGCAGGGCTTACGCTCCGATCCTTCGCGTGCAGTCTGCTCCGACCTCAGCTGCGTATCAAGGAATTTGTGGGTGATTTCCTGCTCGCTCCGAGCACCGTATCTGTTCGAAAACTAGACCTGGTAACAGAGAAATCACACCTCCGTCTCGATGCACGGCTTGACAGCATTGACATCACAAGGGTGGCGGATCTCGCTCAGCTCCAGTTCGTCCCGATCTCCGCGCGTCTGGATGTTGAGCGGTTGGATTTTTCTGAGTTGAAGCGGTTTATCGGGAGCTCGGTCAGGTTCCTTGAGCGGGAGATCGCATGCCAGATCGAAGTCGACGGGCGATTCGGGTTGATGGATGTGCGAAATGTGACGCTCCACGCCGGTTCCACAGCTCTCAGGATTGTCGGCACGCTGGCCAACCTGCACAATCCCAGGGATCTCGTGCTTGACCTTGCCTGTATCAAGAACAGAGTTGACCCTGTCGATATCCGTCAGTTAATGCCGTCTCTTGGAATACCCGATCTGTCGGCCCTCGGCCTCGTTGAATATGACCTTCGCTTCAAAGGGAAACCGGCCGCTTTCAACGTCCGACTGGCCAGCAGTTCGAATGTCGGGAGCATTGACGTCGATGGTAACGTCGATTTTCGAGAATCTCCTTTGTCGTATGATGGCACAGTCAAGACCTCCCGGTTCAATCTCGGTCTCCTGGTTGGAGACAGCTCGTTGGCGAGCAGGTTGGAGGCAACGATTTCGGTTCAGGGGAGAGGCACCAGACTGGCCGAAATGACGTGCGTTGCGCGTGCAGAGATTGATTCGTCGGAATTCCTTGGGCTTCCGGTCAGTCGATCCGTGGCTGTAGTGGATGTTGCCGACCGCATCATTCGTCCTCGAATCTCTTTGCATATCGGATCATCCAGAGTTGATCTTGGAGGAACGCTTCAAGTCCGGCCGCAGGATGCCGTACATTGTGACATCTCCGGCCGTATCAACTCATTGAACCTGGCCGATCTGACGAAAAAGGATCAGCACAACAGTGACATTTCATTTGATCTTCAGGCACGAGGGGATTTCAAAACACCCGATGCTCTTGCGGGGAACTTCGATCTGAATTTCTTCCGTTCCTCCTTCGATACGGTGCAGTTCGCAGGGGGACCAGCCGCCATTCGAATCAATACGCTCAGCGCTGAACCTCATACACTGAATGTCAGCTCCGGCGTCTTCGACCTCGATGTACAGGGGCGGTTTACACCTTCGACCGTAGCCACGGCTCTTGTGCGAGGGGCCGCGCTTGTGGCTGATGCGATTCGCTATCGCATCGTTTCGCTGGATTCTCTTCGCGCAGAGGCATCAAACCAGCAGGTCGTGAGAGAATTTCATTCCAGTGTTGGACCAAGTCATGATTCTACCAGTTACACGTTTACCTTGAATGTCAACGATAGTTATCCCATCGGTGTCGTGCTCGGAAGGAAGCTTGAAGGAAGTTTCAGTGCCAGCGGTCATGTCGTGGCAGGGGATGGAGGAACTCAATGTGATGCAACAGCGAACGTTCAAGTGCTCCGTTATGCGGATAAGAGCATCAGCTTTGCTGTGGAAGGGGGCAGCCTTTCGTTCAATGCGGACGGACTTACGCCAACACGGCTGCTTCAATCGATGAGATTGTCGCTTGGGGCTCGCGCAAAGCGATTCGACATTGCTGGTCTTCAGACTGCGAATCTTGCAGTCGATTTGAAGATGCACGGTGATTCAAGCTCCTTTGATGTCGGGGCACTGCTCAATTCGGCCGCGACAGTAAAGGCGCGTGGTTCAGGAAGATATTCTAATCGGCTCCTTTCATTGAACCTTGACACGCTCAAGGCGGGATTCAATTCTCACGTTTTCCAAAACTCCGGGACCGTTGCGCTGAAGGTCGGCCGAGACGGTCTTCAGGTTTCGAATATGTTGATGCGTCGCGAAGCTGAGGAAATAAGCGCCTCGGGGTACTTCAATCCCACGGGAACATCGAGTGTGGCAGTTACGGCTCACAATGTGCTTCTGAACAATATCCCGAAAGTGGTTCCGCGAGCCGCTTCCGGCGAATCGCTCCCAGTGGTCAGCGGGATCGCGAATGCACAGGCCACATTCAACGGCAGTTTTGAAGAGCCCCGCTTCTCCCTTGATGTGAATGCGACAGGGGTTCGATATGAGGAGGAGACGTATGGCACGGTGCAGATCCGTGCATCGTACACCGACCGCCTTCTGAATATCTTTGCACAACTTCATAGTCGTCCCGACAGTGCGTCGGCACCTCCTGAGTTGCTCGTGAGTGGAACAGTGCCGTACGATCTCTCGCTGAGTAGAGGAGCCTACCGGAAGCTTGAAGGCGAAATGAACCTTGATGTTCAGTCCAGCAACTTTCGCCTCAAATTCCTTGACCCCTTGGTCCCCGAACTGAACAACCTGAGCGGTCTGATGATCTGCACCATGAAGCTGCGGGGAACAATTGAATCTCCTTCGTATGAAGGTTCGGTGGTTCTCCAGAACGCCCGATTTCTCTTCAATCCACTCGGAATTCATTACATCGTCGATGGGAAATTGGTGCCGAACGGGAGGAACATCGTTTTCGAAAATGTAACAGTGCGAAACATCCCCGAAGATCAGCTGGATGGGAAAATAGATCTCTCGGGAAACTTCTCGCTCGAAGGGCTTAAGATCAGAGACTTCGATCTTGCACCTCATGGACAGTTGCTGGTGATGAAAGAGAGCGCGAGACGCGCGAACCAGGGTCTCTATGGAGACCTCTTCGTGGGGACGGGTCCTCTTGGAGTCACCTGGAAAGGAAGTCCGTCACGATCATATGTCAGCGGTGAGGTATCTGTGAAGTACGCGAACCTCACCCTGCCTCCGACAAGACAAACGCAGGATCTGCCAAACAGCAGAATCGATGTCAGGGTCATCGATGACACAACGGTCGATAACAAACCCACCAAAGTCCAGGGAGGACAAACAGGGACCGGACCGAAGAGCGCAATCGCGCCGCCTCGTTTAGCCAGCCCACTTGCCGCGGACCAAGGGGTCGTGGCCCCTTCCTCAAGGTCGTTCCTCGATAATATTGTCTATCATCTGGCAATTGAGACTCAGGGAGTGACTCAACTGAAGTTTGTTTTTAGCGACTTCACCAACGAGCAGTTGCTGGCGGAGCTCAATGGAAGGACGGCGTTCACCAGAGATGGCGATCAGGTGCATCTGACGGGGGAGCTCAAGCTCGGAAACAGGTCGTACTACAACAATTTCAAGAAGCTGGACGCGACTGGAGAAATCAAGTTCACCGGTAATCCACTCAACCCGGAACTTGACGTTGCCGCAAGCTATGAAGGCGTCCACCGTGATGCGAGCGGAGTGGCGCGTCTTTCCGGGGGGGCCGCAAAAGTAGTGGTCAAAATCTTCATTACCGGGACAAGGGACCAGCCCAAGGTCAAAATGGGGCTCGCGGAGTATGACCAACTTGGCAACCTTCTCCCGGAACGACCGGATATGGAGGGGGACGCGATTGCTTTTCTCGTCACCGGATCGTTCCGGGATGAACTCACTCGACAGGATAAACTCTCCCTGGCAGGTTCCAGTGTGCTTGGCGGAGTCGCTTCATCCGTTCTCTCCGGACCTCTGACCGACCTTCTGCGAAAGGAGTTCGGCATTGTCCGGTCAGTCGACGTTTTGTACTACGGGGCAGGGAGCTTTCAGGAATCGGCCGACGTTCGTCTCACCGGCGAAGTAGGAGATGCTGTTTTCCGGCTCGGCGGTCGGGTCCTGAGTGATCTGAACAACACAAACATCAGCATCCAACTTCCTATGAGCGCGCTTGTTGGTTCAGAAAAATGGCGGAATCTCCTGCTGGAAGCCGAGCGCACGGTTCAGGGCGTCGAATCCGTTGACCAGCGGCGAGAGTCGAAAGGCCTGAGACTGCTCTACAGAATCATCTTTTGATTTACTGTCGCTCGTCAGCGTGATCATTGCTTCAAATTGTTTTCTATGATTTAACAAACCTTTCAAACTACGAATCGTCAAAGCAAAGGCACCGGAGGCAAATCCTATCGAAACCGTCGCGAATAACATACTGGCATTCCTGTCACGTTATCCGAATCAGTCCTTCAAATCCAAGGAACTTGCCCGCCGTCTCAGTTTCAGGACGCAACAGGACTATCAGATATTCAAGGATGCACTGAGCCTTCTTGTAAACACAAACAAGGTGAAGCGAATCAAGGGCGGATTGTATGGTCATCTTGAAATTCCACAGACTCTTGTGGGACGCTTTCAGATGACAAAACAGGGGTTCGGGACGGTTGTTCCCGAGGGGAGTGACGACGCTGTCTCGATACCTCCGCGCTACAGGGGGATGGCTGTCCATGGCGACACGGTTGAAGTCTCTCTGTTCGCTCAATCATCGGTGCAAACCGAGAAGGGACAACCACGTGAAGGAGAAGTCGTCCAGATCCTTAAGCGGGGAAGAGTCGATCTTGTGGGTACCCTTGAGCGCAGCCGTAATTTCTATATCGTTATCCCCGATGACCGGAAAATCGCACGCGACATATTTGTCGACAAAGATCATCTCAACAAGGCTAAACCGGGCGAGAAGGTGGTTGTACAAATTGAGTCGTGGGGAGTCGGTCATCTCAACCCCGAAGGGCGTGTTGTTGAAGTCTTGGGAAAGGCCGGAGAGGTCTCGGCGGAGTTGAAGTCGGTAATCCGTGAGTTCAAGCTTCCCCTGCACTTTCCGGCGGAAGTGATGAGCGAGGCAGAACTCTTGCCAGCGTCGATTCCGGCTTCCGAACTCTCTCGACGGCTCGACTTGCGCGATGAGCTTTGTTTCACCATCGATCCGGAGGACGCGAAGGATTTCGATGACGCCGTTTCATTGACCGAGCTTCATGGCGGTGACTATCGGCTGGGCGTTCACATTGCGGATGTCTCGTCGTATATCAAAGAGGGGGGCGAGATCGATCGTGAGGCGTTGAAGCGGGGGACGAGCGTGTACTTCCCGAACATGGTCGTGCCTATGATTCCTGAAAGACTCTCCAACATTCTCTGCAGTCTGCGCCCGGACGAGGACCGGTTAACGTTTTCAGTGTTGATGACTGTGACGCCAAAAGGCACCGTGAAGGACTATGAGATCAAAGAAACCGTGATTCGCAGCAAACGAAGGTTTTCGTATGAAGAGGTCGAAAACCTCCTCGACGAATCAGGAGGCCGAGCTTCGGATCAACACGCTGATAGTGAGACTCTGCGGATGCTGCACGCCATGCAAACCATGAGCGCTGTTCTGACGAAGAAGCGACTTAGAGAGGGGAGCATAGACTTCGAGACAGCTGAGGCGAAGTTCCAGTTTGATGAGGAGGGAAACCCGACAGAGATTCGTAAGAAGCCCCGGCTGAGGAGTCACCGGCTCGTCGAAGAGTTTATGCTGCTGGCGAATCAGGTGGTGGCTCAGCACATCGGGGTGGCGAAAAAAGAGGATCATCGAAAACCGTTCCTCTATCGAATTCATGATTCTCCCGATCCGGACCGGATCCGCGAACTTGCGGCGTTTATCGAGCAATTTGGTTACAAGCTGCGAATTGACGCCGGTGTCCCCTCGAAAGATCTTCAGAAGCTGCTCGAGCAGGTCCGGGGTACGGAAGTGGAGAATGTGATTAACGAAGTTGCATTGCGTTCGATGGCCAAGGCGGTCTATTCGGAGCAGAACATCGGCCACTACGGACTTGGCTTCGAGTACTATTCTCATTTCACCTCACCGATCCGCCGATATCCAGACCTCGTTATCCATCGGCTTCTGAAAGAGTACGCCCTGTCTGCATCGCTCGAGCGGCGACGAGAAATCGAAGGTCGATTACCGTTTATTGCGAAGCAATCCTCTGCGATGGAACGGGTAGCGATGGAAGCGGAACGCGCCGCCGTGAAAGTAATGAAGGTGGAGTACATGAAACGCCACGTCGGAGACGAATTTCACGGCGTCATTTCGGGCGTGATGCGCTTCGGAATTTTTGTGGAGATCACCGACCTTCTTGTCGAAGGCCTGGTGCACGTAAGGGACCTCAATGATGACTACTATGAATATGACGAGAAGAAATACGCGCTAATCGGCAGTCGAACGGGCAAGCGCTATCGCCTCGGAGATGCGGTGCAGGTGAAGGTGCTTCGTGTGAATCCGGAAGAGCGTGAGATAGACTTTGCCATTCTGGGGGCCGATCAGCCGGATCCGCCTACGCCTCACAGAAAGCGCCGCCGGTGAACGGCTGGAACCGATTTGATGCGTGGTTTTGTTCGATAGAAGGGGGATGGTGTTTCCTCGCTTTTTTGGCTACAATACACCAAAAATGAGAGATTTGTTCACTGCAGCGGGAGCATGTATGAAAAGGATCTTGGTTCTCAGCGCCCTGATACTGGTCACCTCAAGTTTGGCGGTGAGCCAGAATTCTGTGTTCGGGAAGAACAAGGTGCAGTACAAAGATTTCCAGTGGGAGTACATTCAGACCAACCACTTCGACATCTATTTTTCCCAGAATGGATACGAACTCGCTGAGTTTACGGCGGATGCGGCCGAAGATGCCTACGAATCCATCCGAAAGATACTTCGGTACGACATCAATAACCGTATTCCCTTGGTCATCTACAATTCGCATAATGAGTTTCAGCAAACGAATGTTATTGATGAGTACCTTGAAGAGGGGGTTGGCGGTGTCACGGAGCTTTTCAAAAACCGCGTCGTAGTTCCGTTCGAGGGGAATTATCGTCAGTTCAGACATGTCATCCACCATGAGCTTGTCCATGCGGTCATCAATGATATGTTCTACGGGGGATCGATTCAGTCCCTCATAGCGAGCCGCTCGCCGTTCATGCTCCCTCTTTGGATGAACGAAGGATTCGCAGAGTACGCGTCGATGAAGTGGGAGACAAACTCCGACATGTTCATCCGCGACGCAACCATTCAAAACTACCTTCCGCCCATCGAGTATCTGAACGGTTACTTCGCCTATCGGGGTGGACAATCTGTGTGGTACTACATCGCAAACAAGTACGGCGAGCAGAAAATCAGTGAGATCATGAACCGCATGAGAAGCACGCGGAGCGTTGAGCAGGGACTCAAGAGCACAATCGGACTAACCCTGAAAGAGCTTTCCGAGCGGTGGCAAAAAGAACAAAAGGTGATTTACTGGCCCGACATCGCCAAGCGCGAAGAGCCGGCTGATTTTGCGCGTCGCCTGACCGATCATACAAAAGATGGCAATTTTTACAACACGAGTCCGGCCATCTCCCCGCAGGGGGATAAGGTTGCGTTTATTTCGGATCGCAATGATTTCTTTGACGTCTATCTCATGTCGGCTACCGACGGCCAGATACTCGATAAGCTCGTGAGCGGTCAACGGACGAGTGATTTTGAGGAGCTCCATCTCCTGACCCCGGGTATTACCTGGTCCCCCGATGGAAAAAAGATAGCATTCGGTGTCAAGGCGGGGGGCTCCGACGCGATCTCGATCGTCGATGTGAATTCCGGCAGCAAGGAGAAAATCGAGCTCGGTCTCGACGGCGTTTTCTCCGTGAATTGGTCGGCTGATGGCAAGATGTTGACCTTCGAAGGACTGAAAGGTCCCGATGCCGATATTTATGTGTACGAGCTCGACTCGAAAAAGCTGACAAACCTTACGGGCGATGTGTTCACAGACCTCGACCCGGCCTTCGCTCCGGACGGAAAGACGATTTACTTCTCGTCGGATCGACGGGACTTCACCTCGCCGGGAAAGATCGTACCGGGCCTGAAAATGTCTCAGATCGACTATAGCCAGCTTGATATATATTCGGTAAACGTCCAGACTCGTGTGGTCCGCCGCATTACCGACCTGCCGAACTTCGATGAGACGTCGCCAGTTGTGTCCCCCGACGGGAAGAAACTGATCTACATCTCTGACCGGAACGGCATCAACAATGTGTACGAACGAACACTGGAGACGGGATCCGATCGTCCGATTACGAACTCCCTGTCAGGCATCTACCAGCTGACGCTGTCTCACGATGGCTCAAAGCTCGTCTTCGCCTCGCTGCATCAAGCCGGATTCGATGTGTTCCTGATGCGCTCCCCCTTTGAGCGCAAGCTCAGTGTCGCCCAACTTGAGCCGACGGAGTTCATCAAGCGGAAATTTGAACTTCCGCGGGAAGAAAAACCGCGCGAAATATTCGCGACCGCCACTCCGAAAGACACCGTGATCATTCGGGACAACATCGTCATTGTACAGGACACATCGGCGGAACCATCAAAATATCAGGCGAATGCCAGCGTCGATCTCAAGAACTACGTGTTCTCCCCCGAAAGCATGCGTGATACCATCGTGACGGCAAAGCCCGCGGCTCGCTTTGACATTGCGAACAATCGTGATGCGGAAGGCAACTATGTACCCCGGAAATACAAGCTCAACTTCACTCCTGACCTTGTCTACGGGACGGCGGGATACAGCACATTTTACGGAATCCAGGGCTCGACGATTTTTGCCTTTAGCGATATGCTGGGGGACCATCAGATCGTCCTTCAGACGAACCTGTTGCTCGATTTGAAGAACAGCGACTATGGCTTGACATATCTCTATCTGCCAAACCGTATCGACTACGGGTTCCAGGGCTTTCACACGGCACGGTTTCTTTATCTCGATGACCAGTACGGAAATCTATGGCTCTATCGGTTCCGTTCGTGGGCGCTGGGTGCGGTTGCATCATATCCCATCGATCGTTTCAGCAGGCTTGATCTGTCGGTCAACTGGCTTAATCTGTCGCGGGACAATCTTGACGACCCCTCAGAGCCAGCGCAGGTGCGGTCGTTCATCATGCCCTCGTTGTCGTATGTCAATGACAACTCACTCTGGCAGGGAGGGTGGTTTGCTCCCAACAATGGGTCGCGGTTTCACGCCACAGCCTATGGTAGTGCGAAAATCAGCGATGAGGCACTGGATGTTCAGACCTTCACGTTTGATTACCGGAGCTACAACAAGTTCGCGCGCGAGCTGATTTTTGTCTACCGGGTTGCAGGCGGGGCAAGCTACGGCAAAGATCGGCAGTATTTCTTCATTGGAGGGACGGAAGGCTGGATCAATAGGCGCTTTGATCAAGGCGGTCAGGTGCCCATCGAGAATGTCGAAGATTATGCTTTTTTGACCCCTGTTTTGCCGGTGCGAGGGTACGACTATAACGCACTCAATGGGACACGTTTCGGTGTTGTCAATCTGGAACTGCGATTCCCTCTGGTTCGTTATCTGATCCTCGGAGCACTGCCCATCGGCTTTGCGAACATGCTGGGCACAGCATTCGTTGATGTCGGCTCGGCGTGGAGTGATACCAAGAGCTGGCGGGCGTTTCAATCGACCCCCGACGGCACTCAGGGGAAAGACCTCCTTATCGGGACCGGGTTCGGAGCGCGATTTTTCTTTTTTGGATTTCCGCTTCGCATTGACGTAGCGTGGAGCTTCAACGGATCTGGATTCTCTACGCCAATGTGGTATTTCTCTCTCGGTCCGGAATTCTAGCCCACGTTCGACGGTCGGGGAAAAATAGCGTTGATTTCGTGCGCAAAAGGCTCCGTGCGCTCTGCGTTTGCCAACTTCAGTCGGAAAAATGCTACCATCACCTTTGACATCAATAAACTCATCACGACGAACACACTCACGAACACATCGATTTCGTTCCGCCAACAATTGTGATGAGACCCCTTCCCTCTGCCACAACAAGCAGGACTTCACAATCAATGCGCTCTTGCTCCTCAAATGGTGTCAAACGCCTTGTGAAGCACTTCCGTCTTGAAAAAGGGCTTTGAGTCTCGAGCCCTTTTTCTCTATTTTCACATTTGATGCAGATGATTAAACGAGTGTCGTTGAATATCATCGTGAAAGCACTGATCATCCATATCTCACTCATGTGTTTCTCGGCGCTGATTGCCGATGCAGCGATCAGGAGGGCGGCTTTAGACAGCATCCCCGGTGATCTCCCGCGACCGAAGATTACTGTTTCGAAGAACACAGCCGATGGAAATATTTTTGCAGCTGTGCCGTATTGGGGAAATGGCACTCCGTATCTCGTCATCTACGACAACAAAGGCAACCCTCTTGCGTATCGAAAAACGGCGGCGACATGTGCCGATTTCAAAAGGCAGGATAATGGCTTGCTGACCTACTATGATTACGCTTCACAGAAATTTTTTGGGATGGATTCGTCGTTGAACATTGTCGATAGTTTCTGGGTGAACAATGGCTTCACCACAGATGAACACGATATCAAGATTCTGCCGAACGGCAATGTGCTGCTGATCGGGAACGGTATCAGGTTTTATGATATGAACCAGTATGTCCAGGGAGGGGATTCTCACGCAAGCGTGATCGTGAATGTTGTCCAGGAGATTGACAACAAGCGCAATGTCGTCTTCGAGTGGAAAGCCTATGAACATTACCGGTTGACAGATGTCAGTCCGGCTGTCAATCTACTCGCTCCATCGTTTGTGCATACGCAAATCAATTCGATCGATGTTGATCGAGACAACAACCTGATCCTCTCAGCGAGAAACCTTGACGAGATTACAAAAATCGATCGCAGGACCGGAGAATTCATCTGGAGAATGGGGGGCAAGAACAATCAGTTTTCGTTCGTTAATGATTCAACAGGATTCAGTGCTCAGCATTCTGTCACCGTGTTGCCAAACGGGAACCTGCTCGTTTACGACAACGGCCTGTTTCATAAGCCCCATTTCTCGAGAGCAATCGAGTACGAGCTGGATCAGGCAAACAAGACGGCCATGATGACCTGGTCGTTCAGAAATACGCCAGATATTGCAAGCGTGTTTTGGGGGAATGCCCAAAGGCTGAAAAACGGCAACACGTTGATTGGCTGGGGCATGAGCGGAACCGCAGCTACTGAAGTAAGTCCGGGAGGGGAAAAGGTGTTCGAGATGATCTTCCCTGCAGATGTGTTCAGCTACCGGGTTTTTCGTTTCCCGATCGGAACACCATCCAACATCACGAACGTGCCTCATGCAGGTACACTTCCTGAATACAGGCTGCATCAAAACTTCCCCAATCCTTTCAACTCCGCTACCACGATTACATACGAGTTGCCGGCAACTACCCGGGTCATCTTGAAGATCTATGACTTCCTGGGGCGGGAGGTGCGAGTGTTGGTGGATGGCGAACGAGGCGCGGGAGAGCATCGCGCGGTGGCTGATCTACAGGCTCTTTCCAGCGGAGTCTACTTCTACCGAATTGTCGCTGGAAATGTAACCAGAATGAGAAGCATGTTGTATCTCAAGTAGAAGGGACCGTCGGGGAACGTATGAAGATCGACCGATTCGTTTTGTCCGCACGAAGGTTGCTCACGTCGAGTGCAGCGATCGTGTTGGCACTTGCCAGTGCATCCGTTTTCCAACAAGCGCTGGCGCAAGAGGCTTCATACTACGAGTACATATTCCCGAAACCGAACTCGGAATTCTTGCGCAAAGAAACGAATATCATTGTCCGCCCTGGGGGTAATCTGGATTCACGGGTCCTCGAGGGGCATTCGGTATTTCGCCTTGTCGCCTCAAAGAGCGGCATTCATGAGGGGCAAACGATAGTGTCGGACGACAAGAAGACAATCGTGTTCAAACCGCTGGAGGCCTTTGAGCAAGGCGAAAGAGTTACTGTGACGGTGAACGACGGGATACGATTGGAGAATGGACAGAGGCTGAAGGGCATGACATTCAGCTTCACCGTACAGTCAGATTGGGTGCCTGGTTTGGAGCGGTCGTTGGTTGCTGAGTCGTCAACTAGTGTTCCTGGAGATAGAATTTCTGAGCCTCTTCCGTCGCG